>SVIB01000040.1 GCA_015055505.1 Clostridiales bacterium
AATAAAAAAGCACTGTACCGTTTCGGCACAATGCTAATATCTTTTGTCGTTTAGTTGTAAACAAAAAAAAACACAAGCACTTGTTTGTGCTTGTGTTTTTTTGGTGTGAAGGATGGGACTTGAACCGAATTATAAAAACTAAAAAACACAGTCCAGAACTGATTATTTCGCTTTTTTCGAAAAACAAATTCCCGTTTAAGTTCCCAATTTTGCCTATTACTTTGTCAGCATAGCGCCGACTTAGGCGCTTATACTAATTAACCCTATGAATATACGTACGTATACGGGCTTATACACGCGCGCATATACACGTGTGCGCGTTTAAATTTAAGAATAATTTTTAATGGAATAATTTAGACTTTAAGAAACTTGTTACACCCCCTAACAAGTTTTTTTATTATAGTGTGCAAGTTTTTTTATACCTTGAAAAAAATATTTTACCCCCTTTTTTGACTTTCTCTCGTATAAAGATATTTTACACCCCCACTTAAAAGAAAGAAATTTTATACTATAATAATAGTGTAAAGAAATTTTACACTATACAACACGGCGCCCGAAATGTTCGACTGTAAAAAAACTTTATCGGTTTTTAGGTTTTTCTCTCATATAAAGTTTTTTTACTCTCGCACGTAGTATAAAAATTCTTTACTCTACGTAGTAAAAGTTTTTTACAGTATACAAAAAAAGGCTACACTATTCCGTGTAGCCTTTTTTTAAGTAAAAAAATAAATTAAGAGCCTAATTTAGGCTTTATTGTTCCAGTAGCACGCCTTCGCGTTACTATCCACTCAAGTTTGTCTTCTATGCCTTCAAACGCTGGCGAAACGTCATAATCGATATTAGCACTATAACGAACCCAGTCAACAAGTTTACCGCTGTCAAATTCGCGCTGGGCGATTATTTTATCTATCCAGCCGTCATTATATAGCCTATCACACGCTTTACGTGCTGTCGGTAGCGAACAGTTACATATTGCGCATAAGGTTTTAATTGAACCAGTAAAAGACTTTGCTTCAGAGTGCATGCTCGAATACTGGATATGGCGCAAAATAAAAAGTTCGGTTGGTGTTAAATCGAACCTAACACACCATGCAAGCGGGACCGATAAATAAGCCTTCGAATTAGTATTCGCCCGCTTAAATTGTCGGGTTTTCTTTAATTCTTCCTTTTTCATAATAATACCACCTTTTGTTTTTTATAAATCACTTCGGAACGTTTCGTATTCCGAAATGGCTTTTTTAAAATCTTCTTCTGAACCCGAAAAGTAGACTTCCGGGTTTAAACGCGCTGAGCCAGAATACTTAAATTTTATGACCTGTGCGTCGACTAATGCGCGGGTCCAATTCGATATAGTTCGGCGCGAAACTCTCAGCCTTGCTGCGAGTTCGTCTTTCGTTTTGTGTATGCGGTTTAGCCCGTCCACGTTGTCGCGGTAAAAATTGAACAGCGACGTTGCCGGGCGCAACCCTTTGCGGCGTTCGTTCAGAACGTCAATTTTATTTATTGATACGTTGTTCATTCTTGTATGCCTTTGGGGGGCGGTTGGGTTCTCTCGTTCCGATCCGCGCGGCGCCGCCCCGGCGCGCCGGGAGAATAGGGAAAAATTTTGCCGTCGCTACGCTATCGCAAAATTATTATGGTCCGCGTTGTACCTTAGTTGTAACTATTTTTCGTTGCTCCTTTTCCTTTTTATATAGTCTGTTTAATTTGTTTTTTTGTCGAGGACAAAAAAAACAAAATTATAATAAGTTTTAATGAAAAAGTAAAAGGAGCAAAAGTAAGAAAGTAAAACTTACTGTGGACTTGTACCAAATAATTTATACTTATAGCGTTCGCCGCGAGTGTCAAATTCAAACGGTATATCCGTTGGTATTACAAATTCGTTGTTTTCCGACAATACACTATTTACAATTGATTCTTTAGATGTATACTTAAACACATAAAAACCAATATCTTCTATTAAATCAGACAATTTAGAATAAAATTTTGAAATTAGTTTTCCGGTCTTTTCTTCTCGCTTTAATATAACGTCTTCTACTCTATCAAGCAGCCAAATTAAGAAATGCGGTGATAACACCTTTTTTCGTTCTAACAAGAGCCAATTTTGCCCCGTAACGGAGCGTAACGGCAAGAATACTTCACCGGTCCTTTGTTCGTCATAAACCATTTTAAGCGCCGCAAATTGCCTTGAAAGGCTTAAAAACTCAGTCTTACCTTTAGCGTTGAACTTGTCCTTTTTTGGATCCTTACTTATTCTTGACTCACTATTTGGCAAAATATTGCCTGCCTCAGTTAATCCGATAACAAAACCTTCAGCAATACGCTTATTTTGGTCGATATACGCCATGTCGAAGTCGTACTGCTCACGCCCTTCATACTTCATTTTGAAGTTAAGCATAACGTGCGGTAATTTATCCGGGTGTGAGTTGTAATACTCAACACTTTCTTTAACTACCTTAAAGTCTGGATCGTCTTTTAGTTCTTCAGCGAACGGGCACATTAAGTAATAACGTAAACGTAAAGCCCGGTCAGCCTCAGCCGCGAGCATTAAAACGTCATTTGCAGTATTAAGCGTCTTTCCGGTCCCTTCTACGCCTTCATAGGCGCGTTTTGCGGTCGGATTCTCTACTACTTCCTTTTCATGTTTAATTGAATCTGAAGTACGTCTTGCTACGTTGATCGTGCGCATGAGAGATCTAAACCACATCCAAAAGGACAAGAAAATGCACGCGTAATCTATTAAATTTGTCATGTCACCCATTGTAAAACGGTCCAATGCGTAACACAGTTCGTCTATCGTATAATTTGCAAAAAACAGCCAGGAAAAGAGCACCAGCGCTAAAATGTTGTACACCCACGTTTTATACGTACGGCGTAACATTGAAGGCGCAGAAAGGCTCCTATCCGGTTGTTTTTCTTTTTTTTTGCGTTTTGTTTTTTCTTTTTTCATTATTTCTTCTTAAATATCGAAACAATTACAACAATAATTACTACACCAACTACAATCGAAGATCCGCTAATTACAATACCAGTTTCACTTTGTAACCAGGCTGAAACGTCTTCGCCGGCTTGAGAAAACCATTCACCAATATTACCTAAAAAGCCGTCTACTTTTTCGTCAAAGTCTTTGTCTTCTTCAGTAGGTCCTTCAACGGTTCTTAAAGTTCCGCCCAAAATTTCGCGTACGGTCAAGTTGCTTTCGTCTAAAGTATAGACGTAAGTATATTCACCGGTTGAGTTTTCCATTTCTACTTCAACGGGGGCGGTGAAGTCGTAAAAATAACCTTCTACGTCACCAATTTTGCCTGCTTTATAATAAAGGTTGTTTTCAACTACGTTTTCGTAGTCGCCAATTTTTATACCGTAAACGATTAAGCCTTCGTCAAAAGTGATCGCCGCAAAATCGGCATATGCAATATCGAGATAAATTTCGGCGCCGTCTATTGTGCAAAGATCCCCAGGAATAAATAAGTACTTCCCAAAAAGGCTGTCGCCTACTTTGAGTTCTTGCGATTGTTCTACGTCGTAAGTTAACGTTGTTTCTTCAAGTTCTGCCGCTTTGACGGTATTTGTGCTAAACGTTATACCTAAAACCGCAAGCACCGTTATAAGCGCGCAAAGTATAATACTAAATAATTTGTTTTGTGTAAGTGTTCTCATTCTTCTTGCTCCTGTAAATTATTTTTTGCGCTTTTTACTGCCGAACATCAATGAAATAATACCGGCATTTTTAATAACTAATACCACGATAAGCGCTACAACACCGCCTATAATGAAACTAAAATCGTCTTGCAAGGGGAAATTTGCTCTATCCCACAAATTACCTATTGACTGTTCAATATCTTCCCACCAGCCAGATAGTTTGCTTGTAATGCTGCCTTTGCCTTCCTTCCCTGGATCTTGTCCACCGTCACCGATAAAGGCATTGTTTGTCGTACCGTCGGATATAAACACGTAATAATTAACGTCGAGTGATCCACCGTCTACAACCGGGATAGTGTGTGCTAAAATAAACTTGTCTACAAGCCCGTAATTATAATCGTTTAGTAACTTGTTATAATCCGCAAGGTTTAAGGTGTCAGAATAATTGTATACGCTTAAAAGTCCAGCGCTTGAATAGTTCAAGCCCAAAGCGTTAGAAAATGCTTTGTCTAAAGTCGTATTTGCCGGCACGGGCGTAATACCAAAATAACCAAAAATTTGGTCGTCGTCATAATATTTTAAGTTTGGAAACCTTGTTATTAAATCAGACATCACTACTTCGTAAGCGCCTTGCTCGAATACTTTATCTGCAATTGCTTGTTCGAAATACGCTTTATAGGACCTGTTTATATCTAAAAAGTGGCTTGTGCTTTTACCGTCCGCAGTTTCAACCTTAAGCCAGGTGCGCGCATAATAAACAACGTCGTATGAGTCTTCTGCCGACTCGTTCTTTATAAGTTCACGGGGAATAGAACCGATACAGTTCGGCACGTCGTACTTTGCAAGCACATCTTGCATACTAACCGCACCGTCTACAACGGGAACTTCTACCGTTGCAGTTTGACGGGTTGCAAAAGGTACGCCCTCAGCAATTCTTTTAAGATAGTTTACTTTAATACTTTTGGTGTATTTGTTGCCTAAAATATTATTCGCAAATTCTTTTGTGGCAGCGTCGCTACCTACAATTTCGTCAAGAGTTCCGCCTTCTTCAGCAGTCTTCAATACGCTATATACTGAAGAAATGCTTGAACGCAAAGAACCTTTAGTAGTTTTATAAATATCATTAGCAGACCACAAATTATCCGTTTCAATTGTGTTATATTCATAAGACAACGTTGCAAGGTATTCAGTTGAAAAAGATTCAACTTCCACTTCTAAATAGTCGTCGTGATTTTCACCGATAAACCAGAATAATTCAGCCTCTTCATATGAAACAAGTTTAGTAAAACCTTCCTTTAACAGCATCTGTTGAATGTCTGACGTTTGAGATTTATAATTGCTTTCCTTTACGTTATAGGAAGACTTCGAAACCCAAAGCGTACTTGGAACGTCATTAAACGCTATGTCGCGCGTTACGACGTATCTATACATTCTAACATCAGATATTTTCCCGCAAAAACCTAAAACAAAACGATATTCTTTAAGCGGGACCGCAAAATTACCGTCCGCGCGGTAAAGTATAACGCTATACTGGAACGTTTCATGAGAAAGTTCCTTTATAAAAAAATTTTGTTGCTTTCCGGCGTTATAAGCAAAAGTCTTGCTGACGTACTTATGCTTGCTGTCAACTATATCAAAGTTAAATTTTAAAACTTGTTTTTCGGTAGAAAACTCTTTAAGTTCAGTATCTTGATAGAATACAAAAGCACCGTTTTCGTCTTGGTACTTTTGCGCCGGCATAGTTACGCGTGTATCAGTTGTGTTTTCATCCGCATAAACTGTCTTTACGTTTAACGACATGCTGAAAAGCCCGGCAATTAAAATTAGCCCGGCTGAAAGTATGCTCAATAACGTTATTTTTAAGGTCTTAGCCATAATATTAGTCCTCGAATTTATCTAAAACCGCCTTGAATATTACGGGGAACTTCTCAGAAAAAAAGTCCACGAGTGGCGGAATAACTTTTACACAAAAAACCATCCATAATATTTGACCGATAAGACTACCACTACCCAGGAAGGGTCCCAAATACTTATAAAGTAACTCTATAAGGTCGGGGACCCTTTGGATAATGCGCCAGGTCAAAGTGAAAAACCCGACTGGCTGCGACATTATTCTACGGTGTCTTCAGCCTCAGTTGTGATTTCGGTCTTGGTGTCTTCGGCTTTGTCTTCCATTCTTGCTTCGATACCATCAAAAATGGTCATGCCAGATGAAACGATTAAAAGAATGGTTACGAACCACTTCAAAAACTTCTTCATAAGGGAAGGTCTCCTTTGCTCTTGGAACTGAGCAGTAAATTTTTAGAATGAAATCACGTTAGGGCCTTGAACCCTTTGTGAGCCTTTCTCATTGTGATATGTCGGGGAAGGCACCCTTTACTTCCCCGATATTTAAGGAGGTGTAATCAAAAGACATCTCGTGTGATCGTCCCCGGCAAGCCTTTTGCCGGGTGGTGGTATATTTCGAACGTCTAAGTAACAAAACGACGTTGAAACCAAAATTATATTACTCGTTCTACAACGTGCTTTTCCATGGACGTTTCCGTAACTAACTTGTAACGACCAACGTCGTAACCTTTAGCCCTTAACTCTCTGCAGCGTTGCAACGTCTTTTCCAAATTCCACGAACGTTCTTCGTGTGAACTGTTGTTTTCGTCCGTCCATTTCAGTATGTATAGAGTAGAAAAAGTAGTTATCATTGTTCTTGAACGTCCTTTTTCTTGTTTTTCAAGCAGTCTTCACAACTAGGTTCGCCCGGGCAGTGCTCAGCATGTTCACATGCGTTACAGCAACCGTCTTTACATATACTGCCGTCTTCTTCCGGATCAAATACTACTGCGCGCTTTATTCGTTTAACGTCGCTGGCTACTTCGTATAGGTCCACGCCGTGAAGATTCTTCCATACTTCGTATATAACAAGCACGCTACCGATTAAAACACCGGCAAGTATAATGCGTAGGATAATATCAATAATCGTCATTGTTGGTTCGCCTCCCTTTGTTCTGCAATCTTTGAAAACTTAACCGCATGCGCAGTAAGTAACTTTTTGCATTCCGTAAAACTTAAATCAAAGTACGGACAAGCCGTGCAGTCGGGAATAGGTCCGTTTTCATAGCAGCACGTCCAGCCTTTGTGTACTTGTTCTATTGTCGGCAATAACGGTTTCGTTATTGTCTCAAGTGATTTTATAGGGAACCAACCCAAATTTTGAAGATAAACCGAAATGTGCGTTCCGTAACTTGAAAGTTTAACTAACGGGTCTTTACTTCCTACCGTGAAAACTTCGTTGTGATAAATTTTAGACTCGTAAGTGTCAGCCTTAAAACGAACTCTATCACCGCAGTTTATCTCTAAAAGCGCCTTTTTTGTTTGTGTGTCGAGTGAAAACTCAACGTCATTTCTTTTTTTGTTCATAATGTACCACCTTTGTTTTTTTATTTTTTTATTCAGTTATATTTTCAAATTGAACGTTAGCAAGATAAACGTTATTTACGGTTAAACCACTTGACATAAAATTAAAAAACGATATTCTTCCGTTAGTTTCATAAAATTCTAAGACGTCGGCAATAGGAACTTCGTACTTCTTCCACTCACCACACTTTAATACGTCAGCAGGGTTAACGTCTGGATGTCTAGCAAAGTATGCATCAAGGTCTAAATCACTTGACTTTAAAGACTTTTGAGAATTAAAAATAGTTTTATCCTTCCATTGAACGTGTTTCGCCCAGCCTTCGCTAAAATTTAAAACGTCAGAACCAAACCAAAAAGTTAAATGAGTTGCATTTTCAACATCGTATTTACTTAAATCAACGTTAACAGATACAGTGCAACCGGAACGCCATACTAATTTTAAGACGTTACCGTCTATATTTTCATTAGCAATAGGAACGTCAGCCATTGTTACTATGCTCTTATACTTGATAATACCTTTTCCAGAAGTATCTTCATAAGCAACGTTATCAAAAGTTAACTCTATTCTTGTTAAAAGTTCTGGTTCTTCAGGCGTTTCGTTTTCGCCCGGTGTTTCATTTCCGCCCGGTGTTTCAATTACTGGCGGTTCGTCCGGTTTCGGTTCTTCTTTTGGAATAGCGTTTATAATAAACGTACTACCTATTACAATTGCAATTACCGTACACACGGCGGCAATTACACTGTTCTTCTTTTTTTCTTTCATTTCAAATTACCTCTTTTTGAAAATTACCGCACCTAAAACCAGCACTATCGCAAAACCTGCTAACGGGAAAGCAAGATTAAATTCTTGCGGTTCTTCTTTTGGGTTTTCTTTTTTCGGATCTTCCGTTCCTGGATCTTCTGTCCCCGGATCTTCCGTCCCTGGGTTTTTGGGTTCTTCAGTTGTTGACGGTGCAACTATCTTGCAAATTACGTCTTCACTTACCAACGAGTAAGTCCCGTTAGGTTGTAATATTGAAAATTCAAAACCAACGCCGCAGTCTTCAATAAGTTCCGCCGGGATTAAAAAGTCCACGTAATTTTCATTAACGTTCGCGTCTAATAAATAACTAACAAGCCCGTTATATTGTATTGAATGAGTTTGCATAGTTACGTGATCTGCTCCGACGTATAACAAGCACTTTGGGGTTGTCCACGTAGATAAATATTTATCGTTGATTTTGTTATAATAAAATCTAAACACGGTATCACCGCTTAAAACGTCGCCGTTATCCCAAGCAATAGAAGGTTTCCAATTGCTGGTGTCTGAAAGAACGTCAAGCCCATAAGTACGCCCTAGTATATCACTTGGTGTTCTATCGTTAATTCCGATCGATTCTGAATAATGGCCACCGTTTAGTGAAAATACTTCGGTCTTACCGTAAGTGATATATCCTGAAGAATCTTTAACATAAAGGACGTAAGCCATTTCAGTGTTTTCATCACGATGTAGTCCAAGGGACCATTCTCGACTATTGTAATAAACGTGATCGTCGATACCTATTACGTAACCGCCATTTTGTTCACCTTCATGAAAATTAGTCATAACAAATCGATTACCGTAAATCTCCCTTTGGTAATAAAAATTATCAGTGATATTTTCGTTTTCCAAAGTATATTTTAAGAATATTACGGCACCATACTCGCAATCTTCATTATAGTAAGCCGTAGGAACGAACCACTTTATTGTGTACGATCCAAAATAAGTACCACCAGTTATATCTGGAAGGCTAAGTTTAAATTTAACTACTTCCTTAAAGGTAACGTGGTTGACAATATTTTCAGTTAAATAATTTGAAACGCTAACGTTTCCGCTCGCTTCCGCGGCTTTAACTGGCTTAACGCCAAAAGGCAGCATAAAAATAATGCTGCCTATAAGCGCTAAAATAAATACAAAAGAGAAAAAACCGGTAAGCGTTCTTTTCATGGTAGTTCCTTATCTTACTTTTTTTATTTCAACGGCGTTGCGCCGTTAAGTACAAAAATAATATAAATACGCCGTTACTGATTATCTGAACGGCAAGCAAAATTAAAAACCAAGCCCACCACGGCATGTCATACACCTTTAATCAATTCAGTTTCAATTTTATTGACTGAGAGTGTTTTTTTATCTATTACAAAGTTAAATGCTACGTAACCTGGGATAACATCATTGATGTCAAAAACGTCTGTTATGGTTGCTAAAACATAATTACCAGTGTAAGCGTGTGCATTGTATGCTAAACAATCTTTACGGTGGAACGGACAATCGACAAGAGATTTTGTTTTGCAAGAATCTATACAAACACACATATCCCTATGGTCTACGCCTATATATTCTCTCAATTTGACTTTGTCGCCAATTTCAAAAGAACGATCATTTTTTCTAATTTCAAAGTTCTTTCTATCGGTAGCAACTTCGTTAAAGTGAATCGACGTGATTTTCAGTTCGTGAAGTTTATTTTCCATAAAATACCACCTTTAATTTGCTGAGTTATTGCTCAGCGTTTTTTGGGGCGAATATACCGTCGCCCCGTTCGGGTGTTGCAGGTAATTGTATCATAACCGCGGTTTTTAGCACAGACTTGTGGTTACAGATCCAAAACATAACCTTTTGAATAATATTTTGAATAAACGCTGTAAAAGATAACATTTATTCATTGACTTTGTTTTTTTTTGCTTTGTCTAACGCTTTAAAAGCGGGGGTGTTTATGATATAATAGAAATATAAGTGGTAAATTTAATTTCTTGGAAGGGATTACTGTTACTTAAGCCCCAACTCTAGTGTTAGTCGATAGAGTTGTAAAACCAAAAACACCCCGAAAGGGTAAGACTATAACGTCTTATTCAAAAACGCTGAACTATCAGCGACTTTTGCTATAAAATTTATTTAGGAGAACTCTAATATGCTTAAAAGAATTGCTCCACGTTGCGACCGCCAATATACTTTCAACGACTCAGATCATGAGTTCACAATTTGCCCAATTGCAGTTAATAGTAAATGGGAAATAGTTTTTTGGAATGTCAACACAAAAAATAGTGTTCCTTTCTCTTTGAAAGAGTTTGATTATTTATACCAGAATTGCCTTGTAAGAGAAAAAGAAATTATACCTGGCTTTTTGCGTAAAAAAGAAATAAGAAACTCTGAGAAATTTTATGCCGTTGCGCGTGGTCGTTTAGATTTTTTTATCACCAATAAAAAGCATTTTGCCAACCCTTTAATATGGGATTATGAAGGGGCATGCTACGGTGAGTTCGACAACTTTGGAGACGCTTTAGACTTTTTGTATAGAATAGATACAGAAAACCCCGAAAGCGTTCGTTTTATTGAAACGTCTATCACAGAAACCGAAACGATGCTTATTTCTAAATATCGCTCTCTTTCAAAAAATGATAGAAAGCAAGTAAGAGACTTTATCGAAAAACTGCTTTAGTCATCTTCTTCGTCTTCTTCAATAGTCATAATAGCAATACCATAATCGCTAAAAAATTCTTGAGTCGGACACTGTTTTAAGTATTCGGCTCTTTTTTGTCTCGCCAACGCTAACTCTTCTTCAATTTCTTCTAACTCGTAAAAACGGCGTTGAAGACTATCTAAAAAAATTCTACCTATGTCATGGTTTGATAAGCCACTATCAATTTTCAAATATACTTTATCTTGCTCTATCTCTCTCTGCTTTAAAGTTCTTTGAACTTCTAAATCGGCTATCCAGAGCAAATATCCGTCATCATATTTTTTCATAACTACCACCTTGTCTACATTTTGTATACGCATTGATTATAGTATACATTTTGTACACTGTCAAGCGTTTTTCTAAAATTTGTGGACAAAACGTCTAAAAAAAAGATATTATGATAAAAAAGGTGGTGTATATATGGATAATTTGATAAAACTAAGAAAAGAGCGCAATCTCTCTACTCGCGAAATTGCGATAATGTTAAACGTTTCAAAATCAACTTATAATCATTGGGAAACAGGAAGAAGTGAACCGTCAATTGAATATCTAAAAGCGCTGTCAGACTTTTTTTGCGTGTCGGTTGACTATTTAATTGGAAACGAACCAAAGCGCGAAGTATCCAGCGCGCCTGGCTTAAGCAAAAGAGAAGAAGAACTGCTGAAGGCGTTTGACTGTTTAGACGTTTATCAGCAAGATTTTTTCTTTAACCAGATAACGGCTACTGCGCGAGAAAATACGCTAATAAAAAAGTAACGAGAATTTTGACAAAGTAAAAATTCTCGTTAAAAGTACTATTAAGAAAACTCTTGTATTTTGTTATAAAATAGGCTTACTACTTTTTAGGGGGCGCTTATGAAAAACGAAATTGAAGAAATGCAAGGGTATTTAAGGAAAATTGGGGCTTTTTTATCCAAAGTGAAATTTAGGCTCCACGAACTTGAAGTTGAAGGAACGGTCAATGAAGGTCTTGACCGTTTTTTTGACCGCTTTTCCCCTGCGCCGTTGCGCAGTAACGTTGCTTCACAACCTAATAAGCAAAATAATCATTTCTGGACTGTAAAGGAGTTGAAAGACATGCCATTTTTAAAAGACCTTAAGTACCGTCAGTTAAAAAACGGTACACATCAGTTCAGATACCGACGCGACGGTTTCGACGTTTCGTTTAATTCTAAAAACTTAAAAACCGCAAAAGAAAAAGCCCAGGCGTTCATCCTGGACTTAAAAAAGAAAATGGGCGCTGACGTTAGCATTAAGCACGTCAACACCCTTGACTACGTTGCGCAGTTGTGGTTTTCAAATAAAAAGCACCACGTTGCAGCACATACTTTGCGCGTTTACCAAAGTGTTTACGATAACCACGTTAAGCCTACGTTCGGCAGCCGAAAGATAAAAGATATATTACCTATGGACTTGCAGCCGTTCTTTAACGCTCTTGCTGGCACTCTTGGCAAGACGTGCGAAAACGCAAAGATTATCTTAAACGGTATTTTTGACTTCGCCGTGGCTAACCGCTTATGTATCACAAGCCCTATGCCTGGCGTTATAATCGAGCGCCATGTACGCAAAGTCGGTAAGGCGCTGAACGACGAACAAATAAAACGCTTTAAGAACGTGATGCACGCCGCTGGTGGTTTTGGTACAGCCTATTTAATTATACTTTTTTCGGGTATTCGTGGCGCAGAACTTGAACGCATGAGTTTTGACTGGAACGCTGGAACGTTTACCGTTTATAACGCTAAACTTAAAAAGCACCAAAGAGCGCGAGAAGAAAACCTTACCCGAACCGTTCCTATCTTCCCTGGCTTATTTGCGTTGCGCTCTCGCATCGAACGTGAAGACTGGCGCTACAGCGCAAAAGCAATTTCAGATAATATAAAGCGCTTTTGGTCAGAGTCAACCGTTAAGGACTTGCGCCATACGTTTACCACTAAAGCGCGTGAGTGTGGAATAGATAACGAGTTAGTCAATTTATGGACTGGGCACCTGCCTGGAAAGAACGTTACGGCTAACGTTTATACCCATTTTTCGTTAGAATTTCAGCAACGCCAGGCGCAAAAAATCAATATTTGACAGCCTTTTTTAGGGTAATTTAGTTCCCATTTTAGTTCCCAAAAATTGAAAAAAAACCTATTTTTCAGGGTAAAAAAGTATAAAAAAAGAGCATTTTTCAGCCCGTTTCGCTTTAAAAATGCTCATTTTGGTGTGAAGGATGGGACTTGAACCCACACGGATAACCATACGCCCCTCAAACGTACGCGTCTGCCAATTCCGCCACCCTCACGCGTTTCAGCCTTTATATATT
>SVIB01000004.1 GCA_015055505.1 Clostridiales bacterium
ATTTGGCCGATATCCGCTATGGCGGCTGGGGGAATGCTTGGTAATATTATTTTCTTTGCGGTATCCGGCTTTTGTCTTGCTGAAATAAAAGGTGGTTTTATTAAGTGGTACTTAAAAAGATTTTTACGCGTGTACCCAGTAATGGCAATATTTACGTTGATTACCATTTTAACGGGTTTTTATTCGGTAACAGGATTTAATGATGTTGTTAGATTTTTCGTGTATCCCACTAATTATATCTTTCTCGTTTGGCTAATGGTGTTATATGCAATATTTTATTTTGTCGCTTGGCTTGCTAAAAAGGAAGAAAAAGTTTGGTGGATAACGATTGTTGCTGTCTTTGTTTGCTGGATAACCGTATATATGTTGTTTGTGGACAAAACGAAGTACGTAATTGACGACGTAAGTTCTCCGTTTATTATGTTTTTATATTTTTCGTCAATGCTCATTGGCGCGTTGTTTAAAAAGAAGAAAAATAGTTTTACAAAAATAAAATGGTATGAGTTGTTGTTATTGGCTGTAAGTTTAATTTTGTATTTCGGTTCGAAAATAATTTTTTCAAAGAAAGCGGAGATAGCAAGCGTCCAAATAGTAAATCAATTTTGCATTTTGTTCGCATTAGTTATGATATTTATCGTTATGATTGGAATGGAATCAACGCTTTCAAAGTTTAACGGTAAAATAAAATCGATTATAAAATTCGTTGCAAATATAACGTTACAAATCTATATCGTTCAATTTATAGTGATAAGAAAATTTGAAAGTTTAGTTTTTCCGTTGAATTTTGTCGTCGTTACGGCATTGATTATTCTCCTTGCATCGCTTGTGTATTTTGCAGAAGTGTTTATAAGGAGAGGTATAACGGCTATGGTAAAAAATAAAAAGGAAGAAAAGGTTGAAACAAGTGGACAAAGTAATAATTAATAGAACTGATTTAAAGGTTTCTCCCGTGTGTATGGGCGGTTGTCCGCTTGGGGGCTACGGTTGGGGAAATACCGAGCATGAAAGTTTAATAAGTACCGTTAGAGAAGCGGTTAATTCGGGAATAAACTTTTTCGACACGGCAGACGTATACGGACTTGGCGAAAGCGAAAGGAATTTAGCGGAGGCGCTTGGAAAAGATATAAATAACGTCGTTATTATGACTAAATTCGGCGTTAGAAACGAAAACGGAAAGTCGTTTTATGATAATAGCCCCGAATATATACGAAAAGCGGTTGAGGGTAGTTTAAAAAGACTAAATAGAGATTACATAGATTTGTATCAAGTGCATTACCGTGACGGAGTTACTCCTCTTGTTGACGTAGCGGAAACGTTAGAGGATTTAAAAAAACAGGGGAAAATACGTTATTACGGACTTTCTAATATTCATCAAAACGACGTTGCGGAAATTTCTACGTTTAAAGAAAATCCGTTTATATCATTTCAGGACGAGTACAGCTTAGCATGTCGAAAGAATGAAAAGGATATGTTTACGTTTAGGGATGAGTTTAAAATGACTCCGTTTACTTGGGGTAGTTTAGGGCAAGGAATTTTGACTGGCAAATACGATAAAAATCGCGCCTTTGAGTCAAACGATAGAAGGTCAAGAGAAATATACGTAAATTTTCACGGAGAGAAACTTTTAAAGAACCTCGAGATTGTAGAGGTTATGAAAGAGATTTCAGCGGAGATTGGTAAATCGGTGTCGTCTATTGCTATAAGATGGATTTTAGATTATTTAAAGGGCTCTATTTGTTTAGTAGGAGCAAAAAAACCGAGCCAAATACAGTCTAATGCAGAGGCTCTCGGTTGGAATTTAACAGAGGAACAAATAAACAGATTAGAAAAAATATCAAGGGGATAAGAATGAACAGTAAACAGTTGGCATGGCTTATTAAAAGACACGGAATAGAGATGACTCATTTATCACATGGCAGTCATATAGCGTCTATACTGTCCGTATCCGACGTCGTTGCGGTTTTATATAACGACGTTGCAAATATAAGTCCACAAAATCTTAACGACGAAAACAGGGACAGAATAGTATTGAGCAAAGGACACGCCGGCGGTGCGATTTACGCGGCTCTTGCAGAAAAGGGCTTTTTCGATAGAGAAGAGTTAAAAACTCATTATCAAGACGGTAGCCGTTTGTCGGGACATGTTTCGCATAAGGGAATTCCGGGCGTAGAGGTGTCTACCGGCTCGTTAGGTCACGGCGTTTGTATGGCGGCGGGAATGGCTCTTAATGCAAAACTTGAAAATAAAGATTACTGTACTTTTGCGATAGTTGGCGACGGTGAGTGCGATGAGGGCTCGGTTTGGGAAATGGCGTTGTTTGCTAACCAATTTAAACTTAACAAGTTGGTTGTTATAGTTGACAGTAACAAAATGCAAAGCCTTGATTATTGTGAAAATACGCTTGCTCTTGCTCCTTTTGCTGAAAAATGGAAGTCCTTTGGTTGGAACGTTCTTGATATTGACGGTCACGACCATGACCAAATACGCGAGGCGTTAATAACTGCAAAAAATAGCGAGGACAAGCCTACCGTTATTATTGCTAATACCGTGAAGGGAAAAGGAATTTCTTTTATGGAATTTAATATTTTATGGCATTACCGTTTCCCGCATGAAGGGGAAGAATACGACACGGCTATTAAAGAATTAAACGCTATAAAGCCTGAAGGGGTAGAGGATCCGTACGAGGTGATAAGATGAGAGATACCTTTGTTAAGACGTTGCTTGAAATAGCAAAGAAAGATAAAAACGTTTACATAGTTACGGGTGACCTTGGTTTTGGTGTGTTAAAACCGTTTTGGGATGAACTTCCTAACCAAATTATAAACGCAGGCATAGCCGAGCAAAATATGACTTCGGTTGCGGCAGGACTTGCTATGCAAGGAAAGACCGTTTATACGTATTCGATAGGAAATTTTCCGACTCTTCGTTGTATTGAACAAATAAGAAACGATTGCGCTTATCATGATGCAAACGTAAAAATAGTATGCGTTGGCGGTGGATTTGTATATGGGTCGCTTGGTATGAGTCACCACGCAACGGAAGATATTGCAATGATGAGGGCTCTTCCAAGCGTAACGGTTATGGCTCCGGGCGATTTGGTAGAGGCAGCGTGCGCAACGAAAGCAATATATGAAACCAAGGGGACGTGTTATTTAAGACTTGGAAGAGGCGGAGAAAAGAGAATACACGAAAAAATTGACGGCTTTAAAATCGGCAAGGCAATAAATATTCAAGACGGAGAAAAGGTAGCAATTTTTTCAACCGGCGCGATTTTTGACGAGGTGCATGAGGCATGCGAGAGGTTAAAGCAGGAAGGGATTAATCCGACGGTATATACTTTCCCGACGGTTAAGCCGATAGACAAAGAAGTAATAGAGCATTGCGCAAAAACGCACGGAACAATACTTACCGTAGAAGAGCATAATTTAAGCGGTGGGTTTGGATCGGCTGTTGCTGAGGTTTTGGCGGAAATGGACGGAGCTAAGGCAAAGCTTGTACGCATAGCTTTAGATGATAGATATTCGAGTATTGTAGGCAGTCAAAAATATTTAAGAAAGCAATATTCAATAGATTCCAAGACGGTAGAGGAAAAGGTAAAAGAGAACTGGTAATATGAAAAAAATACTTATTTTAGCAAATGACGTAACCACTATTTTACAGTTTAGATGCGAGCTTATATCGGCTCTTGTAAATGACGGTAACGAGGTTACGGTAAGCGTTCCCGAGCATGAGAGAACGAAAGAAATCGAGGCTTTGGGGGCTAAAGTGGTAAACACTAACGTTTCAAGGCATGGGAAGAATCCTTTTAAAGATATTAAGCTTTATAAGGACTATATAAAGCTAATAAAAGAGATTCGTCCGGATATAGTGCTTACGTTTACCATAAAGCCTAACGTATACGGTGGAATGGCATGCGGAAGGCTTAAAATTCCGTACGTTGCAAACGTTACGGGGCTTGGCGTTGTTGGGGATAAGGGATTATTACAAAAATTGATGCTTTTCTTATATAAAAAAGGTATAAAAAAGGCAAAATGCGTATTTTTTCAAAACAAGGCTAATAAAGACTTTTTTGAAAGTAAAGGTATTGTGGGTAAGCAGGGTGAATTGTTGCCGGGCTCGGGAGTAAACGTCGAAAAGTTTAAATATATGGATTACCCCAAGGACGGTGTCAACAATATCATATTTATAGGAAGAATTATTAGAGATAAAGGAGTTTATGAGCTTGCTGAAGCGGCAAAAAATCTTGAAGAAAGAGCGGATTTAAAGTTTACTGTTTTAGGCGACGTTGAATACGGCTCAGAAAATCCCTTTATAGGCTTAAAAAACGTAGAGTGCGTAGGGTATAGAAAAAACGTTGTAGACTATTTAAGAGATGCTCATGCAATCGTGTTGCCGTCTTATCATGAGGGGATGGCAAACGTGTTACTTGAGGCGGCATCTTGTGGCAGAGTTGTAATAGCATCAAATATATCCGGTTGTCAGGAGTCTTTTGACGAGGGGAAAACAGGTTTTGGGTTTGAAGTAAGAAATGCGGATAGTTTAAGAGCTGCAATAAATAGTTTCCTTTCATTGTCTTATGAAGAAAAGAATACGATGGGTGTTGCAGGACGAAACAAAATGGAAGTTGAGTTTGATAGAAATATTGTAATAAATAAGTATCGCAATCAAATAAATACGCTATAAATTAAGGAGAAATGGAAATGTACACAAATCTTTATGAAAAAATTGTAAAAGGCGAAGAAAAAATCTCACTTGTAGGTCTTGGTTACGTTGGTATGCCAATTGCTGTTGCTTTTGCAAAGAAAGTAAAGGTTGTCGGTTTTGACCTTAATAAAGGTAAAATTGAAACTTACAAATCGGGAATAGACCCAACTAACGAGGTAGGCGACGAGGCTATAAAGCAAACTACCGTAGAATTTACTGCAGATGAAACTAAGCTTAGAGAGGCAAAATTTCATATAGTTGCTGTTCCAACTCCCGTATATGATGATCATACCCCCGACCTTTCTCCCGTGGAAGGAGCAAGCCGTATTGTCGGTAGAAATCTTGTAAAGGGAAGTATCGTTGTTTATGAATCAACCGTGTACCCCGGTGTTACTGAAGACGTTTGCGTTCCTATTTTGGAAAAAGAGTCAGGACTTAAGTGCGGAGTTGATTTTAAAGTAGGGTATTCGCCTGAAAGAATAAATCCCGGAGATAAAGTTCACCGTCTTGAAACTATAACGAAAATTGTTTCGGGTATGGATGATGAAACTTTGGACGTTGTGGCTAAAGTTTATGAACTTGTCGTTGAAGCGGGTGTTCATAGAGCGTCTTGCATAAAGGTTGCCGAGGCTGCAAAGGTTATCGAAAATAGTCAAAGAGATATAAATATTGCGTTCATGAACGAGCTTTCAATAATATTTAATAAGATAGGCATTGATACAAAGTCAGTTTTAGAGGCAGCAGGAACTAAATGGAATTTCTTAAAATTCTATCCCGGACTTGTTGGCGGACACTGTATCGGCGTTGATCCATATTACCTTACTTATAAAGCAGAGATGCTCGGTTATCACAGCCAAGTTATTTTAGCGGGAAGAAGAATAAACGACGATATGGGTAAATACGTTGCCGAAAACGTCGTAAAAAATCTTATTAAGGCTGAAAAAGCAGTAAAGAATGCAAAGGTTGCAATTCTTGGTTTTACTTTTAAAGAAAACTGTCCCGATACTAGAAACTCTAAAATATACGATATAGTAACAGAGCTTCGCGAATACGGTATAGAGCCGACTATTGCAGATCCTACCGCAGATGCTAAAGAGGCTAAACAGCTTTACGGTGTGGAATTTGTAGATATTTCCACAATAAAGGATATGGACGCTATAGTTTTAGCCGTAGCGCATAATGAATTTGCTCATTTTACCGTGGAAGAAATGGATAAAATGTTTGGAAAAGGAAAGAAAGTCCTTCTTGACATAAAAGGACTTCTCGATAGAAAGACTTTTGAAAAAGCAGGATATAGCTACTGGAGATTATAAGAAATGGGATATAAGCATTTAAAGTTTCCCGCAGGGGCAAAGTTTTTGGTTACTGGAGGAGCAGGATTTATAGGTTCTAATCTCTGTGAGGCAATACTTAATTTAGGTTATAGAGTTCGTTGTTTAGATGATTTATCTACGGGAAAACAATCTAACGTGGATATGTTTTTAAATAATCCTAATTATGAGTTTATAAAAGGGGATATAAAAGACCTTGATACTTGTATGAAGGCTTGTGAAGGAGTAGATTACGTACTCAATCAAGCTGCTTGGGGTAGTGTTCCCCGTTCAATAGAAATGCCTATTTTTTATTGTAGGAACAATATTGAAGGAACTTTAAATATGCTTGAGGCAGCAAGACAAAAGGGCGTAAAGAAGTTTGTTTACGCCTCGTCGTCTTCAGTTTACGGTGATGAGCCAAACTTACCTAAAAGAGAAGGCAGGGAAGGAAATCTTCTTTCGCCATACGCATTAACAAAGCGTTGTGATGAAGAATGGGCTAAATTATACACAAAACTGTATGGTTTGGACACGTACGGCATGCGTTATTTCAATGTGTTTGGGCGTAGGCAAGATCCGAACGGCGCATACGCGGCAGTTATTCCTAAATTTATTAAGCAGCTTTTGAATGACGAACAGCCGACAATTAACGGTGATGGTAAGCAAAGCCGTGATTTTACGTATATAGAAAACGTTATCGAGGCGAATTTAAAGGCTTGCTTGGCGTCGAGTGAGGCGGCGGGCAGAGCTTATAATATCGCTTATGGCGGTAGAGAGTATTTAATTGATATATATTATACCTTGACGAAAGCGTTGGGTAAAAATATCGAGCCGAATTTCGGACCTGACAGAAAGGGGGATATTAAGCATTCTAATGCGGATATTTCTAGCGCAAGAGAGCTGCTTGGTTATGAGCCCGAATATGATTTTGCGCGCGGTTTAAATGAAGCAATCGCTTGGTATAAGGAGAATTTGTAATGTCTCAAAGTATAAGATTTAGTATTGTAATTCCAATTTGCAATGAAGAAAAGTTTTTTAATCAAAAGAGTATGTAAAAAATAAAGTGGAGAATATAAGGTGTAAAATGAAAATATTATTTATCACTAGCCGAAACATATTAACAACTTGTGGAGAATTAAGACTTATAAAAAATAGAGCAATAAGTTTTTTTGAAGATTATCAAATAAAGACTGACTTTTTGGTGTGTAGAGGAGATAAATACAAAAATAAAAGCCGAGAAGATATCGGAGCGGAGTCCACATTGGAAGAATTTTTATATCCGCAAAACAATATTTTCAAGATGAAAAAACAGCAAAAAAAACTTAAGAAAAGAATTTTTGAGTTGTTAAAACAAAAAGATTATTCCGCTGTAGTTGTGTCTGGCAATTTAGTATTAAGTTTATGTAAACAAATAAAGAGAAATTTTCAGCAAGTAAAGCTGATTATAGATGTTCATGGCGCGGTTGAAGAATTAATTGAGTTTAAAAATAAGGGCTTTTTTGGAAACATTGTAAGAAGTGCCATATATAAAATTTTTAAAACTCAAGAAAAAAAGTATTTTCATTTTGCGGATGCATTTTTTGTCGTTTCTAAAGCTCTAAAAGAGTATGTTATACAGGAATATAATGTAGCCGAAAAAAAATTTTTTATTGTTCCGTGTGCGCAAAGTAATGTGGTTTTAAAATTTGATGAAAAAGTAAAAAGTAGAAATGAAGCACGGAAGAGGTATGGGATTGCTGAAGAAGAAAAAGTTTTCGTTTATTCTGGAGGCGTATCTCCGTGGCAGTGCATAGAAGAGTCCGTAGAGTTATTTAATAAAATAGCAATGAGGTTGAACAATTGTAAAATGTTGCTTTTATCGGGTGATAAAACTGCGGTAGAAAAATATGCAAGTGAAAAAATAATTGTTGATTCGTTACAGTATAGTGCTGTTAATAGTACTATTTGTGCGGGGGATTTCGCTTTTTTATTAAGAAAAGATTGTGTGACAAATAATGTGGCATACCCAAATAAATTTATCGAGTATGTTCAAAGTGGTATGAAAATAATAGCAACACCTTATGTAAAAGATGTAGCAGAACAAATTGACGAATATAATTTGGGCGTAGTTATAGAAGATTTCAATGATGAGCCTATATTAAATCTACTAATGAATTCTGAAGGCTATATGTTAGATAAAAATAACCGCCAAGAACTTTTAAACAATGTTAATTTTTGTAATAGACTTTTACCTTGCGTTAAGTTTTTAAGAGGAGAGTAAAAATGAAAAAGATTTATATAACGGTTGATACGGAATGTCATGATATAAATCAAGTAAATAGTTATATTTGGGGAAAAGTAAAGGATAAGGAATATGGGATTAAGTTTATTCTTGAGCAGGGTAAAAAATATAATATCCCGATTAATTTCTTTTTTGATATGTGTGAGTCTTTTAGGTACGGACAAGAGTATTCAAAAGAGATAATAGAAACAATTAGGAAGTACAATCAACCGATATATTTACATATTCATCCAAACTATATTTCAGGAAATGACGATAAATCTTTTTTATGGCAGTACACTAAAGAAGAACAAAAGGATATTTTAAGAAAAGGATTTCAGCAATATTGTGACTTGTTAGGAAAAGAAAAATGTGCAGCATTTAGAGTTGGTAGGTATGCTGCTTGTTTGGAAATGTACGAATGTTTGCAAGAATTAGGGGTTGAAACAATCGATTTGTCCTATTGTTACAACAACCATAAAATGTGCCATCTATATTTTGATGAAATTAATGTGATAAATAGACCTAAAATTTTTAAAGGCCAAACAGTGTTACCTAATACGCGGTTTGTGTGTTTAGATTTTTTAGGTGTAAAAAAGTCTTTAAATACAGATGTCCACGAAGCAACATTGCAAGAAATAAAAGAAGTTTTAAAAGAAGAATCTCTAGAGCATGTTGTTTTGACAATGCATTCGTGGCATTTTATTGATAAAGCATTTTACAGAAAAAAAATCAGGGGAGATAAAAGACAGATTAAGAAATTCAACAAATTAATTCAATATTGTTTGAATAAAGGTTTTGAATTTGATAGAATTGAGAATTTAACATATAGGGATAATTGTTCAGAAGAACTATTAACGGAAAAAGAAATAAATAATTGTAGAGGGGTAAGAGGAAAAATAAAATCATTATTTTTTAATTTTTCTAGATTTCAAGAAATAGCAAAACTCAATAAAAAATATTTCTTTATATACGCAGGATTTTATTCTACAATCATATTAGCGCTATTAATATTACTAATTGTTTTATTATGAGAATTTTAATTATAAGTAATTCTACTTGGGATGAGTCTAATAGTTTTGGTAATACTTTTTCGAATCTTTTTTGCGGAATGGATAATGTTGAAATTTACAACATTTGTTGTAAAAATGGAAAATCGAACAACACTATCGTAAAAAGAGCAATACAGATGACCGACAAGTCTATTTTAAAAAGTATCTATAAGTTTAATGACCCTTGTTGGGAAATAGGAGCCGAAGACAATAAAACAGAATTAAATGAAGAGGTATCACTCAAGGCAAGGAAGCAAAGACGGTTGATTGCGTTTATTATACGCGATATTATATGGAAGCTGGGAAGATGGAAAAAAAGTAAAACCTTAAGTGCATTTTTAAGTGAAACAAATCCGGAATTAATTTATTTGCCAATTTATTCTGCGCCTTATTTGTGCTGGGTACAAAAATTTATTGTTAAGAAATTAAAAGTCCCATGTGTTGCACATATTTCTGATGATGATTATGGCTATAATCCAGGAATATCGTTTTTTAAAAAGATATATAAGAAAAAAACAAGAAAAGAGTTGCGTTGGCTATTTTCTAGATGCGCATATTTGGAAGTTTTTGCTGAAAACATGCAGGAAGAATATGGGAAAGAGTTTAATAAGCCCTGTTATTTAATAGGAAAAGGTGTTAATACGGAAAATTTATCGCCGATTGTATATGAGAATTACAAAAATGAAAAAATAAATTTAGTTTATACAGGCAATATCGGGGATGATAGGTATAAGGTTTTATATGAAATAGGACAAGCAATGGCTAAAGCCAAAATTAAAGGAGCTTTACATATTTATTCAGCCACACCGTTAACAGACGAAATTAAGGACAATTTTTCAAGATATGACACAATAAAGTTTCACGGTAAAATATCCAAGGATGAAGTGGATAAGGTTCAAAAAGAAGCTGACTATCTTGTACATGTTGAAGGGTTTACTGAAAATGCAATTTTTGCTACTAGAATGTCATTTTCAACAAAAATTATAGATTATCTTGTTTCCGGTAAACCGATATTTGCAGTTGGTCCTCAAGAAGTAAACTCAATACAAGTACTACAAAAAAACGGTATTGCAATTGTAGCAACTGATATAAGTCAAATAGAAAAAAAATTAAAAGCAATTTATAATAAGGATGTTAATTTGGCGGAAATTAGTCAAAATGTAGAGAAGTATCTTAAAGAAAAAAGGGATATAAAAGTCATACAAGCAGGCATAAAAGAACGTATGGAAAATTTATTGAAAAAATGAAAGTTTTACAAATAAACGCCGTGTATGGTAACGGAAGCACAGGGGTTATAACTAAAGATATAGGTGAAATGCTAAAAAATAACGGTGACGAGCCGTATTTTGCCTATCAAACAACAAATGAAAAGGTAGATAACGGTTATAAAATCGGAAATAAGTTGGACTGGAAATTTCATGCTTTGTATTCGCGTTTGTTTGGTAAGCAAGCCTATGCAAGTAAAGGCGCAACCCGAAGATTTTTAAAGTGGGTTGATAAAATAAAGCCCGACGTAGTGCATTTACATAACCTTCACAGTAATTATATAAACCTCAATATGCTTTGCAAGTATTTAGCAAAAAACGATATTAAAACCGTGATAACTATGCATGATTGTTGGTATTTTACTGGTAAATGCTCGCACTATTCGGCGGTAAAATGCGATAAGTGGCAAACATCGTGCGGAAATTGCCCTCAAAACAAAACGGAAGTAAAAAGCTTGTTTTTTGATAATACTGCAAAGGTTTTAAAAGACAGAACGGATAATTTGAACAAGATTAAAGATCTAACCTTGGTTGGGTGTAGCAACTGGATTTCAAACGAGGCGAGAAGGTCCAAGCTAAAAAACGCGAAAATAACAACTATATATAACGGCGTAGACACTTCTATTTTTACTCCAAGAGAGAGTAAAATTCGTAGTGAGTACGGTATAAAAAATGATGAGTTTGTTATACTTGGCATGGCGGATAAGTGGGTGCAACCGGCAAATCAAGAGATTGTAGAAAAAATCGTAACTGCATTCGGGTCTACAAAAATTATAATAGTTGGTTGTAAAGATTATCAAAAAGAATATTTTTCAAGGTTCAAAAGCGTAATATCTATCGGCTACGTAACCGATAGAAAAAGGCTTGCGGAGATTTATTCTACTGCAAACGTTTTTGTGAATTTAACGCACGCAGATACTTTGCCGACGGTAAATATGGAAAGTATTTGTTGTGGTACGTCTGTTATTACGTATAACTGTTGCGGTAGTCCCGAACTGATTGATAACGATAGCGGATTTGTTGTTGATGAAAACGACGGAGAAGCAATAGTAGAAAGTATAAAAAAGATAAAAAATAATTTAATGCAATTCAGCGTTGAGGAAAAACAAAATAAGTTTAACAAAGATAACTGTTATAAAAAATATTTAGAAGTATATAAAGAGGATAACTTATGATTTTTTATTGCGTAGCCGCAATATTTCCCTTGCTTTCTTGGCTTGTTTACGATTTGCAAAGGACGGGAAAACAACTTAATAGCGAAGAGCAAGAAAGATTAAAGAAAAAACTTCTATTTATTGCTATATTGCCTATTGTCCTATTATTTGTATTAAGATATAAATATATTGGAGTGGATACAATTGGTTACGTTAGATTCTTTCAAGGAGAAATAAGAGGGTATTCTTTTGCCGACCTTTTGAATAAAGAGCTAATGAGAGTTGAAGTAGGCTATAGAGTATATGTAAAGCTTATTTCGCTATTAACTGATAATTATACGGTTTACTTTCTTATTAACGCGATAGTTATTTTTGGCGCGCTATATAGGTTTTCTTTAAAATATACAAATAACCCGTTTATTTTCTTTTATTTATTTATAACACTTGGAACTTATCAGTTTATAGAAACGGGTTTAAGACAAGCGTTAGCAATGACAATATGTCTTTGGGCTGTAGATTTTATAAAAGAGAGAAAGCCTATACGCTTTTTACTTTTGGTTGTGCTGGCATATTTGTTTCACAAATCGGCAATGATCTTTCTTTTATTATATCCATTGTGCGCAATAAAAAAGTATAAGTGGATGATAATAACCTATGTAATTTTAGCAGGTGCCTTTATTGTCGGTTTTGCGGCTTTTCAAGGTTTCTTTAACGAATTGCTTGGATATGAGTACGAAATTGAGGAAACAGGAAACGGCGGTATATTTTTAATGATAACAATGTTAATTTGCGGATATGCTATTGTTGTAATGAAAGGTAAGGACGCTGAAAAAGAGAATCAAACTGTAATTATTCAAATGGCGTTAATGACAGTTGTTTTTTGGATTTTAAGACTTATATCAAGGACGGCAGAAAGAATAAGCTTTTACTTTATGTATGGACTATACGCTTATTTTTCACAAACGGTAGATTATAACGATGCAAGAATAAAAACACTTTTTAAGTGGTTAATATTAGGCGCTTGTATAGCTTTATTTGTATACCGAAATTTAGGTATAGGTTATAAATTTTTCTGGCAAGGAGTTTAAAATGGAGCAAAAGTTAAGTGTTGTCGTTCCGGTATATAATGCTGAAAAATATTTGAGTAAGTGTGTTAACAGCATTTTAAATCAAACGTATTCAAATATAGAACTACTTCTTATCAATGACGGGTCAAAGGATAGGAGTTTAGAGTTGTGTTATGAATTTGCAAAAAAGGATAAAAGAATAAAGGTTTTTGATAAGCCAAACGGTGGCGCGGCCTCGGCAAGAAATTTAGGGATAAGAGAGGCAACGGGAAGTTATATTGGCTTTTGCGATGCGGACGATTATTTTGACAATGATGCTTTTTCCATGCTGCTTTCAGTTATGGAAGAAAATAATTTATCAACAGTAGAATGTGTGTCACGTGTAGTTAATAATAATGGGGATGTACTTGTAGAAGATGCTAAGGATAAGTGTATATGTCGTAAAACAGCAGAAGAGGCTATTCGTGACATTTTTTTAAGAAAAGGGAATGTTCATTTGGCAACGCGTATTACAAAGTCGGAATATATTAAATGTTTGCAAATACCAGAAGGGAAAAGAGTAGAAGATTTTTATTTTACAATTTTGCTTTTATTAAATACGCAAGGAACTGCAATTTATAATTTTCCATTTTATAATTATTTGCTAAGTGAAGGGAGTGTTACTCGTAGCGGAGGAGGAAATATTTATTTTGATGCGTTATATTTTTATTATAAGTCATTAGAAGCAATAAAGGACAAAAAGTATCAGATACAGGAAGAGCAAGAATATTATTTGTTTAAAATGTATTATCTACTGGCTGTAAGCCTTACAAGAAAAGAAAGAAAACAGTATAACGCCGAAATAAAGTTAATAAAGAAAGAGATAAAATTAAACAAAAATAAAATAAAAGCTAATAAATATCTTTTACAAAAAGAGAAGATAGTTCTACAAATTGCATCAATAATTTTTGCAATGCCAAAGCTAATGTACAAGTTAAAAAATCGGAGAAAACAATGAAAATAGCATATTTAATATTAGTTCATAGAGATCCATTACAAATTAAAAGACTTACAAATCGATTGCTAAAAACGGGAGATTGTTTTATACATTTAGATAAAAAAAGTGACTGTAAAAGTTTTTTAAATCAGTTCGGTAAAGAAGAAAGGGTAGACATTATATCTAAATATAGGGTGTCTTGGGCTGGCTGGACAATGGTTCAAGCATATTTAGAGTTGTTGGAAAAGGCTTTAAAAAGCGAAAAAAAATACGATAGATTTGTTTTTATGACGGGACAAGATTATCCCTTAATGACTGATGGACAAATATGTAATGAGTTTCAAGCTAATTTAATAACTGAATATGTAATGGCGTATAAAATTTCTACGTCTACTATAGCAACCGATAAAAACAAAATCTTAAAGAGATGGTATTTTGACGTCCCTTTTAAAAATAGATTTTTGCGTAGAGTGTATTTGAGCGTTATGTATCGTTTTATCACAAAACCGTTTACAAAGAAAGAGTTGTTAGTAAAGTTAGACGGAAAGAAGGTTGAACCTTACTTTGGGCAGATGCTATCAGCCTATACTAGAGAAGGTGCTTCACTAATTCTAAATACTTATCATAATGACAAAGTGTTTAACAGACAGATGAAGAGAGTGCATGCTGCGGTAGAAATATATTGGCAAACAATTATTTTCAACTCAAAATTACGAAAAAACACGATTCAACATGGTGAAGAGCATGAGATAACTGAGCATTTTGGTTGGGCGCCTCTTCATTATCATTCATACGATGAAGACACAGCGATATATACGGAAAAAGACTTTGAAGAATTGAAAAATAGTGGCTATATGTTTTGTAGAAAAGTTATCCCTGGAATTTCAGATACATTGATGGACAAAATAGACGAAATGAGAAAAGAGTAGTTATGAAAAAGGAAGTATTAATAGTCTCTAGTAGTCTAAATATGGGCGGGTTAGAAAAGTGCCTTATAAACTTTTGCGATAACTTTGATTATGATAAATATGAAGTTGATTTGTATTTGTTTAATGAAGGTAGAGCTTTACTTGAAAAGCTTAATAAAAACGTAAATCTTTTACCGGATTCGCCATATTATTCAACTGTTTTCAATAGACCAGTAGGGGATAGTATAAAATCGCTTTTTAAGCAGAAAAAGCTTGGTTTTGCTTTTTATAGAATTTTAAGATTTATAAAAGCAAGGCTTAAATTAACGAATTTTACAGTAGGCGACTGGCGACAGATGAAGAAAACAATGCTTAATATTGGCAAAGAGTATGACGTTGCTATCGGATATGAAGAAGGCTCGGCGTGCTATTTTGTCGCCGAATGCGTAAAGGCAAAGAAAAAAATAGGATGGATACATACTGATATAAAAAAAATATCGCCTAATAAGAAATTGGATAGCCGCGCTTTTGAAAAGCTTGATAATATTATCACGGTGTCTGAAAATTCATTAAATTCTTTAAAGGAAATATATCCTAAATTTTCCGATAAGTTTAGCGTAATAAAAATCCCCGGACTTATGAATTATAGGGAAGTTGATAGACTTTCAAAAGAAGAAAACGAAATGGATTCGACTACTACAAATATATTGTCGGTTGGTCGCATTGTTGAACTTAAGGGCTTTCATCTTTGCGTTGAGCCGTGTAAAAGACTTATAGATGAAGGTTATAACGTAAAGTGGTACGTTGCAGGTGATGGCGATTACCGTGATATTATACAAGAAGAAATAAAAGAACACGCTTTAGAAGATAAGTTTATACTGCTTGGTAATAAGCAAAATCCGTATACCTATTATAGAACGGCAGATATAGTTGTTCAGCCGTCAAGCTATGAAGGATTTGGAATGGTAATATTAGAAGCAAAAATGTTTCAAACAGTTATAGTAGCATCTAATATTCCTAGTTATAAGGAAATGATTGAAGACGGCGTAAACGGAATTATAATAGAGAGAAATAAAGAGGATATTTATAAAGCAATCAAAGGGCTTTTAGATAACCCCAAAAAAATGGAAGAGATTGCAAAAAAGCCCATAAGTGGGAATTCTACAAATACACAAATTATGCAAGAAATAGAGGCCTTATTTGAATAAAATGGGTAAAATTAAATTGTTTTTTCAAAAAATAAATAGTTTATCGCCGGCGGCAAAGGCTTCGTTTTGGTTTGTTGTTTCTAACGTTATGCTCAAAGGCATATCGTTTATAACGACGCCTATTTTTACTAGGCTTTTGGACCCAACGGATTACGGTATTACAAGTGTATTTGTGTCGTGGGAAGGAGTAATAAGCATTTTTGCAACCCTTTCACTTGCCGGTGGGGTGTATAACGTTGCGCAAACTAAATACGGACATGATATTGAGGGTTACACCTCAAGCATGATAGCCTTGACGTTTGTTTCCTCTTTGCTTATATATACAATATGTATAACGATAAACCTACTTTTTCCGTCACTTTTTCAATTGAGTACGGGTTATTTAGTGTTTATGTGGCTACAAACCTTTACTAACGCTGCAATAACCTTCTGGCTTATGCGAAAGAGGTTTATTTACGACTATAAAAGCGTTATCACTTATACTTTTATCAATGCAATATTAAGTCCGGCAATAGCAATTCTCGCAATTCTTCTTTTCCCCAAAAATCCTGCTTATGCAAAAGTCATTGGCGCTGGTGTAAGCGGAATTGCAATAGGACTATATTTAACTATATATTGGCTTGTAAAAGGCAAAAAGACTTATGAAAAAAACTATTGGGGATACGCCTTAAAGTTTAATTTACCGCTTATTCCGCATTATTTATCTTCAACGCTACTTCATTCTAGCGATAAGTTGATGATAAATTCTATGATAAGTACGGCAGCTGCGGGAATTTACGGTATAGCCCACAGTATAACGGGATTAATAGGTATAATTACGCAATCTATAAATCATTCACTTATACCGTATACTATGCAATCAATAAAAAACGGTAATTTAAAGGGGTTAAAAAACACTATTTCAGCTTGCGTTGCATTAGTTGCGACAGTTTGTGTGGGTGTTGTGTTGTTTGCAAAAGAAGGAATATTGATATTTGCGACTAAAGAATATATAGATGCTGTTTGGTTTATTGCCCCACTTTCGTTATCAACGTTATTTTCTTTTATTTACGGCATCATAGGAAATATAATGTATTATTATGAAAAGACGTGGCAAATGTCAGTTATAACGATGTCAATTGCAGTAGTAAATATAATAACGAACTTATTAGGTATATATTGGTTTGGTGCTATTGCAGCAGGATATACAACACTTATTTGTAGTATTTTACAAGTTACTGCGTATTATTTTGTGGTTAGCCGTTACGAAAAAAACCTTAATAAAATTATAGATTTGAGGCTGTTTGCTTTAATTATTTTATGCTATATAGGGGTTATGATATACAGTATGGTATTTTATAATTCTTTTTGGTTTAGAGCGGGGCTTATTGTTGCGGTTTTAATAGCAGTAGTTGTTTTGCGAAATAAAATCATTAACGTTTTTAAAAACATGAAGAAAAATGATGAAAATAATAACGGTTAAAGGTGATTTTCATGAAAAAAAAGATAGGGGTTATTACAGTACATAATAATACTAATTATGGCGCAAATTTACAGGCGTTTGCAAGCTGTGAGTATTTAAATAAGCAAGGTTATAACTGTAAGTTGATTGATTATACAATTTCATCGCATTTAAAAAGCACAAAGCTGTTATCGTGGTTAAAAGTTTCGTGGGATAACGAAAAAAACAAGTCTTTATCTCGTAAAATTAAGCTTGGAATTTCCCTTTTACTGTCTGCAGGTTGGAAAGGGAAAAGATTAAAGAACTTTAGCACGTTTAGAAAAAACAATATAAAAACGACTGCAAATTGTAAAGATGCTAAAGACGTGGAAAATTTAGGATTAGACGTAATTGTTTGCGGAAGTGATCAAATTTGGAATCCTACTATAATGGACGGGGTCAATCCTATTTTCTTTGGTGATATTGACGGAATAAACACTAGGGTTTCCTACGCTGCAAGTGTAGGTAAAGATAAATATAGTGAAAACGAAGAAAAACAGGTGAAAGGGCTTGTAAGGCAATTAGACTACTGTTCAGTACGAGAAGAGCAGACGGCAGATTATCTTTCTAAAGTGTCAAACGTTAACGTGCAAACTGTGTGCGACCCCGTATTTTTACTTGAAAAACAAGATTATGAAAAAATTATAAAAAAGCAAGTAATAAAGGGTGATTACGTTCTTCTTTACAGTGTAATACATAATGAAGAGATGTCGAAGGTTGCTCAGGAGTATGCAGATAAAAAGGGTTTAAAACTAATAGAAATTTGCGCAGGTAAAGATAAGAACGTTAGCCATAAACAAATTTTATCTTATGGACCTATAGAATTTTTAAGCGCATTCAAATATGCAAAAACTGTTATTACAAATTCTTTTCACGGAACGGCTTTTTCTATTATATTTGAAAAGGAATTTTATGTGTTTGACAATAAACACGGTGGATCAAGAATAACGAACGTTTTATCAAAGGCGGGGCTTTTAGAAAGGCTTATTGATAGTAAAATAGAGAAGGAATATAAGAGTATAGATTATATAGACGTAAAAGAAAATGTAAAAAATTACGTTCAATCATCAAAAGAGTTCCTTGATAAAGCTCTTAATTCTGAAAAAGAGAATATAGCAAAAGACGCTTGCGTTGGGTGTGGGGCTTGTGTGTCTGTTTGCCCAAAAGACGCAATAAGAATGATAACGACAAAAGAAGGCTTTTTGCAAGCATATATTGATAAATCAAAATGTATAGATTGCGGTTTATGCAAAAATGTTTGTCCCGCGCTAAACAAAGTGGAAAAGAGCGAACAGTCTAATAAGGTATATGCTTTTAAAGCGGAAAATGAGATTAGAAAAGAAAGCGCGTCAGGCGGAGCGTTTTATGCCTTAGCAAAAGCTGTTATTGATGGCGGCGGAGTTTTTTACGGAGCAAAATTATGTAATGATTTTACTGTTAAGCACGTAAGGGGGGAAACCGAAGAACAGCTGTCAAAAATTCAGGGAACAAAATATGCGCAAAGCAAATTAAGTGAATGTTATAAACCGCTATTATGCGATTTAAAAAGTGGTAAGACAGTTTTATTTTCGGGAACGCCCTGTCAAATTGATGCGGTTAATCGCTTTGTAAGGGCTAAAAATGTTTCTATTGAAAACTTGATAACTGTTGATATTATTTGTCACGGAGTTCCATCTCCAAAAATATACAACGAATATATTAAATGGCTTGAAAATGAGTATGGAAGTAAAGTCGCCAAATATTATTTTAGAAGTAAAAGAATTTCTTGGAGGGGTAATTCGTGTTTGGCTGTTTTACAAGACGGCAGAGAAATAAAAAACGACAAGAAATTAAACGGCTTTATGAATTTATATTATTCTAATAATATAACGCGGAAATGTTGTTATAATTGCAAGTATACGACTCAAGAAAGGGTTGCAGATATAACGATAAGTGATTATTGGGGAATAGAAAATATAAATAAAGAGTTTGAAGATGAATTAGGTGTTTCAATGATAATTGCAAACACTGAAAAAGGGAATGATTTATTTAACTCTATAAAAGGTAAAAAGATAAAAGGTAGTTTAGAAGGGGTTAAACAACCTCAATTAAAAGAACCACCTCAAAAGCCAACGCAGAGAAAAGAGTTTTGGCAAGATTATGAGTCGGGTGGATTAAAAGCCGTACTAAAAAAATACGGTGGAGTAAAAAAAGATTCATTAAAAGAAAAAGCTTATCATTTAATAAGAGGAAATAAGTCATGAAAATAGCGTTTTTTTCTAATTTTTTAAATCATCATCAGCTGCCTTTATGTGAAGAATTTAACAAAAAACAAGACGTTGAATTTGTGTTTGTGGCAACAGAACCTATATCGCAGGATAGACTTGATATGGGGTATGCAGATATGAATAAGCAATATTCTTTTGTTTTGCGTTCCTATGAAGAAGGCGCGGAAGAAAAAGCTATGAAAATCGCAGAAGAGTTTGATGTGGTAATTTTTGGAGCGGCGCCACTTAAATATCTTGAAAAGAGAATGCAAAAAGACAAGCTTACGTTTTATTTTTGCGAGCGTCCGCTGAAAAAGGGGTATTGGCGTAGATTTATACCTATTACTCGAAGAAAACTAAATAATGCTTTTATAAAATTTAAAAATAAGCCGTTGTATCTATTGGGGGCGAGCGCATATGCATCTTACGACTTAAAATTATGCGGTTTTAACGAAAAAAAATGCTTTAAGTGGGGGTATTTCCCCAAGATTGAAACAAAAAACTTAACGAAATTGTTATCTTTAAAAAACAATAATAATAAAGTTGAGATTTTATATGCCGGAAGAATATTAAAGCTAAAAAGAGTAATTGATTTTGTAAAAGCGGTTAAAATTCTTGTGTGTGAAGGTGAAAGTAACTTACATTTTACCATTATAGGTGATGGTGAAGAAAAAAACAATATTGAAAAATATATTGCTGACAATAAAATTGATAAGTATATAACGATTTTACCGTTTAAAACACCAAGCGAAGTAAGGTGTTTTATGGAAGGAGCGGATATTTACGTTTTCGGAAGTGATTTTAATGAAGGCTGGGGCGCAGTTGTAAATGAAGCGATGAATAGCGCATGCGCTCTTGTTGTTAGCCACGCTGTCGGGTCTGTACCTTATTTAATAAAAAATGGGGATAACGGCTTAATTTATCAATGCGGAAAAGTTGAAGAAATAGCTAGAAACTTAAAAATTTTAATTGAAAATAAAAAGCTAAGAGATCAAATTGGTGAAAACGCTTATAAAACAATAACTAAGCATTGGACAGCAGAGGTTGCAGCAACAAGGTTGATTGCAGTTGCCGAAAAAATTCAACAAGGAGAAACCCCATTTTTTGAAGAAGGTGTTTGTTCTTGTGCGACGCCTATAAAAAACTATTGGATAAAAAAGGAAAAGGAGAATATCAAATGAGTTTATTTAAAGGAAAAACTTTACTTATAACAGGTGGAACGGGAAGCTTTGGCAACGCCGTTTTAAACAGATTTTTAAAAACAGATATCGGAGAAATCCGTATCTTTTCAAGAGATGAGAAAAAACAGGACGATATGCGTCACGAATTTCAGGCAAAAATGCCCGAGGTTGCTGAAAAAATTAGATTTTTTATCGGTGACGTAAGAGATTTGCAGTCAATAAAAAATGCAATGTATGGGGTGGATTACGTTTTCCACGCGGCAGCATTAAAGCAAGTTCCGTCTTGTGAATTTTTCCCTATTGAGGCAGTAAAAACGAACGTTTTAGGAACGGAGAACGTTTTAACAGCCGCTATTGAGGCAGGAGTTAAAAACGTCGTTTGTCTTTCAACGGACAAGGCGGCATATCCTGTAAATGCAATGGGTATTTCAAAGGCTCTGGAAGAGCGCGTTTCTGTTGCAAAAGCCCGTACTGTTTCTCCCGAAAAGACTAAAATTTGCTGTACTAGGTACGGAAACGTTATGTGTAGCCGCGGTTCGGTTATTCCTCTTTGGATAGACCAAATTAAGTCGGGTAAGCCTATAACTTTAACTGACGGCTCTATGACTAGATTTATTATGTCGCTGGATGAAGCCGTTGACCTTGTTATATTTGCGTTTGAAAACGGTGTAAGCGGCGATATTCTTGTGCAAAAAGCCCCAGCTTGTACAATTCAAACTCAAGCAGAGGCAGTTTGTGAGCTTTTTGGCGGTGATAAAAACAATATTAAAACGATAGGAATTAGACACGGTGAAAAAATGTACGAAACACTTTTGACTAATGAGGAATGCGCTAATGCAATAGACCTTGGCAATTTCTACCGTGTTCCTGCGGATAACCGTGGTCTTAACTATGATAAATATTTTAATAACGGCGACGTAGAGAGAAATACCTTAACAGAATTCAATTCTAATAACACGACTCTTTTAACGGTTGAGGAAGTAAAAGCAAAGCTTTTAACTCTTTCTTATATTCGTGAAGAACTCGATAAAATGGGTAGAAAATATTAAGGACAAGCTATGAAAATTTTAGTTACAGGTGCAAAGGGCTTTGTAGGGAAAAACCTTTGCTCGTCGCTCAAAAATTTAAAAGAAGGCAAGGATAAAACCCGTCCAAATTTACTTATTGAGGAAATTTACGAGTACGATTTAGACGGAACGGAAAAAGATTTAGACGAATATACAAAACAAGCCGATTTTGTGTTTAATCTTGCAGGGGTAAACCGTCCTCAAAATAACGAGGAATTTATGCAAGGTAATTTTGGATTTGCCTCAACGCTACTTTCATTATTAAAAAAGCACGGCAATAAGTGTCCTATCATGATATCCTCGTCAATTCAAGCTACTTGTATAGGTCGCTATGACAGTGATTACGGCAGAAGTAAAAAAGCGGGTGAAGACCTTGTTTTTGCTTACGGCGAAGAGACGAAAGCAAAGGTTTGCGTATACCGTTTTCCTAATCTTTTTGGGAAATGGTGTAGACCAAATTACAATAGCGCAGTTGCGACGTTTTGTAATAATATTGCAAACGATTTACCGATTACCGTAAATGATAGGGCGATTGAACTTGAACTTCTCTATATAGACGATTTAGTGACGGAAATGCTTGACCTTTTGGAAGGCAAAGGACATCGTTGCGATTATGACGGTTTGACGCCTATTGAGAGGGAAAATGGTAGATATTATTTTGCTCCGATTACTCACAAAGTAACGCTTGGCGAGATTGTGGATTTGCTCCATTCTTTCCGTGAACAAAGCGAAACGCTTATTATTCCCGAAATTCCAAACGGTAGTTTTGCAAAGAAACTCTATTCGACTTATTTGAGTTATTTGCCCAAAGAAAAAGTGGCGTTTGATCTGAAGATGAAAGAGGATGCGCGCGGTAGTTTTACTGAACTTTTGAAAACCGAGAAGTGTGGACAAGTTTCAATCAATATATCAAAACCTGGTATAACTAAAGGTCAGCATTGGCACCATACAAAATGGGAGTTTTTTATAGTTGTCGCAGGTCATGGGCTTATTCAACAGAGGAAGATAGGCACGGATGAGGTCTTAAATTTTGAAGTGAGTGGCGATAAAATCCAAGCGGTACATATGCTTCCCGGCTACACTCACAATATAATCAATTTATCGAAAACTGAAAATTTAGTGACGGTAATGTGGGCAAACGAGCAGTTTGATCCCGCTCACCCCGATACTTTTTTTGAAATAGTGGAGAAATAATATGGCAATAAAAACTGATTACTCTGAAGTTAAGTTTAAGGATAACGGAAAATTAAAATTGCTTATAATAGTGGGTACTCGCCCTGAAATTATAAGGCTTGCAGCGGTAATAAACAAATGCCGTCAGTATTTTGATTGCATTCTTGCGCACACGGGACAAAATTATGACTATAATTTAAACGGGGTATTCTTTAAAGATTTAAAACTTGCCGATCCCGAAGTGTATATGGATGCCGTCGGCGACGATTTGGGCGCTACGGTTGGCAATATTATAAATTGCTCGTATAAACTTATGTCGCAAATTAAGCCTGACGCGTTACTTATTTTGGGCGATACTAACAGTTGTCTTTCGGCAATTCCTGCAAAAAGACTTCATATTCCTATTTTTCACATGGAGGCAGGTAACCGCTGTAAGGATGAGTGTTTGCCAGAAGAAACAAACCGCCGAATTGTAGATATTATTTCGGACGTCAATTTGGCGTATTCCGAGCATGCGCGCCGTTATCTTGCGGATTGCGGACTTCCTAAAGAGAGAACTTACGTAACTGGTTCGCCAATGGCAGAAGTTTTGCATAGTAATTTGCAAGAAATAAAGGATAGTGACGTTTTAACAAGGCTTAATTTGGAGCCTAAAAAATACATTTTACTTTCGGCGCACAGAGAAGAAAATATCGACACCGAAAAGAACTTTTTATCGCTTTTTACAGCAATAAATAAAATGGCGGAAAAATACGATATGCCTATTTTATATTCTTGTCATCCAAGAAGCAAAAAGAGATTAGAGGCAAGTGGATTTAAGCTTGATAGTAGAGTAATTTGTAACCAACCGCTAGGGTTTCACGACTACAACAACCTTCAAATGAATGCTTTTTGTGTAGTATCCGATAGTGGAACTCTTCCCGAGGAAAGCAGCTTTTTTACAAGCGTAGGAAATCCTTTCCCTGCCGTATGTATTCGTACGTCGACTGAAAGACCTGAGGCTCTTGATAAAGCTTGCTTTGTGTTGGCGGGGATTGACGAAAAGAATCTTTTGCAAGCGGTTGAAACTGCGGTTGAGCTTACAAAAGACGGAAGTCACGGTATTTCGGTGCCCGATTATGTAGAGGAAAACGTGTCTACAAAGGTTGTAAAAATAATTCAATCTTACGTTGGAATAGTTGACAAAATGGTCTGGAGAAAGTATTAAAAGTAGGCCTATAAGTTGATTATTTGCAAAAACAAGTAAATACACGGAGAAATATTAAATGCGTTGCAACGAAAAATTTACCGAAACGTATAAAAAAGAGCCTGCGGCGATAGCGTTTTGTCCCTACCGCGTGTGCCCGATAGGCGCGCACAGCGATCATCAATACGGAAAAATAACCGGATTTGCTATTGATAAGGGAATACATATTGCTTACTCGCCTAAACAAAACGGCGTTATTGAGCTATCTTCCTTACAATTTAACAAACGCGCACAATGGCACGTAAGGTCAGTTTCTGAAACGAAAGAAAACGACTGGGCAGATTATCTGCGTGGCGCAACGTTAATGCTATCGCAAAAATATCCGTTAAAGGTAGGTCTTTGCGGAGTTATTGAGGGGACTCTTCCTATAGGTGGGCTTTCGTCGTCTGCTGCCGTAACTATTGCTTTCTTGTCTGCTCTTTGTAAGGTAAATGAAATTCATCTTACCGAGCTGGAAATGATTTTAACCGCGCAAGCGGCAGAAAATAAATACGTTGGCGTGTCGTGCGGAAAGCTTGATCAATCATGTGAGGTGTTTGCTAAACGGGACAAGCTTTTGTACCTTGATACAAAAGACGATTCGTATGAGCTTATTTCTGCTCCGAAGACAATGAAACCGTATAAGTTTGCTATTTTCTTTTCAGGCGTTGAGCGTTCTCTTGCCGGCAGTAAATTTAATATGCGAGTGGACGAGTGCCGTAGTGCGGCTTATGCGTTAAAGGCGTTTAGCGGTATGGAATACGGTAAATTTAGCGATACGTTTCTACGTGACGTGCCCTATGAAACGTATTTAAAATATAGAGATAAGCTACCGGAAAACTGGCGCAAGCGCGCTGAGCACTGGTATACGGAATTTAAGCGTGTAGAGGCTGGCGCAGAAGCTTGGCGTAGGGGTGATATTGAAACTTTCGGTAAGCTCTCTTTTGAAAGTGGAAATTCTTCTATTTATAATTATGAAACAGGCTCTGAAGAATTGAAAACGTTATATGAAATTATGCTAAAAACAGACGGTATTTATGGCGGAAGGTTTAGCGGCGCAGGATTTAAAGGGTGCTGTATGGCGATTATTGATCCAAGCTATGCTGATAAAATAGAGAAAAAAGTTACAAATGAATATTTGAAAGCTTTTCCGGCATTAGGCGGAAAGTTTTCGGTGCATATTTGTGATACTGCGGACGGTGTAGAATTATGAAATGCTTAATATTAGCGGCGGGATACGCTACAAGATTATATCCTTTGACTGAAAATTTCCCCAAGCCATTATTAAAGGTGCAAGAAAAGACAATTCTTGACTGGCTACTTGACGATATTGAATCGCTTGGCGCGGTTGATGAATACGTAGTTATTTCTAATCATAAATTTGCAGATTGCTTCCATAGCTGGAGCTCGCAAAAGCAACAAAAAATTACCGTTGTTGACGACGGAACGAGTACAAATGAAACTAGACTAGGCGCGGTGAGAGATATTCAGTTTGCTATTGACGAGCTTAAGCTTGATGACGATATGCTTGTAATTGCGGGAGATAATCTTCTTGATTTTAGCTTAACTAAATTTATCGTTTATGCTCAAGAGAAAAAAACCTCTTGTATTATGCGTTATTTTGAGGAGTCTGTTCAAAGGCTGCAAAAATGCGGCGTGGCAGAGGTGGATGAGACCGATAAGGTTATTCATTTAACGGAGAAGCCGTCCAAACCTAAGTCTAATTGGGCTTGCCCGCCGTTCTATTATTACACAAAAGAGGACGCGAGACTTATAAAGAAGGGAATTGAAAGCGGCTGCGGAGTAGACGCGCCCGGTAGTTATATAGCTTGGCTTTGCTCGCAAACCAAAGTGCATGCTATGGAAATGCCCGGAAGGCGTTACGATATCGGGAATTTGGAAAGCTACGAAAAAGTACAAAAGGAGTACAAAGGTATATGTTAAAGTCAAACGTAGAGCTAAATAATAAAACTGTTTTAATAACGGGAGCAGCTGGGTTTATAGGTTGTAATCTCGTGTTGGAGCTTTTACGTTCTTATCAAAACACTCATATCGTCGGTATTGATAATATGAACGACTACTACGACGTATCTATCAAAGAATACCGACTTAGCGAAATACAAAAAGCGGTTAGTAAAAAAGATGATTGTAAGTGGGATTTCATACGCGGAAGTATTGCGGATAAGACTCTTATCGATAATGTTTTTACTAAGTATAAGCCTGCGGTTGTCGTTAATTTGGCAGCGCAAGCAGGAGTTAGATATTCGATCACTAATCCCGACGTGTATATTGAGGCAAATTTAATAGGCTTTTATAATATTTTAGAAGCGTGCCGTCATAATCCCGTAGAGCATTTAGTGTACGCGTCCAGTTCGTCGGTATACGGTTCAAACAAAAAAGTGCCGTATTCAACAGAGGATAAGGTTGATAATCCCGTATCTTTATATGCGGTGACAAAAAAATCTAATGAGTTATTAGCGCACGCGTACAGTAAACTGTACAATATTCCATCAACCGGACTTCGTTTCTTTACTGTTTACGGACCGGCAGGAAGACCTGATATGGCATATTTTGGGTTTACTAATAAGCTTTTGAAGGGCGAAAAAATCCAAATTTTCAACTATGGAAACTGCAAGCGTGATTTTACGTTTGTTGATGATATCGTAGAGGGTGTAAAGCGAGTTATGCAACATGCGCCCGAAAAGAAAAATGGCGAGGACGGATTGCCGTTACCGCCGTACAAGGTGTATAATATAGGAAATAGCAGTCCTGAAAATCTACTTGATTTTGTGGATATTTTGCAGCAGGAGCTTATCCGCGCAGAGGTATTACCGGCTGATTATGATTTTGAGGCGCATAAAGAGCTTGTGCCGATGCAGGCGGGAGACGTACCTATTACGTATGCCGATACCTCGGCGCTTGAGGCGGATTTAGGTTTTAAGCCGGCAACGCCTCTTCGTGTTGGGCTTCGCAAATTTGCCGAATGGTATAAAGAGTTTTATAAAGTGTAAAATTAAGTTTGCAACCGAGTTGCCATAGGAGACACCATAGGGACAAGGTCGCAGCTGTATTTTCAAAGAATAGATTTTTCGCTACGGAGACGTTTGGATAGGAATTTGTTCCTTCATAATGAATATTAAGGAGAAAATTAAATGAAAATAGCAGTCGCAGGGACCGGTTACGTCGGTCTTTCTATGGCAGTGTTGCTTGCGCAACATAATGAAGTAACGGCAGTAGATATAATTCCTGCCAAGGTAGAGCTTATCAACAATAAAAAATCGCCTATAGCAGACAAAGAAATTGAAGAATACTTGGCGACAAAGGAACTAAATTTAGTTGCAACGACAAATGGCGCAGAGGCGTATAGAGAAGCAGAAATAGTTATAATTTCAACGCCTACAAACTATGACGAAAGAAAGAATTATTTTGACACCTCGTCGGTAGAAAGCGTTATAGAACAGGTGATAGAGGTAAATCCCGACGCGGTAATGATTGTAAAAAGCACCGTTCCCGTTGGATTTACAGAAAGCGTACGTGAGAAATACTGTTGCGATAATATTCTTTTCAGCCCCGAATTTTTAAGGGAAGGAAGAGCTTTATACGACAACTTATATCCAAGCCGTATTATAGTCGGCGTTCCCGTAAGAAACGCAAGGCTAAAAAAGGCGGCGGAGCTTTTTGCTCAATTATTACAGCAAGGCGCAATAAAAGAAGATATAGAAGTGCGGTTTATGAATCCTACCGAAGCTGAGGCTGTTAAGTTGTTTGCTAACACTTATCTCGCTTTAAGAGTTTCGTTTTTTAACGAACTGGATACTTATGCGTCGGTACGCGGTCTAGATACGAAATCAATAATTGAAGGCGTAGGGTTAGATCCCCGTATAGGAAGTCATTATAATAATCCGTCGTTTGGTTACGGTGGGTATTGCTTGCCAAAAGATACAAAACAGCTTTTAGCAAACTATAACGACGTGCCTCAAAATATAATTTCCGCTATCGTTGCGGCTAATAGCACGAGAAAGGATTTTATTGCCGACCAAATTATAGCAAGACGTCCAAAGGTGGTGGGCGTATATCGATTAACAATGAAGGCGGGAAGCGATAATTTCCGTCAAAGTAGTATTCAGGGCGTAATGAAGCGCATAAAGGCAAAAGGTATTGAGGTGGTTATTTATGAGCCGACAATGCGGGATAATACCTTCTTTAATAGCCGTGTAATTAGAGATTTAAACGAGTTTAAAAATACGTGCGACGTTATTTTAGCAAACAGATACAGTGAAGAAATTTCAGACGTTTTAGACAAAGTATATACTAGAGATTTGTATTTTAGAGATTAAATGGATGTATGTAATATGACTAATACCGAAAGGTTTTTTATAGAATGCGTTAAAAAAGGAATAAACAATGAAAAGCTTGAAAATAAAGAGCTTATTCCCAAAGACGTAGATTATAAACAACTTTATAAACTTTGCGCGTCGCATTCAATGAGTGTGATTGTTTGTAAGGCGATAGAAAACGTTAGACAAGAAATGCCTGAAGGGTTTTTAAACGCCATAGATAGGTCGGTGCAACGACACGTTATAAAAGACGTGCAAAGCGAGATTGATATAAAAACAGTGCTTGATGCTTTTGAGGATAACGGAATAAAACACATGCCTCTTAAAGGTTATCATCTTAAAAAGTTGTATCCGTCAACCGAAATGAGATATGCGTCCGACTGTGACGTTTTAATTGATATTGAGCAGTTAAAACAAGTGCGCGCTTTAGTTGATGAGTTAGGTCTTGCGACTAAACGCCATGACGAGCATCACGATATTGTATATTATCCTGAAACTAAAACGATTTTTGAACTTCATAAATGTATTTTCGTAGGTCCTTTAAAAAAATATTTTGGTATTGGTTTTGAAAGGGCGACTGTAAAAGACGGTTATAAATATTTTTATGAAATGAATAGAGAGATTTTTTACATTTCAATTCTTGCACATTCTGCTTATCATTTTGCTGAAAGCGCAGGTGTTGGTATTAGGCATTTAACGGATATTTATCTTTATAGAAAAGCCTATGACTTAAATGAAGAATATTTAGACGAAGAACTTAAAAAGTGTGGGCTTTTACAGTTTAAAAACCAATTTGAAAAACTGTCGAATTTCTTTTTTAAGGACGAGCAAGCGGACGAGTTTACTTTAAAACTTGCGGATCATATAATTGAATCTACTTTGTTTTCAAATGAAGAAAAGAAAGCGGCGTCAGACGTCGCTTCTAAAAGTAATGATAGTAGTTGCGACGTTAAAAAGGCAAAAAAACGCACTTTTTGGAGTGCTCTTTTTCCACCTAAAGAAAATATGCAGTTTTCATATCCTATATTAAAAAAACATCTTTGGCTTTTACCGATATTTTATTTTGTTAGATGGTTTCACGTGTTGTTTACACGACCTAAAAATATTTCAAAATTAAAATCGGTAGGCAAAGTAAAAAGCGAAGAATTGGATGAGATGAAGTATATCCGTACAGGACTTGGAATAAATGAACTTTAATAAAAATGGGGCTATAAGTTGATTATTGCCCCATTTTTTGTTATTTAGGTTGTTAAATTTTTAATTAGAAGTATCCAAAAACAAATAATTGTTTAAATTTAAAGCGTAATAAAACTTGAAAAATGAATTATAATTTGATATAATGAAAATATGGAACTAAAAGAGATTTTGTTTAACGATTTTGACGGTATTTATGCCGAGATGGAGAAAAATTTTATAGCAAGTGAAAGGCGAGATTATAGCGAGCAAAAAAATCTTTTAAATAATCCGTTGTTTAAAACATATCATATCATAATTAAGGATAAAAAAGTTGGATTTATTACTGTTTGGCTATTAAAAAATTGCGCTTTTATTGAACATTTTGTGATATTTGAAGAAGAGAGAGGAAAGGGTTTAGGCGAGCAAACTTTAAATATGATAAAACAAATTTATAACAACGTTGTTTTAGAGTGTGAGCCTGAGACTTTGTCTGCTTTAGCAAATAGACGTTTAAACTTTTATAAGCGAAACGGCTTTTATAATAACGGAATAGAATATTTTCAACCGCCGTACAGAAAAAACGGTTTAGCGGTTAGATTGGAGTTGATGAGTTATCCAACTCCGCTTTTAGAAGTTGAAAAAGTCGTTGAAGAAATTTATCAAAAGGTATATAATAGATGAAAAGTTGTGACTTACATACTCACTCGGTTTTTTCCGATGGCACGTTTACGCCTGAAGAGTTGATAAAAGAGGCTCAAAACAAAGGGCTTTCGTCAATAGCCCTTACCGACCATAACAATATCGGCGGTATTGAACGATTTAAGGCTGAGGCAAAAAAAACTGACGTTGAGGCAGTAGCCGGAATAGAATTTTCCACAGATTACGGAGATACCGAACTTCATATTTTGGGGTTGTTTTTAAAAGAAGAATACTTTCCTCAAGTGAATGAACGCGCTAAAGAACTTATAGAAAGAAAGGACGAAAGCAACCGAATTTTGGTCGAGAGATTAAACGGTGCCGGCTACGAAATTGATTACGACAGTATAAAAAAGTCGACCATGGGTACTGTAAATAGGGCGCATATAGGAGAAATTTTATACAAAAAGGGCTACGTATCTTCTATTAAGGAGTCGTTTACAACTTTATTGTCCAAAAACAGTCCTTATTATCACACGCCTAAGCGATTAGACGTTTTTGAAACGATTGATTTTATCCGTTCGATAGGTTCGATTCCCATACTTGCACATCCGTTTTTAGACCTTGATGCGCCGAAATTGAGAATTTTCTTAGAAAAAGCAGTTAAATTTGGGCTTGTTGGAATGGAAACGGTGTATTCAACGTACGACAGCGGAACTACGCTTTTATGCAAAAAAATAGCAAAAGAATTTAATTTAAAGGAGAGTGGCGGTAGCGATTTTCACGGTGAGAGAAAACCGTATATTTCTCTCGGCATCGGAAAAGGTAATTTGTTTATACCCTACGAATTTTGTGAAAATTTACGCCCAAAAAAGATATGTATATAGGACTTGATATTGGTGGAACGAAATGTGCTGCCGTTGTTGGCACTGCGGATACCGAGGTTAATATTTTAGATAAAATAGTATTTCCAACAGCAGGGAAAACGCCTGAACAAATACTTACTTTGTTTTCAAATTTTATAGAAGAGCAACGTAAAAAATACACTGTTGACGGTATTGGTATTGCGTGCGGTGGACCTCTTGACAGTAAAAACGGCATAATAAAAAAACCCCCGTCACTTCCTCTTTGGGACGGAATAAAAATTGTTGAATATTTTGAAAATAAATTTGGAATAAAGACTTATCTTAAAAATGACGCAGACGCATGTGCCGTTGCCGAGTGGCTTTACGGAGCGGGAAAAGGCACTCAAAATATGATTTTCATAACATTTGGTACGGGTTTTGGCTCGGGACTTATTTTAAATGGAAAATTGTATTCAGGAACAAACGATAACGCAGGGGAAATAGGTCACGTAAGACTTAGAAAAAACGGTCCCGTAGGCTATAATAAAGCAGGCTCTTGCGAGGGCTTTTGTAGCGGTAGCGGAATTAGACGTCTTGCGCTGTTAGAACTTGAAAAACTCAAAAAGAAGAATATCGTGCCTGAATTTGTTCAAAAAGTTGGGGGAGAAGATAATATTTCGGCTAAAACTATTGCTGAATTTGCAAGGCAAGGTGATAAATTTTGTCTTGGAATTTATAAAAAAAGCGGAAAAATGCTCGGCGAAACTCTCTCGATTTTAATAGATTTATTTAACCCTGAAAAAATCGTTATCGGCGGAGTATTTATGCGTAGCGGAGATTTAATGTATCCGTACGCTGAAAAAGTAATAAAAAGAGAAAGTCTTTGTTATGCGAGGGAAGTGTGTGAAATCGTCCCTGCAAAACTGCATGAAAACATTGGCGACGTGTCGGCGCTTGCCGTAGCAAAAGGAATTTAAGGAGATTGTTATGAAAAATTCTACTAAGATGATATTTGATGAACTTATATCAAAATATCCTGCACTTAACGTTTGTAAAAGCGGTATAATGGATGCTTTTAAACTGTTAAAAAAATCTTATGAAGATGGTGGAAAGGTTCTTACGTGCGGAAACGGTGGTAGCGCGGCGGATAGTGAGCATATAGTCGGCGAACTTATGAAGAACTTTAAAAAATGTAGAAAGGCTAACCAAAATTTACTAAACAACCTTCCAGAATGTGAAGAAAGTGAGAGATTAAAGGCTGTTTTAGAGGGTAATTTACCGGCAATATCTCTTACTTCGCATATATCTTTAACAACGGCATATTCAAATGATAAAGAACCGTCAGCCGTGTTTGCACAACAACTTGCAGGGCTTGGAGAAAAGGGAGATACTTTGATTGCTATATCAACTTCGGGTAATTCATTAAACTGTGTGTACGCTTGTTTGGTTGCAAAAGCGAAAGGGCTTAAAACCGTTGCTATGACGGGACAAAAAACGAGTAGACTAAGCGCTCTTGCTGACGTGACTATTGCGGTACCCGAGATGGAAACTTATAAAATTCAAGAATTACACCTTCCAGTATATCACGCTTTATGCGCTATGCTTGAAGAAGAGTTTTTTGATTGATAAATTGTAAAACCGCGCGATAATCGACTTATAGCGTGGTTTTATTATAAATGGGAGATAAAATGTTTCATATTTTAGTTGTAGATGACGATAAGAATATTCGCTACGTTATGAAAGAGGTTTTGAAAACCGCTCAATATGAAGTGTTTACGGCGAAAAATGGGGAAGAGGCTTTCAATATATTAGAAAGAGAACATATTGACCTTGTAATTGTAGATATTATGATGCCAAAGATGGACGGGTATGAGTTTACGAAAGAGTTGCGCGTGTTTGACAGTGAATTGCCCGTTTTGATGGTTTCAGCAAAGCAACTTCCCGAAGATAGAAAAAAGGGATTTGTCGTTGGTATTGACGACTATATGTCAAAGCCTATTGATGCGGAAGAACTACTTCTTCACGTAAAGGCACTTTTAAGACGGTCTAAAATTATAAACGAAAGGAAAATTACGGTTGGCTCGGTTACTCTCGATTATGACAGTTACACTGTTGAGAGGAATGGAGAGGTACACGAACTTCCACAAAAAGAATTTCTTTTGCTCTATAAATTACTATCATTCCCTAACAAGATTTTTACAAGAATCCAACTTATGGATGAAATTTGGGGAGTAGAGTGTGAAACGGGTAGCGAAACTGTAACCGTACACGTAGGTAGGTTAAGGAAAAGATTTGAGCATTGGGACGATTTTGAAATAGAGGCGATAAGAGGCTTAGGCTATAAGGCGGTAAAGAAAAAATGAAAAAACCTATAAGCGGAATATCCGAAAAAAATAAAATAAGGGCGTTTTTTGTGTTTGGAGTTGCTGTTATTTTGCTATGTGCAATAGTTATGGTTGCAATTTTGGAATATTTAATGATAGAAACACAAAAATACGCCTCGTTTACAATAGAAGAAACACCGTTTTTGTGGGTGTTGATGTTTGCCGGAATTAGTTTGATTTTAGGTTTGGCGCTTACTTTTATATTTGGTAAAATAATAACCAGACCGTTTAACTTATTAATAGACGGGATAACTAAACTTGCCGAGGGAGAATTTAATACGAGGCTTAATTTAGGAAGAGCAGGAAAGATAGTCGGCGTAAAAAGTTTAGAGGATAAATTCAACGCGTTAGCAAGCGAATTACAAAAGACTGAAATTTTAAGGTCTGATTTCGTCAATAATTTTTCTCACGAATTAAAAACACCTATCGTTTCGGTAAGCAGTTTGATAGGGCTTATGAAAAATGATGATATTTCAAAAGAAAAACGGTTGCAGTATCTAAACGTAATTGAAGAAGAGATAAGCCGATTAACCGATATGACGACTAATATTTTAAACTTGTCAAAAATAGAAAATCAAGGGATTTTAACGGACAAAACTGAGTTCAACGTCGCAGAGCAAATAAGGACGTGCGTTTTACTTCTTGAAAAAAAGTGGACGAAAAAGCAGTTAGAACTTAATATGGAATTCGACGAATTTCAAATCAGGGCAAACGAGGATTTGTTAAAACAGGTTTGGTTTAATTTAATAGATAACGCGGTTAAATTCTCTAACGACGGAGGAGAATTGAAGATAGAGGTCGAAAAAATAGGCGAAGATATCGCGGTTACTATAGAAAATACGGGCGAAACGATTGACGAAAGCGAATATACGAATATATTCCAAAAATTTTATCAAGGAAATAAGAGCCACAAAAAAGAGGGTAACGGAATAGGACTTTCTATCGTAAAGCATATAGTTGACCTTCACGGAGGTGAAATAACCGTAAAAAGCGAAAACGGAAGAACAAGGTTTTTCGTAATATTGCCAAGTTAGATTAATGTTATATATTGATAAAAAATTAATGCGGGCGGTTGCAATTTTTTTTGCAACCGCCCGCTTGTTTCGTTTCAGTTTATTTTTATTTGCTATAATAATGACGAAAATAGTCGAAAACTATACTTTTTAGTAACTTTTAAGGAGAAAACGGTTTTGGAAAATAATTCTAATCAAAAAATAATTGACGGCGACTTGTTTGAAAAAATTGTTATAAACGGCGCGCTTAATTTAAAAGCCAATTTAAAAACGGTCAATGACTTAAACGTATTTCCTATTCCTGACGGAGATACGGGCGACAATATGTTTATGACCATAAAAGGTGGGCTTGGCGACCTTAAAGAAGTAAAAGAAAACTCCGTATGTAAAAAAGCCGAGGCTTTAGCAAACGGCATGCTTTTAAACGCGAGGGGAAATTCAGGGGTTATATTATCTCAACTGTTTGCAGGAATTGCCGAAGGTTTGAAAGACTGCGATAGGGCTACCGTTTCGCAATTTGGCTCGGCGTTAAAGTGCGGAGTGTGTAAAGCGTATAAGTCCGTGTCTAAGCCAGTCGAGGGAACTATACTGACGGTTGCAAGAGAAGCAACAGATTATGCTTGCGAAAAATGTGGCGATAACAGTACTATAGGCGGGTTTTTGGTGGATTACATAACCGAAATGAAATGTTCTTTAGACCGCACGCCCGACCTTTTAGAAGCACTAAAAGAAGCAGGAGTAATTGATAGCGGTGGAGCAGGACTCGTTTATATTGCCGAAGGTATGAAAGGGGCTGTTGAAGGCAGAGAGGTTGGAAACGCTGAGTTTGAAGAATCTAACAAAAGTAGTATTGACTTTTCAAAGTTTAATGAAAACAGCGTAATGAAATACGGCTACTGCACCGAACTTTTATTGCAACTTCAAACGGTAAAAACCGACGTTAATAATTTTGATATAACCCCGCTTATCTCTTATCTTGAAAGTATAGGAGATTCAGTAGTTGCGTTTTTGACGGGAACCGTAGTAAAAATACACGTGCATACTTTAACTCCTTATAAAGTGTTAGAATACTGTCAAAATTACGGTGAATTTTTAACTGTAAAAATTGAGAATATGACCCTTCAGCATAACGGGGTTGAAAATGAAAAAAAGCAAGTTAAAAAGATAAGACCGAGAAGAAAATTCGGGCTTGTTACGGTTGCTACGGGTAAAGGTCTTATAGATACTTTTAAGGAAATCGGCGCTGATGAGGTAATTGACGGCGGTCAAGGTAAAAACCCCTCTATAGGTCGATTTATCGAGGCTTTTGATGACGTTAATGCTGACAATATCTTCGTTTTACCTAATAATAGCAACATAATAATGGCGGCAAAACAGGCAGGCGAAAAGTACGGTAAGTCTAACGTTGTTGTAATTGAAACGAAAGACGTAGGTCAAGCGTATTCAGTCCTTTCGATGCTTGATTATTCAGCCGACGACGCGGAAAAAATTGCAAATCAAATGAATAGCGATATGCAAGGAGTTGTAACTGGCTTAGTTACCGTTTCGGTGCGTGACGCAAATATCGACGGCGTTGATATAAAAGAGGGCAATTACATTGGTTTTAAGGGAAAAACAATGCTTGCCTCTTGCGAAAGTAAAATAGATACGCTAATAGCGCTTACTGAAAAACTTGACGCTAAAGACAAAGTTTTTATGATTGTTTCCTACGGTGAAGGAGTAAGCGAAGTTGAGAAAACTGAGGTTTCTATAACGATTAAATCAAAATATCCAAACGTCGAGTTTTATGAAATTGACGGAGGACAGGAAGTTTACGATTTTATAGTAATTTTAGAATAAATTAAGAAAAAGAGGAGAAAATTAAATGAAAGATTACGTAATTTTAACCGATTCTTGCAGTGACCTTGACAAAGCGGACAGAGCGAAGTATAATATTGAATATATTAAGATGCACTTTACGTGTGAAGGTCTTGAAAGTGAGGCGGATTTAGATTGGGGTAAAGTTTCTTTTGCCGACTTTTATAGCGTAATGCGTGCAGGAAATAGAATTGTTACCTCGCAAGTCAACGCCTTAGAGTATAAAAAAGTTTTTGAAGAAATAGTTGCAAAGGGATACGATATTTTATATCTCGGTTGTTCTTCGGCGCTTTCAAGTTCCGTTAAGGCAAGTTACGTTGCCCGTGACGAGGTTATGAAAAATAATCCAAATGCAAAAATAGTGTGTATAGATACTCTTAACGCCTGTCTTGGACTTGGAATTTTATGTATGGTAGCGTCAGAGCAAAGAGCGAAGGGAAAAAGCATAGACGAAGTTGCAACTTGGATTGAAAAGAACAAGAAATTTATGCACCAAGAGGCAACGGTTGAAAAACTCACTTGGCTTAAAATGGCAGGAAGAGTATCGGCTACAAGCGCATTTTTCGGCGGACTTTTAAATATTAAACCTATTATTATTTGTGACGTAAACGGTGCAAACGTAGCGGTTGAAAAGGTTAAGGGCAGAAAAAACTCTTTTGAAAAAATTGCTCAAAGGTTTAAAGAAAACTACGCTGATTGCGAATATCAAAAATTATATATAGTACACGGTGACTGTGAACAGGACGCTATAGAACTTAAAAATGAGGTGGAAAAAGTTATTCCCGAAAATTTAAAGGGAATTGAAATTCAAATCCGTCCTTTAGGTCCTATAATCGGCGCGTCGTGCGGACCGGGAACTTTAGGTCTTTATTATTTTGGAAGTGAAGTTACCTACGACGGCTCAAAAGCATAAATTTGTTTGTGAGTTGCCGTTTGGTGAATAAAAATAACCCAAAATTTTAATTTGGGTGAAGGAAATATATGTATTACGATTTTAACGACAACTCATTACTTGGTAAATTAGATAGGAAATTCGGGCGCTACGGTTTTAAATACCTAACTATCGTTATTTTAGTTGGTATGGCTATAGTGGGCGTACTCGATTATGCCCTTTTAAGGGCAGGGTATTATCCTCTCTCAAGTTTATTGTGGTTTGATAAAGAACTGATATTGAGCGGAGAGGTGTGGAGAGTTATCACCTTCGTTTTCGTACCCGAAAGTTCGCTAAACCCAATATTCCTCGTTTTTTATTTGTATTTTTTCTACCTCATGGGCACGAGTTTGTCCCGAGAATGGGGAGATTTTAGATTTAACGTCTATTATCTTATAGGGTATCTTGGAACGCTCGGTTTTGGTTTTATAACGGGATATGCTTCAACCTATTATCTCAATTTGACCTTGTTTTTAGCGTTTGCAATATTAAATCCAAACGTTAGAATGTTGCTTTTTTACTTTATACCGATAAAAATTAAATGGCTTGCGCTGGCAGACTGCGTATTGCTTTTAATAGACCTTATCATTTATCCTTTACCCTATAAAATAGCAATAATCATTTCTTTAGTAAACGTCGTATTGTTCTTTTGGCGGTATTTATTCTACGCAGTTAAAAACTTTTTCCGTAGAAGAAAGTATAATAGGGAAATGAAAGCAGGTTACAAGGAATACGAAAAACAACAAATGAAAGCCTTGAAAAAGGCACGCAAGGCAAAAATTAGAGTAGTAAAAGACGACGAGTTTTATCCAAACCAAAGTGGTGATAATAAGAAAAACGAAAATAGTAACGACGACCTATTCGGTTTTTGATTAAAAAATACAGCCCGTGAACAAACTGTTCACGGGCTTTAAATTTGCCGATTTTCAACTTATAGGCGGACTTTTACAGTTTAAACTTAATCATTTTAAGTTTGGCGTAAGATGGAAGTCCGTTTTCAATCCGTCTTTCGGGCTCGCCTTGAATTAAGGGGAGAGCGTAATCTATAAACTCTTGAGTAAGTCCCGTACCGTCTTTGTTTATCCATTCAAGAGGAACGGTCTTTTCGGCGTTAGCAATAGTGGAGAGGTCTTTGCCGACGAAGTCAAGCGCGTATTCTCCGTCACGGCGAACGTAAGCAATCATTTTATCCGTTTCACCGTTTACTGCGTGTATAACGGATTGTCTGCCAACCTCGAAAGCCTCTTCAACGTCAGTTTTAGAGGCGACGTGAGATGCGCAACGTTGTAAAATATTAAGTTCTATTGCTTTACATTTATAACCGATAGATTTAACTGCCGATTTAAGCACACCGCAAACACCGCCTAACGAAGAGTGTCCAAATACGTCCGTTGCGCTTGCGTCTTCTCCAACGTATTTACCTTCGGCGTTTTTAATTCCTTCGGAAACGGCGACTATGCAAACGCGCTTTTCGTCCACAACCTTTTTTACGTCGTTTTTAAACTTCTCTAATGAGAAAGGGATTTCAGGAAGATAAATAAGGTCTGCACCGCAACCGGTAAGTGATGCAAGAGCGGAAGATGCTGTAAGCCAACCTGCATTTCTTCCCATAATTTCAAGGACTATAACAAGTGGGCTTTCATAAATAACGGCGTCTTTATAAACTTCGGTAATCGTCGTTGCAACGTATTTTGCCGCACTGCCGTAACCGGGGCAGTGGTCTGTTCCAACCAAGTCGTTATCTATCGTTTTGGGGATACCTATAACGTTGACGGGATACCCTTCTTTTTCCATAAAACGTGAAATTTTATCGCAAGTATCCATACTGTCGTTTCCGCCGTTATAGAAGAAATATTTTACGTCGTACTTTTTAAATATTTCAAGAATTTTTTTATAGTCGGTGTCGTCAACGTTAAAATCTTTAAGTTTATATCTTACCGACCCGAATTCCGAGGCTGGAGTGTTTTTAAGCGCGTAAAGTTCGCTTAAATCTTCCTTGCCGATATCGACGAAATCTTCGGTTAAAACGCCTTTAATTCCGTGAAGAGCGCACAAAACGTCGGTTATCAAATCTTGGTTTAAAGCCTCGATAAGTCCGCCTGCAATACTTGAATTTATGACTGCGGTAGGACCGCCCGATTGAGCAAAAACCGCTCTACCTTTTAAATTTTTCATAATATCCTCCTAAATTAGCAAAGTAGAGCAGCAATATCGTAAAGGTTTTTGTCAATTTGTTTTTTCTGCGAAAGAGCCTCGGTGATATCAAGGTCAAAAATTTCTTTACCTTTACAACCTACGACTCTATTGGTCTTGTTTGCTATAAGAATTTCAATAGCGGCAACGCCAAATTTAGCGGCAAGCATTCTATCAGCCATAGTAGGAGTACCGCCCCTTTGAATATGTCCCAAAGTGGAGAATTTAACGTCAGCGCCCGAAATAACCGAAACGACCGTTTTAATTTCTTGTTCGTTTCCTGCGCCCTCGGCTAAAACGATAATGCTTGAAGTTTTGCCCCTTTCCTTATTGGTTTTAATTTCGCTTGCGATTTTTTGGATATCGTAAGGAATTTCAGGAACGAGTATATATTCCGCTCCACCGCAAATACCAGCGTAAAGAGCAATATCACCGCAATGTCTACCCATAACTTTAATAATAGAAACTCTATCGTGAGAAGTCATAGTATCACGGAGTGCGTTTATAGCCCATAAAACGGTGTTTACCGCCGTGTCAAAACCGAGAGTGAAATCGGTATAAGCAAGGTCGTTATCAATCGTACCGGGAATACCGACGACGTTAATGCCAAAGTCGTCCGAAAGCGCTTTAGCGCCTGTAAACGAACCGTCACCGCCGATAACTACAAGACCTTCAATGCCAAGAGCCTTAAGGTTGTCCGCGGCGATTTTTCTCGTTTCTTTTTCCTTAAATTCAAGGCATCTTGCAGACTTTAAAATAGTACCGCCTCTATGGATAATTTCGCAAACGGAAGTAGAATGCATAGGGAAAATTCTATTTTCAACAAGACCTTTATAGCCTCTGTCTACGCCGTAAACTTCTAAACCGCTGTTAATTGCGCTTCTTACACACGCTCTTATACAAGCGTTCATACCGGGAGCGTCGCCACCGCTCGTTAAAATTGCTATTTTTTTCATAATCGTTATCCTCCTGCTGGAAAAATTTAAATTTACGCTTTAAAAAATTTTATATCGTCTTCGTCAACTATTGACAAAAGTTCGTTAAAAAGTCCACGGCAATTTCTTACCGTTTGAGTCATACGGTAATTTTTACCGTCTATTTTAAAATATACTATTATATCGCCCGGATAGGTCGAAAGTATGTCTATAAGTTCGTCTTTTGACTTTTCGGTTTCTTTATTGAGTATAATCCCCAAACATTCTCTGCCTGCTTTTTGAGTTTCAACTGCGCTTTCAGTCGGCGTTTCGTTGACTTCTTCGCAAACGTCAGCCATAACCGTTACTTTATCTTCGCGAAGTTGTAACCGTCCTTTTATTTTGACGATTTTTTCGGCTTGTAAAAGGTCTTTATACTTTTCGTATTTTTTAGGGAAGAATATGCATTCGATAGCCCCGTATACGTCTTCAATATTTACAAAACTCATAAACGAGCCCGATTTAGTTGCAATTTTATCTGCGTTCGTTATTATACCGCCGAGAGTTACGTATTGGTCGTTTTTAACGTCGGTATAGGTTATCGTGCCGTCCTCGTCCTCTTCGTAGTTGGTAAGCATTTGCGTCGTGAACGTACAGTCTTTAAATTTGTCTTTAAATCCGTCGAGGGGATGTCCCGTAAGATAAAGTCCCGTTACGCTCTTTTCAAGCGAGAGTTTAGTTTTACTGTCGTATTCTTTTAAGTTTGGATAAGTAACCGTAAAAGTCGTATCTTCTTTAATAAAATCGCCGAAAAGACTCATTTGGTTGCTTTCTTTTTGTTTTGCAATAATGGCAACTCTGTCAATCAAGTCTTCGGAAATGCCTATAAGTTGGGTGCGGTGTTTGCCGAATTGGTCAAACGCACCGGCGTATATGAGGTTTTCAACTAACCGTTTGTTTAAAACCTTGCTTTCGCATCTTGAAATAAAGTTTTCAAAAGAGGTGTAGTCGCCGTTTTTGTTACGCTCTTCCACGATACTGTCTATCGCCGTAAGCCCGATACCCTTAATTGCCGCAAGTCCGTAACGGATTTTACCGTTTTTAACGCTAAAATGCCCGATACTCTTGTTTATGTCCGGCGGTAAAACTTCAATTCCTTCTTCCTTTGCGTAAGAAAGATAGTTCTTGATTTCGTCGATATTTGTAATACGGTTATTTAAAACTGCAGTTAAAAATTCCGCCTCAAAGTAGGTTTTAAGATAGGCCGTTTGATAGGTTACGAGCGAATACGCCGCCGCGTGTGATTTATTGAAAGCGTATTTTGCAAAGTCTTTCATTTCGCCCCAAATCTTTTTGGCAACGTCCTCGGGTACTCCGCGCTTTAAACAACCGTCGATTGCAGTCGAAACTTTACCGTGTTTATCGACGAGTTCGCCTCTGCCGTGAATAAATATTACCTCTTCCTTTACCATTGCTTCGACTTGCTTTTTACCCATCATACGGCGGACGTTGTCGGCTTGTCCTAAGGTGTAGCCTGCAAGAGATTGAACTATTTTCATAACTTGCTCTTGGTAAACTATACAGCCGTAAGTTTGTTTTAAAATAGGCTCTAAAAGTGGGTGGTCGAATTTTACAAGGTCGGGATTGTGTTTACATTTAACGAACTTAGGAATAGAGTCCATAGGTCCGGGGCGGTAGAGAGAAACGGCAGCGACTATATCTTCAAGACAGGTGGGGCGTAATTCTCTTAAGAATTTTTGGAATCCAGCCGATTCGACTTGGAATATAGCCTTTGTGTTTCCCGTAGATAAAAGTTCGTAAACTTTAGGGTCGTCGTAAGTCGATTTGTCAAAATCTATTTCTATACCGTGATTTTCCTTGATATAGTCTATCGCCATCTTGATATCGCTCAAGTTGCGAAGTCCCAAAAAGTCCATCTTCAAAAAGCCGAGGTGTTCAAGTTCAACGCCGGTGTATTGACTCGTTATATCTTCTCCGTTTCTGCCGAGTGGCATGTGTTGGTCTAAAATATCTGCGCCAATAATTACTCCGCACGCGTGAGTGCTTGCCTGTCTTGGCGAGTCTTCAAGTTTCATTGCTATGTCGGCAACTCTTCTTATTTCGCTATCCTCGTTATACATTTGCATAAGTTCGGGAACGGAAAAATCTACGCCGTAATCTTTTGCGCCCTCTTTTGGGTGGTACTGACCGAATACTTTCATTAAAATATTAGGTCTTTTAAGGTCGAATTCGTCCCCTTTAGCATTTTTTCTTACGAGTTTATTGGGGATAGTTTTGGTAACTCTGTCAGTTTCGGAGTAGGGAAGTTTTAATACTCTTCCTACGTCTTTTATGGCGTTTTTAGCCGCCATAGTACCGAAAGTAACTATTTTACAAACACGGTTTTCGCCGTATTTTCTCTTAACGTATTCAATAACTTCTTGACGGCGACAGTCTTCAAAGTCAACGTCGAAGTCGGGAGCGGAAACTCTTTCAGGGTTTAAGAAACGCTCGAAATAAAGGTCGTATTTTAACGGGTCTATGTTGGTTATTCCTATAAGATAAGCGACGATAGAGCCTGCGCCCGAACCACGCCCCGGTCCTACTGAAATTCCCATATTTCTTGCGGCGTTAATATAGTCCCACACGATAAGGAAATATTCAACGAATCCCTGTTTTTCTATAACTGCAAGTTCGCTCTCTATTCTCTCACGAATTTCAGGTGTTTCAGCGCCGTATTTTTTTTGAATACCCTTATTTATAAGTCCGCGTAAATACACGATTGGCTCTTCACCCGTTTCGGGGTAGTAGTGAGGGAACATATAATGTCCGTACACAAAAGAGAAATTACATTTATCGGCTATTTCTAAAGTCGTTTCAAGCGCCTCGGGGTCTTCTGGGAAGAGTTCAGCCATTTCTTCTTGGGTTTTTAAATAGAATTCGTCGTTTGAAAATTTAAGTCTTTTTGGGTCGTCGTAATCTGCGCCCATTTGAACGCACATTAAAACGTCTTGGCTCATTGCGTCTTCTTTAGAAACGTAATGCACGTCGTTGGTAGCAACGAGTTTTATGCCGTATTTTTTAGCGTAAATCCTAAGATATTTATTAACTTCAATTTGTTCGGGAAGGTCGTGATTTTGAATTTCAAGATAAAAATCCTCGCCGAAAAGGTCCTTAAACCATTTAACGAGCCTCTCAGCCTCTTCAAAATTTCTATTTAAAATGGCTTGGGGAATATCTCCTGCAATACAAGCCGAAAGACAAACTAATCCCTCGTGATGCTCAGCAAGGGTTTTAAGGTCGATTCTCGGTTTATAATAGTAACCGTCCCTAAAGGCAATAGCGTTTAAAAGAGAAATGTTTTTATATCCCGTTTCGTTTTTGCACAGTAAAACGAGGTGGTTTAATTTGGTCTTCCCGCTCTTTACGGTCAAGTCGTCGCATACGTAAAATTCAGTACCGATTATGGCTTTAATGTCGTTTTTTTCGCATGCGTCGAAAAAAGCCACCGCGCCGTACATATTGCCGTGGTCGGTAATTGCAATAGCGGGCATACCGAGTTCTTTTGCTCTTTTCGTTACGTTTGCAATTCTCGCCGCGCCGTCTAATATGCTATATTCAGTATGAACGTGTAAGTGAACGAAATTTCCCATTATAACCTCAAAAGTTAGTCTATAAGTCGATTATTCGACGTTTAATCCATAAAATAAATAATTATAGTGTTTTGCACGTAGATATATTCGGGTTTTATTCTAATATCAGTATCCGTAATATCTAAGTATTTTTTTACCGCTTTAATTTTATCGGCGTACTTTTCTTTAAAGTCAACGCCAAAGCGGTTTTTAAAATCTTCAAAAGTAAAGCCTTCGTCTTTTCTTAGAGAAAGCATAATAAATTCAAATTCCCTTTCGTCGCCCTCTATATTTTCGGTAAAAATTTCCGCAACCTTGCCTCTTAATATGCAAGCGGTGTATTCGTCTATTTTTTCGGTATTTGTAAAACGCCTTTCGCCTATAAACGAAGACGCGGAAACCCCAAAACCTATGTATTCGCCTCTATTCCAATAGTTGAGATTGTGGCGCGATTTATAGCCGTCCTTTGCGAAGTTGGACACTTCGTAGCGGTAAAATCCGTTTTCTTCCAAATATGATTTTGCAAAATCGTAAAGTTCAGCCGTTTCGTCCTCAGCGGGTAGGTCGCCGTTTAAATATTTACCGTACATCGGCGTACCCTCTTCGGCTTTTAACGCGTATGCGGAAATATGTTTTGCTCCGCCCTTTATTGCAAGGTCAATAGTGTTTTTTACGTCGTTTGCAGTTTGATTTTCAAGTCCGAGCATTACGTCAACGCTTAAATTCTCTCCTTTTAATAGGTCAACGGCAATTAAAAAATCCTCGGTTGTGTGTATACGGTTAAGACTTCTAAGCATTTTATCGTCAGCCGATTGAAGTCCTACGCTAAAACGGTTAATCCCCGCGCGTTTATACGCCTTTACTTTTTCGGCGGAGAGAGTGCCGGGGTTTACTTCTAAGGTAATTTCAACGTCGTCGGTAAGTTTATAATAATTTTTAATTTGTCTAAGCGCCCCGACAATATATTTTTCCTCGACAAAAGAGGGAGTACCCCCACCGAAATATACGGTATCGAAAAGGTAATCCTTTAAACTTTCCGCCCTTGCCTTAATTTCTTTATAAAGGCAGGCAAAATATAAATCAGCCTTAGAAATTTCCCTTGGGTAGGAAGCAAAATCACAGTAAGTGCATTTGCTCTTGCAAAAGGGAATATGTACGTAAATTCCACTCATTTTAGTTCTCTTTAACTGTTGCTGTCAATTTTAAGAATAGACATAAACGCCTCGCTCGGCACTTCAACAGAGCCTAACTGACGCATTTTCTTTTTGCCTTCTTTTTGTTTTTCTAAAAGTTTTCTCTTTCTCGTTATGTCACCGCCGTAACATTTAGCCAAAACGTCTTTTCTCATTGCTTTAACCGTTTCTCTTGCTATAATCTTACCGCCGACTGCCGCTTGAATAGGAATTTCAAACAGTTGTCTTGGAATAACTTCCTTTAATCTTTCGGCTAAAGCCCTACCTCTTTGGTAAGCCTTGTCCTTATGGACTATAATTGAAAGGGCGTCGCAAATATCTCCGTTTAAAAGCATATCAAGTTTAACGAGGTCGCTTTTTACGTAGCCTGCTATTTCATAGTCAAAAGACGCGTATCCTCTCGTTCTGCTTTTAAGTCCGTCAAAAAAGTCGAAAATTATTTCGTTTAAGGGAAGAGTGTAATTAAGTTTTACACGCTTAGAGTCAAGATAGGTCATATCGGTAAATACACCGCGCTTATCTTGGCAAAGTTCCATAATCGCTCCAACGTAATCGGGGGGAGTGAATATGTTTGCCGTAATGACGGGCTCTTCAGCGTAGTCGATAGTTGCAACGTCGGGAAATTTGCTGGGGTTATCAACGATTAGCATTTCGCCGTCAGTCTTGTATATGTGGTATGAAACGGACGGAGCGGTGGTGATAATATCAATATCAAACTCACGCTCAATACGTTCTTGAATAATTTCCATGTGCAAAAGCCCTAAAAATCCACATCTAAAACCAAAGCCTAAAGCGGTGGAATTGTCGGGTTCAAAAGTAAGCGACGCGTCGTTTAATTTAAGTTTTAAAAGAGCCTCTTTTAAGTCGTTAAATCTCGAACCGTCTAAAGGATAAATACCTGAGAATACCACCGGTTGAACTTTTTTATAGCCGGGGAGTGGGTTTGGCGCGGGATTTACAGAAGTGGTAATCGTATCGCCAACGGCAATATCTTCAATACTTTTAATACTTGCGGCGATATATCCAACTTCGCCAACCGATAACGATTTTTTGGGGATTAAAGAGGGATTAAACGTGCCGACTTCGGTAACGTCGAACTGCTTTTCACCCATAAACGTCCTAATTTTCATACCGGGAGCAATTTCGCCGTCAACGACGCGGACGAAACATATAACGCCCTTAAAATTGTCGTAATACGAGTCGAAAATTAAGGCTTTTAAAGGTGCGTCCTCATCTCCTTTCGGAGGTGGAACGAGTTCAACTATTTTTTCAAGAACTTGGTCGATATTAATACCGTTTTTAGCCGAAACTCTCGGTGCGTCCGAACCGTCTAAGCCTATTACGTCCTCAATTTCTTTCGCCGTTTCGTCGGGCTGAGCGGACGCTAAGTCGATTTTGTTTATTACGGGAACGATTTCAAGATTGTTGTCAAGCGCAAGGTAGCAGTTAGCAAGCGTTTGCGCCTCGATACCTTGAGTTGCGTCTACTATTAAAACCGCGCCCTCGCAAGCGGCGAGAGAACGGGAAACTTCGTAGGTGAAGTCAACGTGGCCGGGGGTGTCGATAAGGTTAAAAATGTATTCCTTACCGTTTTTCGCCTTATACGCCATTCTTACGGGCGTAAGTTTTATGGTTATACCCCTTTCTCTCTCTAAATCCATAGAGTCTAAAAGTTGTTCTTCCATATCCCTTTCGGCTACTTGTCCCGTAAATTCCATAAGACGGTCTGCAAGAGTAGACTTGCCGTGGTCTATATGCGCTACGATACAAAAGTTTCTTATATTGTCCTTAGTCGTTATTGCCATAAATTTCCTTTTTTCGGCTTGCTATTTTATCTTTGCGCTCCTATTAAGGTTTGCATGTGCCTTTTAATCTTAAGCCGTAATGCTCAATGTAAAGCAATGCAAAAAGTAAAATTAAAACAAACCAAAAATATCCATAATACTCTATGGTATCATTATACATAATTTGCGCTTTAAAATCAATTATATTTTAGCATTTTATTATTTTTAATAATAACTTTTCTTAACCGCTTGACAAAATAACCGTCTAAATATATAATTTTTATAGAATTCCTACCAAAACAGTGGGAATTAAGGAGAGGTATGAAAAACAGAATTAGCGATAATCATTGGCTTATAAACAGAGCGTCGGCGCACCGCGGATTTCACGGAAACGGAATTCCCGAAAACAGTAAAGGCGCGTTTTTAAAGGCTATTGAATTAAATTATCCTATAGAAACGGATATTCAACTTACTAAAGATTTAGTTCCCGTTTGTTTTCACGACGATAACTTAAAGAGAATTACGGGCGTTGACAGTTTAGTATGGGATAAGACGCTTGAGGAGATTAAAAGTTTAAGTATTTGCGAAACTGAAGAGAAAATCTTGACTTTTGAAGAATTTTTGGCTTTAGTTGACGGAAAAGTTCCGTTACTTATCGAAATAAAATCTCAAAGGGAAAATAAAGCGGTCGTACAAAAGACCTTAGACCTTTTAAAGAATTATAAAGGCGAGTTCGTTATACAGTCTTTTGATCCAAGAGTGATGGGAGAAGTAAGAAAATTAAATCCAAGCATAATAAGAGGGCAATTAATGTGCAAAGAGCGTCACGAAAACCTCTCGCCTTTAACTGACAAACTTCTTTCAAACGGCTTTTTAAACTTCTTGTCAAAACCCGATTTTATCAATATGAATCAAAAATTTCTTCCAATTCAAAAGCGCATTACGAGAGGAAAAAGGATTTTATGTTGGACGGTAAAAACCCAAGAAGAGGAAGAGAGGGCGCTTAACTTCGTAGACAGTTACGTCTTTGAAAATATCACTCCAAAAGTTAAATAATCAACCTATAGAGGGGTTTTTGTGTAAAAATGATAAAAAAACAGTATACCGTTAGCGGAATGACCTGCTCGGCATGTTCGAGTAGGGTTGAAAGGACGGCTAAAAAAACCGACGGCGTTACTTCTTGTTCGGTAAACCTTATTTCGGGAATTATGAAAGTCGAAATGGAAAGGGACGTAAGCCAAGAATTAATGCAAGCGATAAAAGAGCAAGGGTATGGAATAAAGGAAGGGGTGGAGAGGAAAAAGGTTTCCGCAAGGGAACAAAATTTAAAGAAACGCCTTTTAATTTCTATACCGCTCGTGATTTTACTGATGTATATTGCAATGGGCAGTATGGTAGGACTTCCAATTCCTCAGTTTTTAGTAAAGCCTTTCCCGTTTGCACTCTCTCAAGCGATAATAGCCCTATTAGTCGTAGCGGTCAACTTTTCGTATTATACGGTTGGATTTAAAAATTTAATAAAGTTAAAACCTAATATGGACTCTCTCGTTGCGCTCGGCTCGTCGGTCTCGTTTTTGTACGGTGTGTTTGCAGTTGTTATGATAGCCGTAGGAAAAGACGTTCACATTTACGCACACAACCTATATTTCGAGGGTGCGGCAATGATAGTTTCGCTTATTACTTTGGGTAAGTTTTTAGAAGAGAAAAGTAAAAACAAAACCATGAGCGCAGTTGAAAAATTAATAGGCTTAACCCCTGAAACGGCAGTCGTTGAAAGGGACGGAAAAGAGCAAGAAATTGCGATTAATGAACTTATAGAGGGAGATATCTTTATATTAAAGGACGGTTTTTCTATTCCTGCCGACGGCGAAATTATCGAGGGAGAAGGCTGGGCGGACGAGTCGGTCATTACGGGCGAAAGCGTCCCCGTTTATAAAGAAAAGGGTAGTAAGGCAATTTGCGGAACGTCCTTTTCAGGCGGGTTTGCAAAAGCGGTTGCAAAAAGCGTAGGTGAAGATACTACGGTATATAAAATCGTGAAATTGGTAGAGGATGCAAATTCTACTAAAGTTCCAATAGCAGGCGTTGCAGATAAGGTTGCGGGCATTTTCGTTCCTACGGTAATTGCTATTTCACTTATAGTTTTAGCCGTTTGGCTAATAATTACGAACGATTTTGCGTATTCCTTTAATTTTGCGGTAAGCGTGTTGGTCGTATCGTGTCCGTGCGCGTTAGGCTTAGCAACACCTGCGGCGCTGATGGCTGGTACGGGCAAAGCCGCTGAAAACGGAATTTTAATAAAAAGCGGTGAAGCGCTACAAAAGTCGGCAAGCGTTGATACCGTCGTATTAGATAAAACGGGAACGGTCACTTTTGGGAAACCGCAAATTGAAAGCGTTAATAATATTGGAATAGAACGTGCGGAGTTTTTGAAAATTTGCGCCACTTTAGAAGATAAGAGTTCGCATATATTGGGAAAGCCTGTCGTAGAACTTGCAAATGACGAAAAGGTCGGCAGATATGAAATTCAAGAGTTTGAAACCTTGCGAGGAAAGGGTGTTTCGGGACTTATAAACGGCGAAAAGTATTTCCTTGGCAATTTATCTCTCATAAAAGAAAATACTGAAAAGGAAGTCTTTTACGAGGCGAAAACGCAAGTTGAAAACCAAACGTCTAAAACCTTGCTAATATTGGCAACAAAAACTAAAACGTACGGCTATATATCGATTAACGACCAAATTAAGCCGTCAAGCGTGACTGCGATAGACCTTTTAAAGAAGATGAAAATAAAAACGGTTATGCTAACTGGGGATAACGATTCTTCGGCGAAAGCGGTTGCGGAAAAACTTCAAATTGATTATAAAGCGGAAGTTTTACCCGAGGATAAACACCGTGAGATTGAAAGATTTAACGCCGAAGGGAAAAAGACTATGATGGTCGGCGACGGAGTAAACGACGCCCCCGCACTTACAAGCGCAAACGTAGGCGTTGCAATAGGCGCAGGTACGGATATAGCGATAGAAAGCGCGGACGTCGTGCTTATAAAAAACGAGTTGACGGATGCGGTAAACTGTATTAAAATAGGTAAGAAGGTAATGAAAAATATTAAGGAAAATCTCTTTTGGGCGTTTTTCTATAATATATTATTAATACCGATAGCAAGCGGAGTTTTGTCGGGTGTAGGAATACTTTTAAATCCAATGATAGCCTCGGCTGCAATGAGTTTATCAAGCCTATTCGTAGTAGGAAACGCATTAAGACTAAGATTTATAAAATTTAACGAAAAAGGAGAAGAGCAAATGTTTTTTAAGAAAAAAGAAGGCAAAACGGCTGTAATTGAAGGAATGATGTGTCAACACTGTCAAAAAAGGGTTGAAGGCGTATTTGAAAAGTTAGGAATAAAAGTAGAAATCAACTTAAAGAAAAAGACTGCTACTTTCCCAGTTACCGACGTAACTGACGAACAAATAAAAAGCGCAATCGAAGCAGAGGGTTATACCGTCGTATCAATAGAATAATTTAATATCAAAATAGAAAAAGCCGAGGGAAATTTTTGTATTTCCTTCGGCTTTTTTAGTTAGGATACCTCACAATTCGTAACTATACCTAAAAAGTATATCAGTGTTTTGGTTAAAAAAATCCCCGTGAATTATTCACGGGGAGAAAATCTACTTAAAGTAAAACGTATAAGTTTTCGTTGTATACGTAAAACCATACCGACACGTTTCCGTTTTCGTCGTAGTAGAAGTAATTGCCTGCGTAAGCCGTACCTTCTTCGTTAAGTTTAGGTGCGTTTGCGCTGTAAGTGTAGGTAATATCGCCGTTTGTAAAAGAATACTCCCAAACGACTTCGTCTCCGTAAATGTCGTAGAAGAAATAATTTCCGTCAAACGCGTCTTTAGTTTCGTTTAATTCGGGAGCCGTTGCACTATAAGTATATTCTACGTTGCCTTGTTTATAGGTGTATTCCCAAACGACTTTGTCACCGTTTTCGTTATAGAAGAAATAGTTACCGTCGAAAGCCGTGCCGTCTTGGTTTAAAGCGGGGGCAGTTGCACTATAAGTATAGGTTACTTCGTTTGCCTCGTAAGAGTGCTTCCAAATTGTTTTTCTACCGTATTTAGAGTAGAAGAAGTAGTTTCCGTCGTAATCGGTGCCGTCCTCGTTGAGTTTTGGCTCCGTTGCGCTATACGTATAAACGGTTGAGCCGTAAGTGTAGGTGTATTCCCATTTGATAGCCTCGCCTCTGCGGTTGAAGAAGTAGTAGTTGCCGTCGTAATCGGTCTTTTCTTCGTTGAGCGTGGGCTCCGTTGCGCTATAATAACAGTTGTAACCGTTAATATATTTTATATTATCCCAAATGCCAACCGAATAATCGTCGGTTGCAAACCAATAATTTCCGTCGAATTCAAGAGTCGTTTGGTCTATTTGCGGAGTGGTTTTGCTATATGCGTAAACGTCGTATCTATTAAACGCGCCGTTGTCGTTTACTGACCAAGTTTCCCAATCTTTAGTAGTTCTAAAATGGAAAACGTTAAGGTTTTTTGACGGGAATGCGTTTTCTCCAACGTATTCAACGGTGTCGAAAATAAAGATTGCGTTTTCTCCGATAACATTGTAAAAACCTGTAAGATTATCACATCCGTTAAACGCGAAAGGTCCTATATTTTTAAGAGAGATAAGAGTCGGCTTTAATTCTTCCGCTGAAAGTGAAATTGCAACTACGCTATCAAGATTTGAGCAGTTAAAGAATGCGTATTCCCCAATAGTTTCAAGGTTAGTGCTTACGTAAACGGAATTTAATTGGTTACATTCGTTAAACGTATACGCCTCGATAGTCTTTACCTTTGAAGGGATTTGAATACCGCGAATACCGCTATGGCTGAACGCACCGTTGCCGATAGAAGTAAGATTTTGAGGAAGTCTTACAGACTCAAGCGCGTTACAGTAAGCAAAAGCGCCCATACCGATAGTTTTAAGAGATTTAGGCATCGTAACGTTTTTAAGCGAAGAACAGTTATTGAAAGCCCAATCGCCAACCGATACGATTCCGTCGGGAAGGGTAATAGTTTCTAATGAAGAACAACCGTCAAACGCACCGCTTGCAATAACTTTAGTGTTTTCGTTTACAGAACAGGAAGTGATATCAGCGGGAACTTTATTTCCGTCTTTATCGCTAACGGTTGCTACCGAAATAAGGGCAACGTAATCGTTTTTGTTGTTTCCAAGATATAAAGCGTTGTCGTATTTTACAAAACGCATACCCGTACAGCCGTCGAAAGCCTCGTTGCCAATAAACTCAATGCTTTCGGGAAGACAAACGTTTATAAGTGCCTTTGACTTATAGAAAGCGTGTTCGCCGAGAGTTTTAAGAGTGTTTGGGAATTCAACGGTAGTTAAAGAAGAGCAGTTTGTAAAAGCACAGTCGTCTATAACGACTAAACCGTCGTTAAATTTAATTGAATTAAGGGCTGTACACGAGAAAAATGCGTATTTACCTATTTCTTTTATACCGCCTTCAATCTCAAGAGTTTCGATAAGTTTATTTCTAAAAGCGTTATCCGCAATTTTAGTAACGGGTTTTCCCTCGTACTCGTCGTCAATGTAAACCGTTCTCGAACCGCCGGTGTATCCGGTTACTTCATAAGATTTTTCATCAGCAGTTAAAGAATAAACCAAACCTTTCGTGCTAAGCGAAGGCTGAGCAGTTCCCGCAGAGGGGGAAGATTCAGTCGTTGGTTGCTTACAAGAAGCAAAGATGCAAACCGAAGATATGCAAACCGCAATTAATATAACGGTCAACAAAGTTTTTCTTAAGTTCTTCATTATGTCCTCCAGTGGGTAAAATATACCTTGTATAGTGTAACACAAAATATTATAATAGTCAATAAAAAAGATAAAATTAAAAATTTTTAACAAAAGCGAATATTGGGAAAATTTGCAAAATAAATATAAAATTTTGATAAAATTTTTAAAATGCTATTGAAATTAGGGGAAAACCGTAATATAATATAAGCAGATAGGCGCAAACAGTGCGTCTAAAACTATATGATAAAGGATGGAAAAAATTATGGCAACGACGGACACCATCAGAAACGTGGCGATAATCGGCCACAGTGGTGAAGGCAAGACAACTCTTGCCGAAGCAATACTCTTTAACGCAGGCGCGATAGACAGACAGGGTAAAACTGACGACGGAAATACCGTATGTGACTTTGACCCCGAAGAAATAGCGAGAAAAAGTTCGATAAGTCTTTCGGCTGCAAGATGTGAATACACGGACAAAAAGGGAAGAAATATTACCTTTAACCTTATAGACGTACCGGGATTTTTTGATTTTGAGGGAGAATTTAATCAAGCTCTTGAAGCGTGCGACAGCGCTGTTATAGTTACGGGCGGTTCGGGTTCTTTAACGGTAGGAACCGAAAAGGCAATAGAATACTGTTTAAAAAATAAAATACCTTCAATTTTGTTTATTAACGGTCTTGATAAAGAAAACAGCAGTTTTATTAAAACCGTACATGCAATAAAAGAAAAATACGGCAATAAGATAGCGCCAATGATCGTTCCTAACATGGTTGACGAAAAGATGAAAGGTTTCGTTAAGGTAGCGTACGGCGTACTTCGTGATTGGGAAAGAAACGAAAGTCCTATTCCCGATAGACTTCAAGAGGCTTACGAAGAGGCAAGAATGGCTATTTCGGAAGCGGCGGCAGAAAACGACGAAAAGCTTCTTGATAAATTCTTTGCAGGCGAAGAACTTACCGGTGAAGAAATTGAAAGAGGCGTAAAACTCGGCGTTAAGGCTTGTACGACTATTACCGTACTCGGCGGTAGCGCGCTTAAAAACCAAGGCGTATACAATCTTATGGATAAGATGGTATCAACCCTTCCTTCTCCTGAAGATAGAAACGACGTCGTTTCAGTCGGTACGGGTGGTGTGGAAGTCGTAATCAACGCAAAAGACGACGATAAGGCAATCGTAAGAATATTTAAGACAGTAGTTGACCCGTTCGTTGGAAAAATGAACCTTTTCAAGGTGTTGACGGGTACCGTAAAGACGGGTATGACGCTCACTAATTGCAGAGCTGAATCGGCTGAAAAAGTAAGCGCTCTTTACTTCGTAAGAGGTAAAAAACAAATACCTACCGAAGTTGTTGGAGCAGGAGATATCGGCGCGTTTGCAAAACTTAACAACGTTCAAACGGGCGACGTTTTGGTAGAGGGCGCAAGAGTTTCTCTTCCCGAAATCCCAATGCCTGCTGCTGAATACGCAATGGCTGTCGGCGCTGCTAAAAAAGGCGAAGAAGATAAGGTTTTTGCCGGTCTTAAGCGTTTACAGGAAGAAGATATTTCGTTTAGAGTTGAGAAAAATCACGATACGGGCGAAATGCTCCTCGTTGGCGTAGGCGAAACTCACTTAGCGGTAATTTGCAAGAAACTTAAAACTAAATTCGGTAGCGACGCAGTGTTATCTGAACCTAAGATTGCATACCGTGAAACTATAAAGAAGAGCGCTGAGGGTGAAGGTAAACATAAAAAGCAATCGGGTGGCGCAGGTCAGTACGGTCACTGTAAAGTTAAATTTGAACCGGGCGCAGAGGACGGCGCATACGAATTCGTTGACGCAGTCGTTGGCGGTGTAGTACCTAAACAGTTTATTCCTGCAGTAGATAAAGGTCTTAGAGAGGCCGTTAAAGAAGGCGTTTTGGCAGGATATCCCGTTGTAAATCTTAAGTGTACTTTATTCGACGGTAGTTCACACCCCGTTGACAGTAAGGAAGTAGCATTCGTATCCGCTGCAAAACTTGCTTATGCGGAAGGAATGAAGAAAGCCTCTCCGTGTATTTTAGAGCCCGTTATGAAGATGGAAATAGTCGTTCCCGATAACTATATGGGCGATATTATGGGCGATATGAACAAGAGAAGAGGTAGAATTCTCGGTACTGACGCTATAGGAACGCTTGCTGTTATTACTGCGGAAGCGCCTCAAGCCGAAATATTAAAGTACGCAACCGAACTTCGTTCAATGACTCAAGGAAGAGGTAGTTACACCACTGCATTCGAACGTTACGAAGAACTTCCTTCTCACTTGCAAGATAAAGTTATAGCCGACAGAAAGAAGGAGGCTTAAAAAGCGTAATGATATTATCGGTATGTCCCAATCCTTCAGTAGATTGCACTATCGAACTTGACACTTTAAAGACGGGAGGTCTTAATAGGGTTGAGAATAAAATTATAACTTACTCGGGTAAAGCGTTAAACGTCGCCGTCGGTGTTTCAAGACTTGGCGGTGACAGTTTCGCAACCGGTTTTATGTTCAACGAAAACGGAAAAATGTTCGTGCATACTTTAGACGACGAAAGGGTGAAAAATACTTTCGTTTGGTGTAAAGGTAGCGCAAGAACAAATTATAAAATCGTTGATAAAAGGTCAATGATGACCGAGATAAACGATAAAGGAGAATCCGTTTCCGTTCAAAAACAAAACGAACTCGTAAATTTAGTAAAACAACTTTCAGCCTCTGCAAAAATCGTAGTAATTAGCGGGTCGCTCCCATCGGGAGTTAAAAGCGATTATTATAGAAAACTTGCCGAAGTAATTCCCGAAGGAACTTTAAAAATCATAGATACTTCGGGGGAAAATATGATAGAGGCTCTAAAGTCGGGCGCATTTATGGTAAAGCCTAATTTAGACGAACTTCAAAGCGTAACGGGTGAACATTACGACAGTTTAGACGAAATGATTGGCGGTTGCCGTAAACTTATCGAAGCGGGAGCGGAAAACGTAATGCTTTCACTTGGACGGAAAGGCGCAATATTGACGGACGGTAATTCGGCACTGTTTTGCAGAAGTGCAAACGTAGCCGTAAACAGTACGGTAGGCGCAGGCGACGGTATGATTGCCGCGGCATCTGTAGCCTTAGAAAACGGCGAAAGTAGAGAGGAAGTTTTGCGTTGCGCCGTGGCGGCGGGGACTGCCTCGGTTACGACTCCGGGAACTAATCTTTTTTATAGAGATAAATTTCAAGAAATTTACGATAAAATACGCGTAGAAAAACTTTTTTAGTAGCAATAGGGACGGAAATTTTATTTTCCGCCCCTAAATTTTTGAAAAACTGTTGTGAAAATGCTTAAAAGAAGCCATAATAATTGCCAAAACTAAAAAAATATGGTAAAATATTTTTAACTTTTATAAAAGGAGTAAATTATGTATAGTGACGCTCTTATTAAAATAGGCGACCAAGAATTTGTGACTTTATACGGTCTTTGTATAGCGGTAGGAATTCTTTGTTGTATATTGGTGCTTTTTAAATTTGCAAAAGGCAGAGTAACCGAAAACTTTATAGATTTTTTATTCTATAACGGAATAGCGTCTATTGCCATCGGCTTTTTCTCCGCCACGCTTTTTCAGTCCGTTTATAATTATATCGACGCATTGAAAAGTAATCCTAACGCAAAGTTCCAATTTGGCGGAATGACCTTCATTGGCGGACTTATAGGCGGGGTTTCAACCTTTTTGATTATCTACGCCATATTCCGTAAAAAACTTTCCAATAGACTCGTGGATATCGTATCTCTTCTTCCGTGCTGTATTTTAATTGCGCACGCGTTTGGTAGAGTAGGATGCTTTTTCGCGGGTTGCTGTTACGGAATAAGAACGGATAGTTTTTTAGGCGTTAAATTCCCCGACCTTAGTTATAAGGTTCACCCAACTCAACTTTACGAGGCGTTTTTCCTCTTCGTAATGTTTGCCGTATGTTTACTCTTGTATCTTAAAAAGGGATTTAAACATAATCTCTCGTTATATTTGGTTGCTTACGGAATTTTTAGATTTTTAATAGAGTTTATAAGAGGAGATGAAAGAGGAGAATTTGTCGGAGGAGTTTCACCCTCGCAATTTTGGTCTCTTTTGATGATAGTTTTAGGTGTGGCTATTTACTTCCTTTTCGAATATCTTTACAAGTTACGCGCAAAAGAATTAGAAAAACAAACTGCCGAAACGGTTAAAGTCGAGAAATGAAAAAACTGTTAGATTTAGCCCTATCTTATTTTAAGGTAGGGCTGTTCACTTTCGGCGGAGGTCTTGCAATGATTTCCATAATCGAAAGGGAATACGTTCAAAAACGGAAATGGATAGAAAAGGACGAATTTGAAAACGTAGTTGCAATAGCAGAATCAACACCGGGACCGGTCGCTATAAATTGCGCTACTTATATAGGTTATAAAGTCGGTAAGGTTTTAGGTGCGATTATAGCAACAGTCGCAGTATGCTTGCCGTCGTTTTTTATAATTTACGTAATTTCGCTCTTTTTTGACGCCTTTATGTCCCTTAAAATTGTGCAGTATGCTTTTGAGGGAATTCAAATTGCCGTAATATTTTTAATCTTTTCAGCAGGGTTTAAATTTTTCAAAAATATGAAGAAAACTCCGTTTAATTTAACGGTCTTTTTCGCAACGTTTGGATGTATGTTGGCGTTTGCATTCTTTGGCGTAACGTTTTCTTCGATTTTTTATATTTTAATAGGCGGAGTTTTAGGTCTTACCGTTTATCTTTTAGGACTTTTACTAAAAAAGTCTAAAAAGGAGGGAAAGCAATGAGTATTTATTTAATGCTTTTTCTTACCTTTTTAGAGATAGGCGCGGTTTCTTTTGGCGGTGGATACGGAATGATATCGCTAATGCGAGAGAAAACGGTAGGATATAATTGGCTTACAGACGGTGAGTTTTTAAATATGATTGCAGTTTCTGAGTCAACCCCCGGTCCTATTGCGGTAAATATTGCAACTTTCGTAGGTGCAAGCCAAGGCGGAATATGGGGCGCTCTTTGCGCAACTTTGGGAATTATTTTACCGTCGTTTATTATAATTTTAGTTATTGCCACTCTTATTGGTAATCTTATGAAATTTGCAGGAGTTCAATCGGTTGTAAACGGTATGAAACCTGCCGTAACGGGTATTATAATAGCAACGGCAATTACTATGGTTGTAAAGGCTATAATTTCAGTAGAAACAGTCGGTCAACCTATCGACTTTTCATTAAGCCGTTCAATTATTTTCTCTCTTGTCGCCTTAGCCTTTTTCGGTTATAAAACGGTATTTAAAAAAGAAATTTCGCCAATTTTACTTATTGTTATTTCGGCGTGTATCGGTATAGTGATTTGTCCGTTTATATCTTAATAATCGCCTTATAGCCCTACTTATTTACGATAATGATAAAATTTCACACTAAGATAACAAAAAGGATTTTTCCTTGAATGCGCTAAACATTTAGAGAGTATTGTCCGTACCAATAGAGTAAAATAAAAACTCCGCCGTAAAAATCGGCGGAGAAAATAACTATTTTGAATTAAAGAAGTTTGACCTCGTTTTTTGCGGTGTTTCTTTTATAATATCTTTATACGTTCCTGAAAAATGAGATATAGAATTATAACCGACGGAAAGAGCAATTTCACTTATTGGAAGATTGGTCGTTTTAAGTAACGTTTTCGCTTCGTTACAGCGTATTATGTTTAAGTCTTTTATTATAGAAACACCGTATTTTTTCTTGTAAGCGTGAGCGAGATAATATTTATTTAAGAAGAAAAGATTTGCGATTTTGTCTAAAGTAATGTCATCTTGATAATTAGAGGTTAAGAAATTGTGAATATTGCTTATCGTATTGGGCTGTTCCGAAGAATGAAACGGGAGAGAAAGAAGTTGTTTTTTTCTAAGGATAAAAACCATAAATTTGTTAAATTCGTTCATTATGGCGTTTTTCCAGAACGGGCGTTTTTGCACGTCTTCATCCTCAATTACACGGATAACGTCAAACAAAAAGTCAAAATCGGTGGTTAAATCGAAAATGAAAACCTGTTGAGATTCATCACTGTTGTTTTTTGAAAACGTCAAATTTTTAACGGCAAAAACAGCGTACTCAAGATGATTTTCAGCGTCGGAGAGTTCGGTGTGAATAGTCATAGGATTGATAAAAATGACCATTCCTTTATGAATATGATAGTCTTTTGATTTTGTATGGAGAACTCCCTTTCCGTCAGTAACGAAAAAGATTTCTGAAAAGGCGTGCATATGTTCGAAACTTTTCCAGTCTTTATTGTATCTTGCTCTGTCGTAATTTTCAAAAGAGAAGAAGAAATTTGTTAAATTGTTTGAATTTATATTAAATTGTTTCATATTTTACCTTTAAATTTTATAAGTCATAAGTTGTGACAGAGTCTAAAATATTGTCAACAATTAAGTTTATTTTATCACAAAAAAAAATAAAAATCAAGGAACTTTTTAAAAATCGCAATTTTGTTAAAACTGATAGCAATTTTACTCTTGATTACTAAACGTAATATAGGTATACTTTTTATATAAAACGTGTTTGGAGAGATAGTTTATGGAAAAACGTATTATGAAAGTGGCGTATAAAATGCCCCCTCAAGAAAATTGGAATGCTTTTCGCGACGAAAAACAAACCAATGAAAACCATATAACGGAGAAAGATTATCAAGCGATAATAGACGCAGGATTTACTCACGGTATGGGACTTTTAGAGCATGGCGCAGAAATTGCTGAAAGAGCGCTTCAGGTTGCTGAAAAAGTTGGTCTTAAATATTACGTAAGGGACGCGGTAAACTGGGCGAATATTCTTCATCCCGATTATTATTATTACAACCGAGATAATTATGAAAAATACGCGAAGTATTCGTCGTTTGCGGGATTGTACGTATATGATGAACCCAATGCGAATAAGTATCCCGACCTTGCAAAAATGGTGCAGGGATATTACGACTTTTTTAAAGGGATTGGAGAGCCTCTCGTCAATCTATTGCCAACCTACGCAAACGAAGTTGAACAGTTGGGTGCTAAAAATTACGAGGAATATATTGAAAAATATATTCAAACGGTACCGACGAACTACGTTTTATACGACCACTATCCGTTTAGAGTTAAAAATAAGGTTGAAGAGTATTTAAGTGAGGAATATCTTTATAATTGTGACGTCGTTGCAAAAGCGTGTAAAAAAGGCGGTAAGCAACTTAGAACGTTTATTCAGTCTGCAGTAATGGATAACGGAGAAATCGAGTTATTGCCGGAAATTATAGATTTTCAAATTCATACGCATTTAGCATACGGTTCAAGGGCTATAATATATTATTACTATTGGGGCGATGAAAACCGTGTAGATAATAAATCGGGACTTGTTAATTGGGACGGCGAGCCGACGGAGTTGTACTATAGAGCAAAAAAGGTGCATGCCGAAATAAGCGAATACGAAGATAAACTTTGCGAGAGTAAATGGCAAAAAACCTTATATTTTAAGGGACAAAATAAACATTTAAACGAAAAAGAGTTCTCCCATTTTGAAATTGACAATTCTAATAAGTTCGTGTTTTCTTACGACGGAATTGTGGGATTGTTTGATTACAAAGGTAAAGAAGCGTATTATCTTGTAAATTATACGAATCCAAGATTGGGGCTTGAAAACGAGGTGGAATTAAATCTTGACGGAGATTATTACGTTTGGGTTGGCGGTCAAAAGGCCGAACTTAAAAAGGGAGTAAATAAAATCACGATTCCATGTGGAAGAGGTGCTTTTTTGCTTCCAATTATGAAAAACTGATACTGAAATTTATCAGTTGCATAATTTAACACAAAAGAAACGCTCTAAGCGGATAAATTTCCGCTTAGAGTTTAAAGGAGAAACAAATGCAAAAATGCGTTAGAAAACTGTTAGTTTACGTTTGCTATACGCTGTTTGTTATATTTGCGCTTATTTTTGTTTATACGTTTAATATAAATGTTACAGCAAGTGAGAATCCCCCTACTGTACAAATGATAAACGGAGCGCAAATAAGAAAGACTGTTGGTGAACCGGGGATTAAATTTACAGCCAAAATCAGTGGGTACGAAAAAGGGCAAACACGATATAATTTCGGTATGCTGATTATACCGAAACTTGCGTTTACAAACGAGATATTGACAATGGATGGGAATTACCATAAGCAGTTAGAAGGTAAGGTTTATGCGGGACAAGAATGTTCCCCTTACCAAAAAGATTGCGAATGGTATATTTCTTTTTCTTTAAAAAATATATTAGAAGAGAATTACGATTTAAGTTTTGTGGGGATAGCGTATATTTACGATACCGTAAACGGGCAATATACCTATACGGACGTAAATTTAAGCGATAATGCAAGAAGTATTGCTTACGTTGCTCAAATGGCGTTAAAATACGAAACTGATTTAGTCGGGGAACAAATAGAGGCTCTTGAAAGATTTTCAAATCCTAACGGAGAAACTGTTGAAGAAGAGATTTTGATGGATTTAACTGACGGCGGATATTCTGCAGTCGGCGAAAATATTTCGGTAACCAATACAGATAACTTCGCAAAACTCAATTTTAGCGCGTATAGAGATAACCGTTTGGGATATACGACAAAACGGGCATATTCCAATATAACGCAAATATCTTTAGACGTTTTAGTTCCCTCTACAAATGAGAAGAATTTTTGGTGGGGCATAGTTCCCGTTGCCGACAGATTGAGTGAAAACGCCTATATAGGAATGGGCGCAAGCGCAAGCGTGCAAAACATTGGAGAGATTATCAAAAGTCAAAATTGGGTAGACGTTTGGGTAACTTTGACGTATACCGTAAGCGGAAAACGATGGGCATTATCGTGTTCCCCAAAGGGAAGTTCTACCGTTTATAATGCAAGCGAATTTGATTTTTCGGGCGACGAGTTTTCTTTAAACGGTGCGTCTTACGTTAATATAAGCGCAAATCCGTCAAAAGAAGAAAGTTGGGGAATATATCTTGACAATTTTTCTATAACTTCAAACGGCAACACTTATACGGACGGTTTTGACGGAAGTAAAAGCCAACTTTTTATAGAAAACGAAAACTTGGAAGAAGTTGCAAGTTACGGACACAGTAAAACCGACGGCTATATAGAAATTGGAGCAAGCGAGGCTATCGGGGAGTCAAACGGACAAGATTCAACCGAAAGCGTAGATTACGCGATTATAGATTTTAACGATTTACCCGAAGACAAACAACCGCTTATAACAGCGGAAAAATATACGAATATAACGAAAGTTACGGTTGACGTTTTTATTCCGTCGACAAATACTTGTAGCGGATGGTGGGGTTTTGCTCCGTTAACGTCAAATACAGGTACTGCGTACGCTGCGCAAAACGCGGTAAACGGCAAATTCAATATTAATCAGTTATTGACTAAATATTTTTCATGGCAAGATCAATGGGTAACGCTAACTTATACCGTAAGCGAAAAGAATTGGACTTTATCTGTCAATAAAACGGGGACAAACGAATCCTACTTGACCCAAAAGTACACGGCGTTATCGTCAACCGTATACTTTGCGTTGTCAGCGCAACCTAAAACGGTGGGGAAATGGCGTATTTACGTGGATAATTTATCCATTACAACGACGGAAGATACCGTTTATACGGACTCATTTACAGGCGGGGAAAGTGAACTTTTCACCGATAACGTAGGTTGTTTAGAGAATATAGAACAAACAACGGACGTAAATGAAGAAGAATATTTTGACAGTTTAATTGAAGAAGGAAAAGGGGTTGACTGCGTTTTAGATGCGTTGGATAAAAGGAGTGTAAAATCTAAAACGGTAGGAGATTTTAGCGGTATTTCTTCAAGTATGGCTGTTATGGTCGGCGAATTTTCTTGCTCTTTTAACGGATATAAAGATTTGGCTATCGTGTTATATAAAAATCAAACGACGGCGGACTATCTACGGATAAATGCAAATCAAATTGCACTTTATAACGGAAATAACAAAGTAAAAAGCATTGAAATAGGCGGTAATTATAATTATTTTAAACTATCGGTCTTAAAAGACGGAGAAGTTATAGTAAGAGTCAATAGTGGAAGTTACGTCGGCTTGGGATATTTGACGGGCGCGCCTACCCAATTTGCTATTGTGGATATTTTAGGTAGCGGAAAAGCGACGGTAACGGATTTGACCGTAACTCAGTTCGTATCGGCGCAAGCGGATACGCAAAGCGAACAAACGGAAATAGGTTTATTATCAGTTGCAAGTGAAACACCGAGCGTTTATAACCGTAAACAAAGGTGGGTATTATGAAAGAGTATATAAAAGCGGAAGTAGAGGTTTTGTGTTACCGTCAAAACATTTTTACTGAAGAGTCTACTGAAAACGACGTTGTAGACGATCCGTACGGTGAAAGCAATAAATGGTGGGAAAACAATTAAGAAAGAGGGAAACGAACTGTTTTTGGATTCCCTCTAAATCGCAAAAACCCCTCTATAGGTCGGTTAATTGATAAATTTTCATTTCTTTTGCGGTTTAACTAACACTGAATTAACCCGTTTAAAGAATCGCTGGAGCAATAGGTATAAGGGTAGCGCGGTAGTTGTTTCGTTAACGATTTTATGCCTTTAATGATGCCGATATATTTCTTTATAAGTGTTTAAAAGTGTAAGGACTTATTTTTTATCCGTTAAAAACTTGAACTATATTTAATTTTTTGATATAATAATCGAATGAAGATACGTTAAGGGGAAAGAAGTTTTGCTATTATGACTGAAAAGAGATTGGGAACTAAAACTTTTATATGGGCAATAATTATGAGTGCGCCAAGTCCGCTGGTAGTAGGTCTTGGGCTTCTCGTAGGCAGAAGTTCCACGCAAATTGCAGACTTCGTGCGAAAAAGTGCCGAACTTTTTGCAATTATTATTTCTTTCATAGTTTTTTTAAGGACTCAAAAATACGTCGAACGTGATGAGATGAGAAAGCAAACGTTAGAACGCCGAGCCAATATTTTCGTCGGTTTAATGATGCTTTTTGCAGGAATAATTATGCTTATCCTTACCTTTTTGATAAGTCATACAGATAAGGGAAACGTAATACCTGCGCTTGCGATAATCGTTTTTGGCGGAACGGTTAATTCAATTTTTTGGATTAGATACACCCGTCTTAATAAAACTCAGCCTAACTCAATTTTTGCCGTGCAGATAAGACTGTATAGGGCTAAAACTTTGGTCGATATGAGCGTAATTATTGCGCTTTTGTCGGTATTAATCGCTCCCCAAAGTGTGGTTTCATATTGGATAGACTTTATAGGGTCTATAATAGTTTCACTCTATATAATATGGAGCGGTACAAGAACGGTTTATAAACAAATAAAGCCACTGCAAAAAAACGGTTAAATAAAATTCGTTAAAAAAAATGCTTTATCACGATTTGTGATAAAGCATTTTTTGATATAAACTGATTTTAAAGTCCTATAAATATTGACAGCATTAAGAATCCAAGCGATACTGCAAATAAGATAATTTGGAAGAGAATAGTCTTTTTAAACCACTCTGCAAAACTTACGTTTGCAAGACCTAAACCGACGAGAAGAGTTCCGCAAGTTGGATATAAAACGTTTGTATAACCGTCGGCAAACAGATAGGTTAAAATGATAATAGTTTTACTCATTCCCTCAATTGGCGCAAGGGTAAGCATTGGTATAATTAAAACTGCCTTTGCCGATGCGCTTGGAATAAAGAATTCTATAATAAGAATAAAGAAATATAAGATAATAACTGCAACGTAAGGAGAAATATTAGATACCGAATTATAAAAATAATAGAAAATAGTATGTAAAATATTACCTTGTTGGGCTATATGAGTAATACCGAAAGCAATCATAATGATTACGATTGACGGAAGAACGTCTTTTACGCCAACGATAAAACTTTTGCCAAGTTTTTTAAAAGAACCTAATAAAATTCTTCCTATAATAACGGTACCTATGATAAACGCAACCGCCATAAAGACCATTGCAAGAGAGCGTAACGAGTCTATTAAAGTAGGGATAATAACCGATAAAAGAGCTATTGAAAATAGAGCGATAATCATTTTAGATTTACGCACGTCGTCGGTGTGAGTTTGGTCTGAAACGGTTATAAATCCTTGAACGTCAAAGTTTTCGGTAGCGTGCTTTTCGTCGCGTTTTGCTAAATAGGTTAAAAACGTTGCGGTAATAACGTACATTACGCAAAAGATAATACATCTATACCACAAGCCGTCGGTAACTGAAACGCCTGCGGCGATTGATGCCGTGCCTATCGTCAACGGGTTAGTGATTGCAGTTGTAAAACCTACGCCTGAGGCAATCAAAACGAAAGAAATTGCTGTAAAGCGCGACCAGTTGAGGGCAGTGCAAAGCATAGCAAATATGGGATATAAAATCAGTAATTGCTCTTGTAAACCGAAAACTGCCGATAATAACATAATAACGGCTGTCGTAACCCATATTATGGCAAAACGTTTGGTGCGTAGTTTTATCATAATAACTCTAACGAGAGAAACAAGACCGCCACTTTCTTCCAAAACCTTAAAAGTACCGCCAAGAACTAATAAAAGGGCAATAATCATAATCATATTTGAACTGTTACTGCCAAATATCAGCGCTTCAAACGGAGAGGTAAGCCAACGGTAAAAGGGAAGGCGTGAAGAGTTTTCGGCTTCGGTAAGAAGTTTAAAAGAATCAATTACTATTTGCTTATTCAAAGTTGCGTCCGTCGTGTATTCAAAAAACGGTAAGCCTTGTTTTGATATATCCGTAGTATAAATGGTGTATCTTCCTGCGGGTATTACGTAGGTAAGAATTCCAACCACGAATAAAACGACTATCAAAATTGCAACGACGGTGATAAAACTTTTAAGACCGAATTTAACTTTTACGTTTAAATCTGTTGATTTACTCATTGGTTTCTCCTTTGTCATAATCGTAAACGTCAGCGCAAGCAAGTCGCCACTTAACGTTATATAATGTATTAATCTCTTCCGACGCTAAAGTCCACTTTATAAGGTGCTGATTGGGATTATCGGGGACTAACATAAAATAATCGTTGTCGTAATAGAATTCCAAATATCCTTTAGTGGAAATTGTGAGGGAATAAAGGTTTTTTGCTTCAAATTCAAAATCTACGCTTTCTCCGTTTATAAAGCCTTTAAAAGAAAGCCCGTTTTTCGTCAGTTTAGCATGCCCTACGGATAAGATTTTCCTATTTTTAGGCGGTTTTTTCAACTTATCCGTACGTAATGTGCATAAACTTCCGTTCATTGACATTTCAAAATTGTCACTTAAAACCTCTTTAGCAACGAGTTTGCGTTGCCATTTGTACCAACGGTCAATATCTGCAGGGCAGGAACTGCTTGTCGAGTCAACTAAGTCGTAATATTCGTTTACTCTAACGCTAAAACCGCAACCGTTGCAACGTACCGTATCGTTTTCAACGCTTAAAGAGTATTCTTTTTTACATTCGGGACAAACGTAGAGTATTTTATCAATTCCGTAAGCGTTTGATTTTTTACCAACGTACTTATTACGGGCAACTTTGTTAAATTCAAAGTCGTTGTATTTAATTTTTTGTAAAATTGCTTGGTAAATTTCTTGTTCGCTAAGAGTTTCTAACTGCTTAGGGCTAAAAAGTAAACTGTAACTTACGCTAATAGGACCCTTTTTGCGGTCTTTTGAGTATCTGTTCGTTGCTAAATATGCGCCTTTTGAAGTTGCTACGACTACGTTTGCTTTGCTACGCTTGATAAATTGTGCCGTAGCAGGGTTTATTGGATGCGTACTTCCGCTTGTAGATTGAATTCCCTCGGGGAAAAGCCCAAGCGCGCCGTTTCGTTTTAAAACTTTGAACATTTCCATTATGCAGGTTACGTCTGGCTGATACAGATATTTTGGTATAACGCCAAGCCCTAAGAAAATGCGGTAAAGTCCTTTAGAAAACACGTTTTGATATCCAACGACCATATTTATATCCTTACGTTTAAAGCCGTACATCATATAAATAAATTCAAGTCTTGAAGAGTGTGACGCAAGCAAAATCGTAGGAGAGCCTTTTAGCGACTTTGGATTATAATCGTAATCAAATTTTACTTTATATAGCTTATTTAGAAAACCTAAAATCCACCTAACGACAGTCATAAGAAGAGGGTTAGGCTTTTTTATTTTTCTTTTTACAAGTCTTGTTTTTAAATCTTTTTTCATAGGCTCACCGATTCTTTAGCGTTTTATTCTTGCTCGTATAATACCATAATTACATTTGTTTTCTCTACTGTAAAAACACTTCGTTTGCGTTTATGTAATTTGCTTAAAAAAACAAAAAAGTCGCCGTATAAGTCGATTAATTGAAAATTCGTTGCTTCTTCGGGCGTTTTTTGTTTCAAAATTTTAACGGGATATAATCCGTGTGCCGTAAAAGTTGCGCGGATAACTTGTATTCGGCGTTTTTCGTTCGGTAAATCTCGAATTTTACATTTTTGACATAATAACCCATTTAAAATTTTAATTTTATTTACAGTATACGCTCTTTAAATTCTTTTGTCAATAGACAATCGCAAAAATCACACTTTTTCCCTTAAATATTGGTAATTCTACAATTATATAATATGCAAAAATAAAAGTTGTAAAACCGCTTAAGGAGTTTAAAGTATAAGAAGATAACGCTTTGATTATAAGAGGCGGTAGCAATTCGGATGCAACGCCACGGCGTCGCAACACGATTTATTGTCAACCGTTTGTCAAATGCCAAACGGTAAGACTTTTCAATCGGTTGCTCCTTTTCCCAAAAATTTTTTTGCTACGCAAAATTATTTTCGGGAGCCCTAATAGATAGGATGCAACGTCACGTTGCCTCCTATCAAGGGGAAGTCTTAAAAAGAATCGGTTAAAACTTAAAAAATCAAATAATTTTATAAGAAAACTGCTTGCTAATGCTTGCTGAAAATTCTTTTTCCAAAAATATTAATATACCACATATACCAGTTTTTTAAAAAAGGCATTGACTTTCGTGGTGCTTTATTATATAATTTTTTTGAAAATCTCAATCGTGGGGTTTTTTGTTAAAATGTTTTAAGGTGTTTTATACGAAAAAAACAATTAAGATAAAACCACACTGATATAGCAGTTTAAATTTACCGTTTGAAAGCGTGTTTTGGTGCTTTTATAATTATATAATGTTTATAAAAACTTATATAATGTTTATAAAAACGTTTTGCATTTAAACTAATTATGAAAGGCATGCCTTTTCTTTCGCCTTTGCGAAAGAAATACGTTAACGGCAAAAAAATATTTAGTTAAAACGTTTCGTTTATCGCTAAACTGTATAAGACTGGAAACGTTGAAAAAATATATGTAAAATAAACTTAATTTTTCAAGGAGAAAGAAATGGCTAAGTTTTTGGAAGAAAAAGCAATTTATCAAAGTCCGGAACTGGAGTTGTTAATACTTCAAGACGCGGTCTTTACCGAACTGTCAGAAGAAGATCCTTACGTAGACGACAGTTACGGTGACGGATTAAACTGGGGGGCGTGATAATATGAAGACGTTAAGTAGAAAATTTTTGATTTTAGTTTTAACTCTTTTTACCGTTATATTTAGCGGTGCATTCGTTTACTCCGTTTTAGGCGTAAACACGGCTTTTGCAGCAACGAGTGTAACGGTTACGGCAAGCAACGTTTCTTCGCATACTGCAACGGCTACAAGCGGTATGTATTTTAAGGCGACGGAAAACGCCGCGCCTTATGACGGTAGTTGGGGGCTGCGTTATAAAACGACGAGCGCGGACGCAATCACGCTTACCCGTAACGGCGTAACGACAAACGTGGGAAATACGGAACCAGAAACGCTTGTAAAATTCACCGAGACGGAATATTTCATCGAAAGTTGGACGGTTGGTGTAAATGACAACGGTTGGCAGGTAGGGGACGTCTATACCCTCAACGGTAGCTTTTATAATGCTGCAAACGACGCAACCATTACCTTTGAAAACGTACAGCTACAAATTGTAGCGGTGACGGATAATGCGCCTACGGTTCTTGCAGGTACCTTCTATCAAGCAGGACAAATGTATGCAAACGCAACAACGGTGAGTAGTACTGCAAACGGTATTTATCTTTCTACGATAGCTGTTAAGGGAGCTCCTTCCAATTCCGATTGGAGCGTAGAATATAAGCCTGTTTTGGCTGACAATATTAAAATTACCCGTGGCGGAGAAACTGTGTCGGTTGCAAATAAGGACGCGGGCACGGTTGTAAAAACGTCGGAAAGAGATTATTATCTTAAGATTGAAAGTCATACAACTAGTAACTATGCCCCTTTGCAAGACGGGGACGTAGTTACGGTCAGCGGTTGGTTCTATAAAGACAGTACGTATATTAACTTTGAGGAAACCGTTATCACCTATTCGGGCGATGCGTTTACGTTCAGCACGGATATGAGCGCCGAAGCAAAACCTATGTCTTCGCACACGAACGGCGGCAAAAACGACGGTACAGGTTTCTATTTTACGATGGAAGATAACGGCACGGCATACGATAGTAATTGGTCGGTAGAATATGCGCCTACCTCGGCGGACAACGTAAAACTTACGAGAGGCGGAGAAACTGTTTCCGTAGGCAATACGGGAGCAGGTACGGTTGTAAAAACCAGTGCAACGGACTACTATTTCAAAACCGAAGGTTGGATGAACGGTACTTATTTCCCCTTAAAAGACGGCGACGTATTGACGATTAGCGGTGCATTCGTAGGAAATACGTTTAAGAGAGTTACGGTTAATATTGAGGAAACAAAAGTTACCTATTCGGGCGGTGTCTACACGTTCTCTACGCCTACCGTATACGAAGCAGGGCAAATGTATGCGCACGAAAGCGGCATCAAAGCAGATGAAAACGGCGGCGGTGAAAAAGGCTTTGGCTTCTACTTCAAGACGGACGCAAACGAAGCGCTTCATGGTAACGGCGACTGGAATATAGAATACGGAGCAACGAGCGTTGACAATATTAAACTCACGAGAGACGGCGTAACGACTTCCGTTGCAGTGGTTGGTCAAGGTACAATTGTAAGATTGAACGAAATTGACCACTATATGAAATTTGTGCCCTGGACGACGTCGGGCGTACTTCCCGTACAAGAGGGCGACGTATTTACGGTTAGCGGTACGTTCAAGTGTACAAGTAACGACTTGCAAATGTTTAAGATTACCGAAACTGCGGTAACGTATACTAACGGCACTCTTAAATACAGCACTGATCCCGTTGTACACGAGGCAGGTCCGATGTATACGCACGAAAACGGCATCAAAGCAGATGAAAACGGCGGCGGTGAAAAAGGCTTTGGCTTTTATTTCAAAACGGACGCAAACGATGCGCTCCACGGAAACGGTGATTGGAACGTAGAATACGGCGCAACGAGCGTGGACAATATTAAGCTTACGAGAGACGGCGAAACGACTTCCGTTGCAGTGGTTGGTCAAGGTACAATTGTAAGATTGAACGAAATTGACCACTATATGAAATTTGTGCCCTGGACGACGTCGGGCGTGCTTCCCGTACAAGAGGGGGACGTATTTACGATTAGCGGTACGTTCAAGTGCACGAGCGATGCAACGCAAATGTTTGAAATTACCGAAACTACGGTAACGTACACGAAAGGCGCTCTTAAATACAGCACCGACCCTGAAGTTCACGAAGTAGGACAAATGTATTCGCATACGTCGGGTGCGACTGTGACCCTAAACGGCGGTTGGGCAATTCATTTTATAACGGATGAAAACAACGCGCCTTACAATGCGGACTGGTCATTAGAATATCAAGCAACGACAGTGGATAACGTAAAACTTACGAGAAACGGCGAAACGACTTCGGTTGCTAATTTAGGTCAAGGTCTTATCGTTAAATTTGGCGAAAATGAATACTGTTTCAAGGCTGAGGCTTGGACGCTTTCCTGCGGACGTGATTTTGTGGACGGCGACGTATTGACGGTTAGCGGTCAATTTATACATCCTGCAAGCAACGCGATTATTAATATTACGGAAACGACGCTTACGTATAAAAACGGACGTTTTGCATTTAGCACCGACCCCGAAGTTTACGAAGCAGGACAAATGTATTCGCATGAAAACGGCGTCAACTTGAATGAATACGAAGGCAACGGCTTTGGCTTTTATTTCAAAACGGACGCAAACGATGCAGCATACAAAGGCGATTGGTCAATAGAATACGGCGCAACGAGTGTGGACAATATTAAACTTACGAGAAACGGCGTTACAACTTCGGTTGCAAAAGTTGGTCAAGGTACGATTGTAAAAATCAACGAAACCGACCACTATATAAAATTTGTGCCTTGGACCGTATCGGGTGTACTTCCCGTACAAGACGGCGACGTATTCACTATTAGCGGTGTATTCAAGTGTATCCAAGACGCAACGCAAATGTTCAATATTGAAGAAACTACCGTTATGTACAAAAATGGCGAACTCAAGTACGTAAGAGGGTTCTCTATGTTGGACGGTGCGGGCGTAAGATTAAACAGTGATAAAATGGGTATCCGTTTCACGGCGGAAATCGGCGCAACCTACGATGCGGACGCAACCTATCACGTTTTAATTGTTCCTAACGAATATTTAACTCTTTTGAATATTACGGGCGATTACTATACTCAACTCCGTGAAAAACTCGGCGAAAGCGCGTATATAGCAACAATGGAAGCGTTGCCTTTCCAAGCAACCGCAGAGGATGCGGAAAAGTACGGCTTGACGCAAGGACTTTATTACGTCCGTGGTTCGCTTACGACTATTCAATATAACAATATGAACACCAAATTCTTCGGTATCGCATATTCGGTTAAAGACGGCGTATATACTTACGCAACCTTTAACGAAGGCGAAAACGTAAGAAGTTTAGTTGAAGTTTCTTCACTCGCGCTTTGTGATGAAAAGTATAAGGATAACGAAACGTTACAAGGTTTCGTTAATCGCGGTATGAATAACTCGTTAGGTAATGCCGATAGCACGACTTATAATGGTACGATTGAACTTAGTAAAAACACGTTAAACTATCTTGACGGCTATCCTATCAACGTGAAACTTACGTTGGGGCTTCCCGAAGGGGCAGACGTTGAAGTAATTTGGTCGAGTAGCGACCCCGAAACGGTTGCAGTTGACGGTAAGGGCAACGTTATCGGTTTGAAGACGGGCTCGGCAACGATTACGGCAACCTGTATGGGTGAAACTTATACTTGTGAAGTTACAAACCAAGCAGGCGCAAGACCTATGAACTTGAAATTGAAAGGTAAAATTTTAAGTTGGGACGCTTTAGCGGAAATTGACACCTACAAAGTTACGATAAAAGATTTGGCTACGGAAAAAGATTCGGCGCAGGTCGTAAACGGTACGTTGGTAGACGTTTCAGACTTTGATTTAACAGAAGATAATGAGTATACGGCTGAAGTTTGTGCCGTAGTTGGTGATAAAGAAACCACCCCAACGACGTTTAAATTTAAGTATGATGAGTACGGCGAAAGTTACGTATATGCAAGCGAAAGCGGAGAAACCCTTTCGGTAGGCGTATGGAACGGCTCGTACCACTTCTCCGACCCCGCAAAAATTAAAGAACTTGCAGACGCAGGTTATAACTTAATATTACACGTTAACCCGATTATGGGACACGACAGCTTGGAAAGTTTCCTTGCGGTGCTTGACAAGGCGTACGAATACGGCGTTTCTTTGATGGTAGACCCACGCAGTTATAACGGCTCGTCGTACACTCAGTGGAGCGGAAACATTAACGACGCGCAAACTTATAGCGGTACAAGTAAGTCGTTTATCCCTAAAGACTATTTAACTCACCCTGCAATCGTAGGCGTTGTAGGTTGGGAAGAACCGAATGAGGACGCGATTACCGCTGACGGCTTAAATACGATTGAAGAAGCGTTTAAAGCCTCGAAAGGAAGTATTGGCCGTAACGATTTAGAATTCTTCGTCAACTTCTTACCCCGTTCGGGCAACAGTTCTACCGATTTCGATGCTTATTTGGACGGTTATGCGGATAAATTAGATAATAAATCAATTTCTTTAGACGACTATGCGCTTGTAAGAAATTCTTCTAACGCGTTATATATTCGTAAGTCGTATTTTGAAACGCTTGCGGTAGCAACCGCAAAAGCAAAAGCGGAAGGAGTACCTTTCTGGTATACCTTACTTTCTTGCGCTCATAATACGGAAGATACTAAATATCATTATACGGCGCCTACGGCAGAGGAAATCCGTTGGCAAATGGCAGTCGGTATGGCTTTCGGCGCGCAGAATTTAACGCATTATACCTACACTTCGCACGATACTACAAATTATACGAGCACGATGGTTGAGTACGGCACCTTTGAAAAGACGGCGCTTTTCAATACTATCGCAGGTGTAAACGCAGAATATCTCGCTTGGGATGAAATTTATAGAAATTACGCTTGGAAGGGCTTTACTGCGTTAGACTTTGGAGATAAGACGAATACACCAGGTACTGGTTTCAGTGCTGGAACATATACGGCAAACGCATTGATGTTAAATCTTGAAAGCAAGACGGGCGTAAAATATTACGATTATACCCAAAACGGGCTTAAGAGTGTTAATATGACGTCTGGTAATAATGAGGATGCTGCGCACAACAGTAAAGACCTTTTGGTTGGTACTTTCCAAGACGCAAACGGCAACAACGCGTTTATGATAACCAACGCGGGTAGCGCAGTGAACACGCAAGGACTATTTGGTTCAAACATTACCACTGATCAATACTACGTAAATCTTGCATATACGAACGTGGCATTTAATGTAAAATTAACCTTTGACAGCGGTTACGTGGGCGCATGGATTATCAACAAGGGAGTTAAGACTTATCAAGCATTAACAGACAACGCTTTAACTCTCAACGTAGCGGCATGGGACGGCGCGTTCGTTATCCCCGTAAAGGCTCAAGGAAATCTTGGTACGGTAACCGTAAACGGCTTTGAAAAGGAGGATAATTCTGTTTCTTGGAATGCCGTAGAAAACGCTTACGCATACGAAGTAGTAATTACCCGTGACGGTGAAAAGGTCGTTGATACCGTAGTATTTGACACTAAATATGTTTTTGACGAAGTAGTATTTGGCGATTACGTTGTTACGGTAACAGCAAGAAACGACGGACAATATCAAGCATCTTCGGGCACGTCGACGTTTACGTTAGGTTTAAAATAACACTAAAGCCTTCCCCTTGAGGGCTGAGTAAGCGCAAAACCCTAAGCCTTCCCCTTGAGGGCTGAGTAAGCGCAAAACCCCTAAGCCTTCCCCTTGAGGGCTGAGTAAGAGCAAAACCCTAAGCCTTCCCCTTGAGGGCTGAGTAAGCGCAAAACCCCTAAGCCTTCCCCTTGAGGGGAAGGGGGACCGCTTGCGGTGGATGAGGTGTCTATATAAATAAAACAAATTATCCTTACGTTGCCGAGACAGGGTGTCGCACACGATTTGTTGTTGAGTCTAAAAAGAACCTTTAACAAGTTTATAACTTTATATTTTACGGCGTTCGGGTTTTCCTTTCGCCGTGTAAATAAAATAAAAAATTGGAGGAAAATTATGAGAAAGAGTAAATTACTCATCCCTATTTTAGCGCTTATTACGTGCTTATTTGTGGGCGCAAGTTTTGCTACGTTAAATTCTAACAAAGCAAAAGCGGAAGACCCCACATTTGTACAATTAAGCCTTGGGGATAACACAGTAACCGTTACAGATAACGATATTTCTTTTGGTGGAATTATCTCTATGTTTACTGTTGAAACGGCAGGATCGTATACGTTTGAAAGCGAACACTTTGTTGTTGCCGTTGCAAATGCTGATGGTAGTGAAATACTCGGTACTGGAACATTGACTCTTGCCGTAGGTAATTATATGATAGCGCTTTCAGTAGAAAACATTGATACTGTAGGTGATTACATTGTTACCGTTACTTATAACGAACCTGTTGTAGAACCTACCGTATACCAAGCAGGACAAATGCTCAAGCACGAAACGGGTATCGGCAACAATACCGACAGTGAATTTGCATTCTACTTCAGGACGAACGCAAACGATGCAAAATATAACAGTGATTGGTCTATAGAATACGGAGCAACGAGCGTAGACAACGTTAAACTTACGAGAAACGGCGAAACTACTTCAGTTGCAGTAGTCGGTCAAGGAATGATCGTAAAAGTAAACGAAGCCGACCACTATATGAAATTTGCTCCTTGGACTACGATTGGCGTACTTCACGTACAAGATGGCGACGTATTTACGGTTAGCGGTATATTCAAGTGCACGAGTGACGAAACGCAAATGTTTGAAATTACCGAAACTACGGTAACGTATACTAACGGTGCACTTAAATACAGTACGGATCAAACGGAAGAACCCGAAGAACCTGTTGTTGACGTGTACGAAGTTGGACAAATGTATTCGCATACGGGGGGTGCGACTGTGACCGACAACGGCGGTTGGGCAA
>SVIB01000005.1 GCA_015055505.1 Clostridiales bacterium
AACCGAAAGCAACCTAATTGATACATAATTTGCATACAAAAAGCCCCTCTTACTTGAACTTTAAGCGTTCAAATAAGAGAGGCTTTTCTCCTATTTTATTGTATCAGGATAATCAAAAGGTATCAAACCGGTATCATTTTCCGTTTTTGAAAACCAAAAATCCGCTGTTTATAAGGCTTTGCGTGATTTCGTTGATTATTCCCATTCAATCGTTCCCGTGGGCTTAGGAGTAATATCGTATAATACTCTGTTTATGCCCTCGACTTCGGTAACGATACGGCTGGTTATTTTTGCTAATACAGAATAAGGAATCTCTTCGATAGTCGCGCTCATAGCGTCTTTCGTGTTTACGGCGCGGATAATTGCAGGCCAACCCTCGTAACGGCTGTCGTCTTTAACGCCTACGCTCTTTATATCGGGAATTACAACGAAATACTGCCATACCTTTTCAGCAAGACCGCATTTGTCAAATTCGTCACGAAGTATTGCGTCCGCCTCGCGGAGAGCGTGAAGTCTATCGCGAGTAATTGCGCCCAAACATCTTACGCCAAGTCCCGGTCCGGGGAATGGCTGACGGTAAACCATACCGTGAGGAAGCCCTAACGCCTCGCCAACTACTCTTACCTCATCCTTAAATAAAAGTTTAATAGGCTCTACGAGAGAAAATTGAAGGTCGTCGGGAAGTCCGCCTACGTTGTGATGGGATTTTACTGCCTTTTTACCCTCTGCTTGTTTTATGCTCTCTAATATATCGGGATAAATAGTTCCTTGCGCTAAAAATTCGACTCCGTCAACCTTTCTTGCCTCGTCGGCAAACACGTTAATAAATTCTTTTCCTATAATCTTTCTCTTCGTTTCAGGGTCTGAAACACCTGCTAAAAGATCTAAAAATCTATCGGTCGCATCTACGTATACGAGGTTTGCGTCAAGTTGATTTCTAAAAATCTCAACTACGTTTTCAGACTCGTTTTTACGCATAAGTCCGTGATTTACGTGTACACATATAAGTTGTTTGCCGATAGCCTTAATTAGAAGAGCTGCAACGACTGAAGAGTCTACTCCACCCGAAAGAGCGAGTAAAACCTTTTTGTCGCCAACTTGTTTTCTTACTTCTTGTACTTGTTCGGCGATAAATGCATCGGCAAGTTCTTTTGTAGTTATCCTCTGCATATCGTCAGGACGTTTGTTAGTTTGCATATATTTGTCCTCCGAATTAAAAATTTTTCAAATTAAACATTCTCGCCAAATGCTTATCTATCGCAAAATGGCGATTAACGGGCTTATAGCCCTACTTTATCGGGTTTGTCTTATCTTTTTGTATTACGTCATGCGCTCCGCCCTCGACTATACTCGTCGCCGAAACGAGGGTAAGAACTGCCTTTTCTTGAAGTTCGGGAATTGAAAGCGCTCCACAGTTACACATCGTTGATTTTACCTTTGCAAGAGTTAAAGCAACGTTGTCTTTAAGCGGTCCTGCGTACGGTACGTAAGAATCAACACCCTCTTCAAAAGAAAGTTTCTTATCTCCGCCAAGGTCGTATCTTTGCCAGTTTCTTGCTCTTGCCGAGCCTTCGCCCCAGTATTCTTTATAATAAGTACCGCCGATTGCAACCTTGTTAGAGGGACTTTCGTCAAATCTTGCAAAATATCTGCCGAGCATTACGAAATCCGCGCCCATTGCAAGCGAAAGTGTGATGTGATGGTCGTAAACTATACCGCCGTCCGAACATACGGGAATATAAACGCCCGTTTCTTCAAAATATCTATCTCTTTCAGCGCAAACCTCGATAAGCGCAGTCGCCTGTCCGCGACCGATACCCTTTGTTTCACGGGTAATACAAATAGAACCGCCACCGATACCGACTTTAATAAAGTCTGCACCGCAGTCTGCTAAAAATCTAAATCCGTCAGCGTCAACGACGTTTCCTGCTCCGACTTTTACGGTATCGCCGTATTTTTCTCTTATCCAAGCAATCGTACGCTTTTGCCATTCCGAAAAACCTTCGGAAGAGTCAATACATACGACGTCAACACCTGCCTCAACTAATGCAGGGACTCTCTCTGCGTAATCTCTTGTGTTTATACCAGCGCCTACAACGTATCTCTTTGATGAATCTAAAAGTTCGTTGGGGTTTTGTTTGTGAGTATCATAGTCCTTTCTAAATACGAAATAACAAAGTTTTTGGTCTTCGCTAACGATAGGTAAAGAGTTTAATTTATGATCCCAAATAATATCGTTAGCCTCTTTTAAAGTAGTACCCTCTTTTGCCCAAACGAGTTTTTCAAACGGGGTCATAAACTCTTTAACTTTAGTATCAAGCGACATACGGGAAACTCTATAATCTCTACCCGTTACAACGCCTAAAAGTTTACCGTCTGCGGTTCCGTCTTCGGTAACGGCAATAGTAGAATGTCCCGTCTTTTCTTTTAAAGCAACTACTTCTGCTAAAGTAGTGTCGGGACGGACGTTAGAATCACTCTTTACAAAACCTGCCTTATGGCTTTTTGCTCTTTTTACCATTGCGGCTTGAGATTCTATTGATTGCGAACCGTAAATAAAAGATACTCCACCCTCGGTTGCAAGAGCAACGGCAAGTCTATCGCCCGATACCGATTGCATAATTGCCGATACCATAGGGATATTCATTTCTATTGCGGGTTTTTCTCCTTTCTTAAATTTTACGAGAGGAGTTTTTAAACTTACGTTAGCAGGCACACATTCTGCAGAAGAATAACCGGGAATAAGTAAGTATTCGTTAAAAGTATGTGATGGTTCATTGATAAATTTTGCCATTTTTATCTTTCTCCTTTTATATCAAATTATGCAAATGACAAGCGCCTTAAAATAAGGTGCTTGTCAATATTTTTAGAATAAACCTGAAATCTTACCGCTTGCGTCAACGTCGATTTTTTCAGCGGCGGGAACTTTTGGAAGTCCGGGCATAGTCATAATATCGCCAGTTAAAACGACGATAAAGCCTGCGCCTGCGGAAACTTTTACGTTTCTTACGGTTACAACGAAATCTTCGGGTGCGCCGAGTTTAGACGCGTCATCCGAGAAACTGTATTGAGTTTTTGCCATACAAACGGGAATTTTATCGTAACCGAGAGCCTTTAAGGTTGCTATTTGCTTTTGCGCAGCAGGGGTAAAGTTTACACCCTTTCCTCCGTAAACTTTGGTTACAACGTTTTCAATTTTCTTTTCGATAGTTTCGTCAAGTTCGTAACTGAAAGTGAAATCGTTTTTCTCTTCGCAAAGTTTTACGACAGCCTCAGCCATAGCCTTTCCACCCTCGCCACCGTCAGCCCAAACGGTAGAAAGAACTACGTTTACGCCGAGAGTCTTACATTTTTCAATAACGAGGTTAATTTCCGCATCCGTATCGGTCGGGAATCTGTTTACTGCTACTACGCAAGGAAGTTTATATACGTTTTTAATATTTGAAACGTGGCGAAGAAGGTTAGGAATACCCTTTTCAAGCGCTTCAAGGTTTTCGTTGCCAAGTTCAGTTTTAAGCATACCGCCATGCATCTTTAACGCTCTAACGGTTGCTACCATTACGACTGCGTCGGGATTAAGACCTGCGTATCTACACTTGATATCAAGGAATTTTTCCGCGCCAAGGTCAGCGCCAAAGCCTGCCTCGGTAATAGCGTAATCGCCAAATTCCATTGCCATTTTAGTTGCGATAACAGAGTTACAGCCGTGAGCAATATTAGCGAAAGGTCCGCCGTGAACGAATGCAGGAGTTCCCTCTAAAGTCTGTACGAGGTTGGGTTTTAACGCGTCCTTTAAAAGGGCTGCCATTGCGCCTACTGCGTTAAGTTGACCTGCGGTTACGGGTTGTTCGTCGTAAGTGTAACCTACTACTATTCTCGAAAGTCTTGCTTTTAAGTCGTTAATATCGCTTGCTAAGCAGAATACAGCCATAATTTCAGACGCAACGGTAATATCGTATCCGTCTTCTCTTGGAACGCCGTTTACTCTTCCGCCAAGACCGTCGGTAACGAAACGAAGTTGTCTGTCGTTCATATCAACACATCTTCTCCAAGTAATTCTTCTTGGGTCGATATTTAACTTATTGCCTTGATAAATGTGGTTGTCGAGCATTGCTGCAAGCAAGTTGTTTGCAGCGCCTATTGCGTGGAAGTCGCCAGTAAAGTGAAGGTTAATATCTTCCATAGGAACGACTTGAGCGTATCCACCGCCCGCTGCACCGCCTTTAACACCGAAAACAGGTCCTAAAGAAGGCTCACGGAGAGCAACAACGGAATTTTTACCAATCTTTCTAAGTCCGTCTGCAAGACCTATCGTGGTAGTGGTTTTTCCTTCGCCTGCAGGAGTTGGGGTGATTGCGGTAACTAAAACGAGTTTACCGTTTTTTCTACCCGTCGTACCGAGTACGTTATAGTCGATTTTTGCTTTATATTTGCCGTACGGCTCAAGGTAATCGTCTTGAATTCCTACTACCTTTGCAATTTCGGTAATGGGTTTCATAGAGGTTGCCTGTGCAATTTCAATATCACTTAAATATGCCATTTTCTATATTCTCCAAAATTTAATTTCATTTTTTAAAATATTTAACCGCGCTTTCAAACATCTTCATATCAAATTCGCCGGTTACGTTTTTATAAAGGTTTCTGCCTATTCTTTCACTGTGTCCCATCTTACCGAAAACTCTTCCGTCGGGAGAGGTTATACCCTCTATTGCGTATACGGAATCGTTGGGGTTGAAACGGATATTAGAAGTTGCGTTACCGTCAAAGTCTACGTATTGAGTTGCAATTTGTCCGTTTGACGCAAGGATTTTAACAGTTTCGTCGTCGGCTAAAAATCTACCCTCTCCGTGAGAAATCGGAACTGTATAAACGTCGCCGACGTTAGTTGCCGAAAGCCAAGGCGACTTGTTCGACGCTATTCTTATTCTTACAAGTTTGGATTGGTGACGGGATATAGTATTATAGGTCAAAGTAGGATTCTTTTCATCCGCGTCTACTATTTTACCGTAAGGAACGAGTCCCAACTTAACGAGGGCTTGGAATCCGTTACAAATACCAGCCATAAGACCGTCGCGTTTTTCAAGCAAGTTTTCAATCTCTTCTTTTACGGCAAAGTTTCTAAAGAACGCCATTATAAACTTACCCGATCCGTCAGGTTCGTCACCGCCCGAGAATCCGCCCGGTACGAATACAATTTGCGACTCTCTAAGTTTTTTAGCAAACTCGTCTACACTTCTTTGAATTCCGTCTTGAGTTAAGTTGTTAACGACGAAAATTTCACTTTCTGCGCCTGCGTCTTCCATTACTTTTGCCGTATCAAATTCACAGTTAGTGCCGGGGAATACGGGAATAAGCACCTTAGGACGGGCAACTTTAATCTTAGGAGCAACTCTTTCAGTTGCGCTATACGAGAAATTTTCGTAGGTTTTTCCGCCGTTTTCTTTTACGGGGAATACACTTTCAAGTTTAGCCTCGTAATCTTTACAAAGGGCTGAAAGACAAATCTTTTCATTATCTTTCGTTATATAAGGAGTTTCAGTTACCGTACCTATATAAGTAGCGTCTAATTCTCCGTCGGTTTCAATTATGAACGAGCCGTAATTATATCCAAATACGGTATCGTTATTAATCTCTTTTGCATATTCAAAACCAAAGCCGTTACCCATACACATTTTAAGAACGCCTTCGGCTACGCCACCGTAAGTGGGAGTCCAGCAAGAGAGAACTTTACCCGCTCTCATCCACTTAGTAACTCTATCGTATACGGCTTTTTGGCTGTCGGCAACGGGAAGTCCGTTTTGGTCGTAATCGGGAGTTATAAGATACACTTTACTACCCGACTTTTTGAATTCGTTTGAAATAACCTCGTCGCCTTTACCCGTCGTAACAGCGAAAGATACGAGGGTTGGGGGAACGTCTAAATCTTCAAAAGAACCGCTCATAGAGTCCTTTCCGCCGATTGAACCTATACCGTAATCGAGTTGGGCTTTAAACGCTCCGAGAAGAGCGGATAAGGGTTTACCCCATCTAACGGCGTCTTTGTTAAGTCTTTCAAAATATTCTTGGAAAGTCAAATATACGTCTTTAAATTCAGCGCCCGTCGCGATAAGTTTAGAAACACTTTCAACAACGGCAAGATACGCGCCGTGATATGGGCTCTTTTCCGATATGAACGGGTTATAACCCCAAGACATATACGAACAGTCGTCGGTATGCTTTTTCTCCATAGAGATTTTATGTACCATTGCTTGAATTGGGGTAAGTTGGTTTTTACCGCCAAACGGCATAAGTACCGTTCCCGCGCCTATGGTCGAGTCAAATCTCTCTGAAAGACCTCTCGTTGAACAAACGTTAAGGTCGTTTGCAAGCGCAATATAATTTTCTTCAAAAGTGCCCGTTACTTTTCTCTCGTACGGCTGAGGCTTTTTAACTTCTACGTCTATATGCTTTTCCGCTCCGTTAGAATTTAAAAATTCTCTCGAAATATCTACGATAGTCTTGCCGTTCCAATGCATTCTAAGTCTTGGCTCTTCGGTTACCTTTGCAACTACGGTTGCCTCTAAGTTCTCTAAAAGAGCAAGTTGCATAAATTTTTCAACGTCTTTTGCCTCTACGACTACCGCCATACGCTCTTGCGATTCGCTTATTGCAAGTTCAGTACCGTCTAAACCTTCGTATTTTTTAGGTACTGCGTTAAGGTCTATATCAAGTCCGTCGGCAAGTTCGCCTACCGCAACCGACACACCGCCTGCGCCAAAGTCGTTACAACGTTTTATGAGTTTGCTTGCCTCGGGATTTCTAAATAATCTTTGAAGTTTTCTCTCTTCAGGCGCGTTACCCTTTTGTACTTCAGCACCGCAAGTTTCAAGTGAAGATACGGTGTGTTTTTTGGACGAGCCCGTTGCTCCGCCACAACCGTCTCTACCCGTTCTACCGCCTAAAAGAATTACTATATCCCCGTCTTCGGGACGTTCTCTTCTAACGTTTTCTTGGGGAGCGGCTGCTATTACCGCACCTATTTCCATACGTTTTGCGGCGTATCCTTCGTGGTAGATTTCATTTACCATACCGGTTGCAAGACCTATTTGGTTACCGTATGAAGAATATCCTGCCGCCGCCGTTTGTACTATTTTTCTTTGAGGAAGTTTTCCCTTTATAGTTTCGTCTATCGGCTTTAATGGGTTTGCCGCACCCGTAACTCTCATTGCCGCATATACGTAAGATCTACCAGAAAGAGGATCTCTTATCGCACCGCCGATACAGGTTGCAGCACCGCCAAAAGGCTCGATTTCGGTCGGGTGGTTGTGAGTTTCGTTTTTGAAAAGTAAAAGCCAAGGCTCTTTCTTTCCGTCCGCCTCTACCTCGATTTTAACCGTACAAGCATTTATTTCTTCCGACTCGTCAAGTTTATCGAGTTTACCCGCTTTCTTTAAATATCTAACGGCTAACGTCGCAACGTCCATAAGATTTATCGGTTTCGTTCTGCCGAGTTCTTTTCTGGCGTTTACGTATTCGTTATATGCATTTTCAAGTAATTGGTCTTCAAATTTAACGCTATCTATAGTCGTTAAGAAAGTAGTATGTCTACAGTGGTCAGACCAATAAGTATCTATCATTTTTATTTCGGTTATAGTTGGATTTCTCTTTTCGGTACGGAAATAACTTTGGCAAAAAGTTATATCGTCGATATCCATCGCTAAACCGTTTTTCTTTATAAATTCGTTAAGACCGTCTTTATCTAAATCAATAAATCCGTCTAAAATTGCAACGCTTTCGGGAATATCGTAAGCCATTACTAAAGTTTGTGGCTTATCAAGGCTTGCCTCTCTTGCCTCTACGGGGTTGATTACGTACTTTTTAATAGCCTCGATATCGCCGTTTGTTAGCTCTCCGCTTAAAACGTAAACCTTTGCGGAACGGATAATAGGTCTTTCTCCGCACGAAGCAATTTGAATACACTGCGCGGCGCTGTCCGCTCTTTGGTCGAATTGACCGGGAAGGTATTCAACGGCAAAAACAACTCCGCCCGAAAGGTCGGGGGTTTGGGTTGCTATATCTAATTGAGGTTCCGAAAAAACGGTGTTAATCGACTTATTGAAGAGTTCTTCACTAATATTCTCCGCGTCGTAACGGTTTAAAATTCTTACGCCTTTAAGGTTTTTTATACCCAATAAATTAACGAGTTCGTTATAAAGCGACGTCGCTTCGTGAGTAAGACCTTGCTTTTTTTCTACGAAAATTCTGTAAACCATCAGTTGTCCTCCGTTAGAGCCTTTAACGCTCTTTGTCCTATGTCTTTGCGGTAATACGCATTTTCAAACGTTATTTTTTGTACCTTTTCGTATGCTGATGAAATAGCCGTTTTTAAATTGTCTTCAACGGCGGTTACACCTAAAACTCTTCCTCCGCTCGTCACGAGTTTTCCGCCCAAATCGGTTGCGCCCGCTACGTAGACGGAATCTTCAACTTCGCTTGGAATATTTATCTCATAGCCCTTGCCGTACGACGACGGATATCCGTTTGACGCCATAATTACACAGCAAGCGCTTTTGTTACTGAATTTAACTTCAACTTCTTCAAGTCTTTCCTCGGTTACCGCTTGCATAACGGTTAAAAGGTCGCTCTCTAAAAGAGGAAGTACCACTTGGGTTTCGGGATCGCCGAATCTACAGTTATACTCTATAACCTTAGGTCCGTCCTCGGTTATCATAAGACCGAAATACAAACAACCCTTAAAAGTTCTGCCCTCTTCGTTCATTGCCTTTATCGTAGGAATAAAAATCTTTTCTTCGCAAATCTTTGCAATCTCTTGACTGTAATAGGGGTTTGGAGCAATAGTACCCATACCGCCGGTATTTAACCCCTCGTCGTTGTCTTTGGCTCTCTTGTGGTCCATTGAAGACACCATAGGCTTTACTACTTTTCCGTCGGTAAATGCAAGTACCGAAACCTCAGGACCCACCAAAAACTCCTCTATAACAACGTTATCGCCACTTGCGCCGAAAACTTTATCGCTCATCATAGACTTAACGGCATCTACCGCCTCGTCATAGTTTTGAGCAATTATAACGCCTTTTCCAAGCGCTAATCCGTCGGCTTTTACGACTATTGGGAATTTTTGAGTTTTTAAATATTCTATTGCTTTTTCTTGATTGTCAAAAATTTCGTAGGTAGCGGTCGGTATACCGTATTTTTTCATAAGGTCTTTTGAAAACGCCTTGCTACCTTCTATTATAGCCGCCGATTTATTCGGTCCAAAACATGGAATATTCTTTTCGTTTAATGCGTCGACAACGCCCAATACGAGTGGGTCGTCAGGGGTTACTACCGCATAATCTATTTTATTTTCAACTGCAAATTCAACGATTTTTTCTTTGTCTTTTGCACCGATTTGAACACACTCCGCATCAACGGCAATACCGCCGTTTCCGGGGAGCGCATAAATTTTTTCAACGTCTTTGTTTTTCTTTAAGGCTTTAATTACGGCGTGTTCTCTTCCGCCTCCGCCTATAACGAGTATTTTCAAAACTATTCTCCTTTTATTCGTATATGGGGAATTTTGCGCAAAGGGCTGCTACTTCCTTTCTTACCGTTTCCTTGTTAGCCTCAAAGTCTACGGCTATAAGTTTAAGCCACTTTGCTATAATTTTCATTTCTTCTTCCTTAAAACCTCTCGTCGTGACGGCGGGAGTGCCTAATCTTATACCGCTCGTAACAAACGGAGATTCGGGGTCGTTTGGAATAGTGTTTTTATTTGCCGTGATATGTACTTCGTCAAGTCTTTTTTCGAAGTCCTTGCCCGTAACACCGAAATTTCTTAAATCTACGAGTAAAAGATGGTTGTCCGTTCCGTTTGAAACTATACGGAATCCCTCTTCTTTCATAGCGGTGCAAAGGGCTTGCGCATTTTTTAAAATTTGTCTTTGATATTCTTTAAATTGGTCGGTTAAAGCCTCTCCAAGCGCAACCGCTTTCGCTGCGATAATATGCATTAACGGACCGCCTTGAGTACCGGGGAATACCGCCTTATCTATTTGCTTAGCAAATTTTTCCTTACATAAAATCATTCCGCCTCGAGGACCTCTTAACGTCTTGTGAGTCGTCGTCGTAACTACGTCTGCGTAAGGAACGGGGCTTTCGTGAAGTCCTGCGGCAACAAGTCCCGCTATATGCGCCATATCGACCATATAGTACGCTCCTACCTCGTCGGCAATCTCTCTTATTTTAGCAAAGTCAATCGCCCTTGAATAAGCGCTCGCTCCCGCTATAATGAGTTTGGGCTTGTTCTCTATCGCTACCCTTCTCATTTCGTCGTAATTTAAGGTTTCACTTTCGCTGTCGACCGAGTAAGGTACTATGTTGAAATATTTACCTGAAATGTTTACAGGCGAGCCGTGAGTTAAATGACCGCCGTGAGCAAGACTTAAACCCATAATGGTGTCACCCGGATTTAATAAAGCAAAACAAACGGCAAGGTTTGCGCTTGCGCCCGAGTGAGGTTGAACGTTTGCGTGTTCAGCGCCAAAAAGTTTTTTAGCCCTGTCTCTTGCAATATTTTCAACGACGTCTACGTATTCGCATCCGCCGTAATATCTATGCGCAGGAAAACCTTCGGCGTATTTGTTGGTAAGAACCGTTCCCGCTGCAAGAAGAACGCCTTTTGAAACTATATTTTCAGATGCAATAAGTTCAATGTTATCCCTCTGCCTTTTAAGTTCGCACATACATGCGTCATGGACTTCTTTATCAAAATTTTCAAGTTCTTCAAAAAAATTCATTTACGTTCTCCTTATATAATTATCTTTTGGGCAACGTGACGTTGGGAGCGTGACGCTCCACTCGATTTACTACCGCCACAGTTCATATAGCGCACTAAAACTCAAAGAAAAGATTTTGTTCATCAAAAGATTTTCTTTGAAAAGGCAACGTGACGTTGCATCCTGATTGCTACCGCCATAGTTCATATAGCGCACTAAAACTCAAAGAAAAGATTTTGTTCATCAAAAGATTTTCTTTGAAAAGGCAACGTGACGTTGCATCCTAATTGCTACCGCCACCTTGTTCAAGTACAGTTTAAAGGATTAGAAACGAGGCAGGCAAGGCTCGACTTAGGTTGGCGGACACAATAGACCTTGTTGGTCATTGTGGTCGAAAACCTAAGGCAGTAACGACGCATACCGAAGTTTATAAGCCTTTAAATAAAGGATTAGAAACAAGCAAGACAAGGCTCGTAAAATGATATCGGATGGGATAGACCTTATCGGTCATCCCAGTCGAGAGCATTTTACAGAAACGCAGTATTGCGCCGTTTATAAGCCTTTAAAAATTAGTGGTGGAACAACCTCATCCCAGTAAATGCCATTACCATTCCGTGGTCATCCGCTGCTTGAATTACTAAATCGTCACGAACTGAACCACCGGGTTCTGCTACGTAACTTACACCGCTTCTAAATGCTCTTTCTATATTATCGGAGAATGGGAAGAATGCGTCCGAGCCAAGCGATACACCCGAAATGGTTTTTAAGTAAGCCGATTTTTCTTCTCTCGTAAATTCTTCGGGTTTTACGGCAAAATACTGTTGCCACTTGCCTTCTGCTAATACTTCGTCACAGTCGTCCGAAAGATAAATGTCTATTATATTATTCTTTTCCGGTCTGCCTACACCCTCGGCAAATTGAAGACCTAATACCTTATCGTGCATTCTTAAATGCCAAAGGTCAGCCTTTTGCGCTGCAAGACGGGTACAGTGAATTCTCGACTGCTGTCCTGCGCCTACGCCAATTGCCTGTCCGTCGGTTGCAAAACATACCGAGTTAGATTGAGTGTATTTTAAGGTGATAAGCGAAATTATAAGATCTATTGCCTTTTCTTCGGGCATATCTTTGTTTGCTGTTACGATATTTGAAAGAAGTTCTTTATTAATCTTGAAATTATTTCTTCCTTGCTCGAAAGTAATACCGTAAACTTGTTTGGTTTCGATTTCAGCAGGAACAAAATTCGGGTCGATTTTAACTACGTTGTAAGTTCCTTTTCTCTTAGCGCAAAGAATTTCAAGCGCCTCTTTTGAATAAGAAGGAGCAATTACGCCGTCGCTTACTTCACGGGCAATAATTTTTGCCGTAGTTACGTCACATTCGTCCGAAAGGGCAATCCAATCGCCAAACGAAGACATTCTATCAGTACCTCTTGCTCTTGCGTAAGCGCATGCAAGAGGAGAATCGTCAAGACCTTCGATATCGTCAACGAAACATGATTTCTTTAATTTTTCCGAAAGAACTTTTCCTACTGCTGCGGAAGTGGGTGAAACGTGCTTGAAACTCGTTGCGCAAACCATTCCCGTTGCCTCTTTAAGTTCTTTTACAAGTTGCCAAGAGTTGAAAGCGTCAAGGAAATTGATATATCCCGGTCTTCCGTTTAAAATTTCAACGGGAAGTTCGCTTCCGTCTGCCATATATATTCTTGAAGGTTTTTGATTAGGGTTACAACCGTACTTTAATGCAAATTCTTTCATTTTTTACTCCTTAAACGTTTTTATTTACTATTCTTGTTTGAGTTTCTCCGCTTGCGATATCTATATATCTTACAAAAAGCGAAACTTTGTTATCCTCGTTGAGGTTTTTCCAAATAATATCCGTGAGTTCGTCGATAGACACGTCGGGAAGTTCCAAAGTTTTTGGTTCTCCCTCGAAAGACGGAAGAGGATTTCCGTCACACGCGTAGGTGTGGATAAACTTTGCTCTGCCCGCTACGGGATTTGAATAAGCGTAAGTAAATCTCTCACAACTCGTATCGTCACCCTCCGCACTCTTTAATATAGACATTGCGTAATTCATATCGCCGTTTTCACGGTGAATAATACCCGAAATTCTTGGGGTAAAATTGGGTCTATCGTCTTCAAACTCACGGGTTCTAAGCGCTTGTTCAAAAGTCATTTGCTTGTCCATAAGTTCGTAAATGGTATCCGTTTGATCTCCGTTTGTAACGATAGTTTTGTTGCCGAGAACTCTTACCGGATAGTAAATTATAAGGTGAGGATCGACCATTTTACTTTCGTCGAATGCCTTAGTTCTCATTGCCTCTCCCTCTTGTACGAATATACGGTTACGGCTGTTTACACTTCTACCCATTATAAAGTAAGCGGTAACGGCTTTTTTACCGTCTGCACTTTTACCGATTATAATTCCTCTGCCGTGATAGGCTAATGAGTTAAGTTCGTTTGCTATGGTTGATACCTTCATTTTTATTCTCCTTTAAGGTAAACTTTATCGTTTTTTACTGTAATTTTATCTTCGCAAAAAAGTCTTACTGCTTGAGGTAACAATTTCCACTCCGCCTCTTCCATAATTCTTCTTTGCAAGGTTTCAGGGGTATCGTCCTCTTTTACCTCGACCGCTTTTTGTAAAATAATAGGACCTGCATCACATTCGGGTGTTACGATATGCACGGTCGCACCCGAAAGTTTAACCCCTTTAGCAAGCGCAGCCTCGTGCACTTTTAGTCCGTAATATCCCTTTCCGCAAAACGACGGTATAAGCGCAGGATGAACGTTAATTATCCTATTGGGGAACTTTTCGTAAACCTGTTCGTCTATGATTGTTAAAAATCCTGCTAATACGACGAGGTCTATCCCCTCGCTTACGAGAGTATCTGCGATAGCCTTTGAATATTCGTTAGCACTGCCGAATTCCTTTCTGGGTAACACTACCGATTTTATACCGTTATTTTTTGCTCTCTCTAAAGCGTATACGTCGGGTTTTGAGGAAAGCACGAGGGAAATTTTTCCGTTTACAAGTTCCCCTCTTTTTTCAGCGTCTATAAGCGCTTGCAAATTAGTTCCGCCACCCGAAACGAGCACGGCAATTTTCTTTTCGCTTAACATAAAATAACGCCTTCGTCACTCTTAACGATTTCGCCGATAACGTATGCGTCTTCGCCGTTAGCCTTTAATATTTCAATTGCTTTTTCTGCGTCTTCTTTGCTAACTACCGCGCACATACCTACACCCATATTAAAGGTGTTATACATATCTCTTTCGTCAATATTGCCGACTTTTTGTAAAAGTTTAAAGATAGGAAGAACTTTTACGTCCTCTTTCTTTATCTTAACGCCAAGCCCTGCGGGAATTGAACGTGGCATATTTTCATAGAAACCGCCACCTGTGATATGCGAAACGCCTTTTACCTTTACTTGTTCAAAAAGAGCAAGCATAGGTTTAACGTAAATTCTCGTAGGGGTAAGTAACGTTTCCCCAAGCGACTTACCGCCGAGTTCTTCAACTGGGGACTTAAGGTCGCAATTTTCAACGTCAAACACCTTTCTTACGAGAGAAAAGCCGTTAGAGTGTACGCCCGAAGACGGAAGGGCTATCATAACGTCGCCCTCTTTCATACTGTTTTTATCAATAACTTTTTCACGGTCAACTACGCCAACCGAAAAACCGGCTAAGTCGTATTCGTCAATAGGATAGAATCCCGGCATTTCTGCAGTTTCTCCGCCTATAAGCCTACTTCCCGACTGAACGCAACCCTCTGCAACACCTGCAACTATGTCTGCAATTTTTTCGGGATAATTCTTTCCGCAAGCAATATAGTCAAGGAAGAAAAGGGGTTTTGCTCCGCAACAAATAACGTCGTTTACGCACATTGCTACGCAGTCGATACCTACCGTATCGTGTTTATCCATAAGGAATGCAATTTTAAGTTTTGTACCTACGCCGTCCGTTCCTGAAACGAGTACGGGATTTTTAATTCCCGTAAGGTCGAGAGGGAAAAGTCCACCGAAACCGCCAATATCGGTATCCGTGCCGTCTACGATAGTACGGGCAACGTGTTTTTTCATAAGTTCTACTGCTTTATAACCTGCGGTAATATCTACGCCCGCTGCTGCATAACTGTCGGATTTAGATTGTTTCATTTTGTTTCTCCTTAATTTTACTCTTTGCCGTTCCAGCAATAGGTGCAAAGTTTACACGGCTCTAAGCCGATTGATTTTATAAGTCCTTCTAAAGACTGAAATTCGAGTGACGCAAAATTGAATTTTTTACAAATCGCATCTCTCATTTTTCTGCCACGCTCGGTTTCGGCGTTGCTGTATTCTTCTATGTGGTTAAAACCTTCTTCCCCTTCAAGTTCCATTATGGTTCTTCTCGTTATAAGTTCCATATCGCTGGTCGCTCTTGAAAAGTTAAGGTATTTACATCCGTACATTATCGGGGGACAAGCCGAACGCATATGCACGTCTTTTGCCCCGTTCGAGTATAAAAAGTCTACCGTTTCTTTAAGTTGAGTTCCTCTTACTATCGAATCGTCTACGAAAAGCAAATTTTTACCCTCGATAAGGTCGTGTACGGGAATTTGTTTCATTTTGGCTACTCTGTTTCTCTCTATTTGAGAGGTTGGAGTAAAACTTCTCGCCCAAGTCGGGGTGTATTTTATATACGGACGGGCAAACGGCACTTTGCTCTCGTTTGCGTAGCCTATAGCGTGGGGCGTACCCGAATCGGGAACTCCGCCAACGTAATCAAGCCCCTCGGCATTTTTCTTTTCTCTATCGTACTCGGCGAGAATTTGTCCGTTTTTATATCTCATAACCTCTACGTTTATTCCCTCGTAGGTTGAGGTTGGATATCCGTAGTACGACCACAAAAAGGAACATATCTTCATCTCTTTTTGTGGCGGAGAAAGTTGTACGACTCCGTCGTCGGGTGAAATTTCAACGATTTCGGCAGGACCTAATTCCTTGATTTGTCTAAAACCGAGTTTACTGTTAGCGAAAGATTCAAACGTTACGCTATAACCGTCCTCGTTTTTTCCAACTATTACGGGTATTCTGCCCATTTTATCTCTTACGGCAATCAAATGTCCGTTGTCTTTTAAAATAAGCATTGACGCCGTACCGACTATTTTTTCTTGAGCGTATTTTATACCCTCTACAAACGTCTTTTTACGGTTTATAAGCGATGCAACCAGTTCAGAAGTATTGACCTTACATCCCGTCATTGCATCAAAGTGTCCGCCACTTTCAAGATTTTCGTTTATTAAACTTTCCGCATTGTTTATTACGCCTATAACGGATATTGCGTACGCGCCGTTTTTACAGCGGATAAGCATAGGCTGAGAATCAGTGTCGCTTATTACACCGATTGCCGCCGTGCCTTTCATTTCGCAAATATCTTTATCAAACTTTGTTCTAAAAGGCGAATTTTCTATATTATGTATTTTTCTTTGCAAGCCAAGTTCTTCGTCGTACGCCGCCATACCACCGCGTTTCGTTCCTAAGTGGGAATGGTAATCTACGCCGAAAAACACGTCAACCACACAGTCTTTTTTAGAGGTTATCCCGAAAAAACCGCCCATTGTTTTCTCCTTTAAGATTGTTTTACGGCAAATTTATTACGCCGTGACGTTTTTATTATTTTGCTTCAAAGAATAATTTAGATAAAGTCATTGGGTCGATATACTGACCGTCTTTATATACTCTCATATTGCCTGATGCAATTTCGTCGATAAGCATAACTTTTCCGTCTTTATCGTAACCGAATTCAAATTTAATATCGTAAAGAATAAGTCCTCTTTCTTTTAAGTCGTCAGCAACGATACGGGTAATTTTTTGAGTCATAGACTTAATATCGTCGTATTGCTCTGCTGTCATAACTCCAAGGTCTACAAGACCGTCTTTAGTTACGAGAGGATCGCCCTTTGCGTCGTTTTTGAAAGTCGTTTCTACGTATTCGGGAAGGTCTGCGCCCTCTTCGATATAATCGCTATATCTTCTGTAGAAACTTCCTACCGCCTTGTGACGGCAAATAACTTCAAGTCCTTTACCAAAAGCCTTTGCTGGAAGAACTTCCATCGTAGTATCGTCAAGATTTGCGCTTACGTAGTGAGTTTTAATTCCCGCTGCGTTTACTTTTTCAAAGAAATAAATGGACATGCGAAGGTTTACGTCGCCAACGCCGTCAATAGTAAGACCTACGGCATTTTCACCTGGGTCAAATACGCCGTCTTTTCCAGTGCAATCATCTTTAAATTTAAGAAGATAGTTTCCATTTTCAAGAGCGAATACGTCTTTAGTTTTTCCAGTGTAAACAAGAGTTTTTGCCATTTTTTGTTTTCTCCTTTTATATTAAAAAAATTTTATTTTCAAATTGATTAACCGTTGTATCTTTGCGCAATTTCAGCATCCTTTTGGAGTACCTTTTTTGCATCTAACACTCTTTTTTCGTCAAGTCTTTTTGCAAGAGCCTCGTCTTCAACCGCAAATATTTGAGCGCAAATTAAAGCGGCGTTAGCAGCCCCGTTTATAGCAACCGTCGCTACGGGGATACCCGTAGGCATTTGTACGGTTGACAAAAGAGCGTCAACGCCGTCTAAGTTAGTCGATTTACAAGGTATACCTATTACGGGTAAGGTCGTTCTTGCGGCAATAGCGCCGGCAAGGTGCGCTGCCATACCTGCAGCGGCAATAATTGCGCCAAATCCGTTTTTTCTTGCGTTAGCAGCAAATTCCCCTGCTTCGTCAGGAGTTCTATGCGCCGAATATACGTGCACTTCAAAAGGAATACCTAAATCCTTAAGAGTGTTTATTGCTTTTTCTACGATAGGAAGGTCGCTATCGCTACCCATTACTATTCCTACTTTTTTCATTTAAAGTTTCTCCGTTAAATATATTATCTTTATCAGTTATCAGTGGTTTGGCAACGTGACGGCAACTTGAAGTTGGGAGCGTGACGCTCCACCCGATTTGCTACCGCCATAGTTCATATAGCGCACTAAAACTCAAAGAAAAGATTTTGTTCATCAAAAGATTTTCTTTGAAAAGGCAACGTGACGTTGCATCCTTATTGCTACCGCCATAGTTCATATAGCGCACTAAAACTCAAACAAAAGATTTTACACAGTAAAAGATTTTGTTTGAAAAGGCAACGTGACGTTGCATCCTGATTGCTACCGCCATAGTTCATATAGCGCACTAAAACTCAAACAAAAGATTTTGTTCATCAAAAGATTTTCTTTGAAAAGGAGCAAACGGCTGAAAGGTCTTGCGGATTACTTTCAGTAATTCGCTGACAAAAAGCCGATTTGCGACGCCGTGACGTTGCACGCAAATACCACCTTGTTTAAGCGCCGTTTTAAAGGCTTAGAAACAAGCAAGACAAGGCTCGTAAAATGGTATCGGATGGGATAGCAACGTGACGTTGCATTCACATACCACCTTGTTTAAGTATTTTTAAAGGCTTAGATGCGAGTTTACCAAGGCTCGTGAGCCCGAAAAGATTTGGTAGACCTTGTTGGTCACCAAAGTTTTGAGGGCGAAACAGCAAACGCAGGTAAACGAAGTATATAAGCCTTTAAAACAAAAGGGCGCACTTATACTCACAATTAGCAAAGTGCGCCCAGACGGTCGGCTATCAATGGTTTTCCGTTTCACCGTGTTTAACCACGTTATCCGTCAGTCGCAGAAAACCTTTAATTTATGGAATAATAATAACATACCTACAAAAACTTGTCAAGCAAGAATAAGCATATTTTTGATTTTTTTATTATATAATAATAAGTTTAGCAAACGAAACAAAAAATGCGGTAAAAAACACCGCATTTTTGATACTTATTTTACGATTTGTTCGCTTTCACAGTAAACGCATCTATAAACGCCCTTTTTCTCGGTGGGCATAAACTTATGCTCTAATTCCTGTTCTACTTGCGAAATACATTTTTTATTCGTACATTTAAGTTTATTTACTAAATATTCGCTCTCGTCTTCTTTCTTTTCAACGCCGTTTTGGGCATCTTCTAAAAGTTTTAAGATAAGAGCCATACGCATATACTTACCGTTTAAAACCTGTTTAAAATAACAAGCCCTTTTATCTTCGTCCACTTTAACGCTGATTTCGTTTACTCTTGGAAGAGGATGCAAAACGCACGTATCTGCTTTTGCTTTTTGCATTTTTTCAGCAGTTAATATATAACTGTCTTTAAGTCTTTCATACTCGGCTTGGTCGTCAAATCTTTCGCGTTGAATTCTCGTCATATATAAGATATCTAAAGTCCCAATCGCGCCCTCTAAATCGGTAGTTTCGACGTATTCCATACCTTTTTTTTCTAAAACGCCTTCTTTTACGTAGACGGGAAGTTTAAGTTCTTTTGGGGATATAAGCACAACTTTAATTCCCGTGTATCTTGAAAGGGCGGAAATTAAAGAATGAACCGTTCTTCCGTACTTCAAATCACCGCAAAAACCCACCGATAAGTCGTTTAATCGACCTTTTTCACGGTAAATGGTTAAAAGGTCTGCAAGCGTTTGAGTGGGGTGACAATGTCCGCCGTCGCCTGCATTTATAACCGGAATAGTTGCATTTTTTGAGGCAACGTAAGGCGCGCCCTCGCGAGGGTGTCGCATAGCGATAATATCGGCGTAATGGCTTATTACCTTTGCCGTATCGGCAACGCTTTCGCCCTTTGCGGCGGACGAACTGCCCGCTTCCGAAAAGCCTATTACGTTTCCGCCAAGTTCATACATTGCAGCCTCAAAAGAAAGGCGTGTTCTCGTCGACGGCTCAAAAAATAACGTGGCGAGTTTTTTACCTTTGCATTTTTCCGCGTACTTTTGGGGATTTTCACTTATATCACAAGCCGTTTTTATTATTCCGTCAAGTTCTTCAACGGTTAAATCTACGGTATCAATTACACTTCTCATATTAAGCCTTTGCGCCGTATACTTCAAGATATTTCTTGATACGGTTTACGTTTTCTTCGTTTGCTTTGTCTTCTTCTAAATACTCGATAATGTCGTAAACGTCAACTACCGAATATACGGGGAAACCGAACTCCTCGCCTATTTCAACCATTGCGCCTTTCTCGCCTTGACCTTTTTCTTTTCTATCAACCATAACGAAAGTAGCGGCAACCTTAACGCCTTCTAAAGCCTTCATTATTTCCATAGTTTCTCTAATTGCCGTACCTGCGGTAATTACGTCTTCAACTATTACTACTTCTTCGCCTTGAGTGGGTTTATAGCCTACGAAAACTCCGCCTTCGCCGTGGTCTTTAGCCTCTTTTCTATTGAAGAAGAAAGGAACGTTTAACCCCTCTTTTGCAAGAGCAATTGAGGTTGAAACGGCGATAGATATTCCCTTATAAGCAGGTCCGTATAAAACCGTCTTTTTATCGCCCACTTTATCAAGATAACTCTTAGCGTAAAATTCGCCGAGTTTTGCTATATTTTCACCTGTCTTAATTTCGCCCGCATTTACAAAATAAGGGATTTTTCTTCCGCTTTTTGCAGTAAAATCACCAAATTTAAGAACGCCTGCATTTTGTAAAAACTGTATAAACTCTCTCTTATAATTTTCCATTTCTTTGCTCCTATTAGTTATTAGTCAATAAATTCTTTTACGCATCTCTCGTATGCCAAAACGGGGTCTTCCGCCGCCGTGATAGGTCTACCTACGACTATATAATCAGAACCAATTCTCTTTGCCTCGGCAGGAGTCATAACTCTCTTTTGGTCACCGACGTCGCCGTCAGCAAATCTAACGCCCGGAGTTACCGTTAAGAAACCGTCACCGCATCTGCCGTGCACTTTGCCCGCCTCAAGAGGAGAACATACAACGCCGTCAAGACCTGCTATTTTTGCATTTTCAGCATAGTGCATTACAACCTCGTCAATAGGCTTTTCAATCCACAAATCGTTTCTCATACTCTCTTCGTCTGTTGAAGTAAGTTGAGTTACGGCAATAAGCAAAGGTCTACTTCCGTCTTCACGGGTAAGTCCCTCGATAGCCGCTTGCATCATACGGACAGTTCCGCCTGCGTGAAGGTTTGTCATATCTACGTCAAGACGGGAAAGTACCGCCATTGACTTTTTAACCGTGTTAGGAATATCGTGAAGTTTAAGGTCAAGGAAGATTTTATGTCCTCTCGCCTTGATTTCTTTTACGATTGAAGGACCTTCTGCGTAAAAAAGTTCCATACCGATTTTCACGAAAGGTTTTCTACCCGTAAACTTATCCAAAAATGCAAGAGTTTTTTGCTTACTGTCAAAATCGCAAGCAATAATTACGTCTTTACCCATTATTTCGTACCTCCAATTATTTCTTGTAACGAATTTATTTTATATTTTTTCATAACGTTTGGCAAGTCGTTTATTATGTCACGGCTTGCATAAGGATTTATAAGGTTTGCCGCACCTACCTCAACTGCGGTCGCGCCTGCAAGCATCATCTCTATTACGTCTTCGGCTGACGATACACCGCCCATACCGATTACCGGAATTTTAACTGCGTTTGCAACTTGATATACCATTCTCACCGCAACGGGGAAAATTGCAGGGCCTGAAAACCCACCCATCTTGTTTGCTATAATAGGTTTTCTCGTCCTTAAATCTATTCTCATACCAAGTAAAGTATTTATTAAACTTACACCGTCCGCACCGGCGTCTTCAACTGCCTTTGCAATAGCCGTAATATCGGTTACGTTTGGCGAAAGTTTAGCGATAACCGGCTTATTGACCGACTTTTTTACCGCATTAATGATTTCATACGCGCCCTTTTCACTACTGCCAAAATTTACTCCGCCGTCGTGAACGTTAGGACAACTTATATTAATTTCAAGCCAGCCAACTTGCTCTTCTTTATCTAAAAGACTTGCCGTATGAACGTATTCTTCTACCGAAAATCCGCCTACGTTTGCCATTACTTTTTTGTTAAAACACTTTTTAAGTTTGGGCAACTCTTCAGCTATAACTTTGTCAACACCGGGGTTTTGAAGTCCAACGGCGTTTATCATACCCGAATAGCATTCCGCTATTCTCGGTGTGGGATTGCCAAATCTCGGCTCTTTAGTAGTACCTTTAAACGAGAACGTTCCAAGACAGTTAATGTCGTAAAATTCAGCAAATTCATAGCCGTAACCAAAAGTTCCGCTTGCGGGAATTATAGGGTTATCAAGTTCAATACCTAAAAGGTTTACTCTCATTTCTCCCATATAATTTCCTCCTTTTTAAGCACGGGACCGTCTTTGCATATTCTCTTGTTTCCGTAAAGGGTTTTGCAAGAACAACCCATACAAGCGCCAAAACCGCAACCCATTCTCTCTTCAAAACTAAATTGACCTTCGGTTTTTGTTGAGTTATACACAGCCTTAAGCATTGGCTCAGGACCGCACGTGTAAAAATACGAATAGCCTATATCTTTCATTGCGTCGGTTACAAAGCCTTTAATTCCGTACGAACCGTCAACCGTCGTAACGTACACCTTAGCGCCGAGTTTTTTAAACTCTTCTTCGTAGAAAACCTCGCCCTTTGTGTTAAAGCCTAAGATTACGGAAACTGAATTACCCCCCTCTATAAGTCGTTTAGCACACAAAAACATTGGTGGAACTCCTACTCCGCCACCTATTAAAAGAGGTGCGTTTCCGCTTAAAGAAAGGTCGTAACCGTTACCGAGTTCGGTAAGTACGTCGAGTTTTTCGCCGACTTGCATTACGGACATTTTTTCCGTTCCTTTTCCTACTACTTTGTAAACGAGAGTTAAAATATCACCCTCTAAATCACATACGGAAATTGGACGTCTTAAATATAGTCCGTCTAATAAAATATTTACGAATTGTCCGCACTTGATACCCGAAACGTCGCCTTTTAGTTTCATCTCAAATACCGTTTCGGTCAAAGCGCGATTTTTAGTTATTTCAAAAATTAACTGTTTCATCTTTGCCTCTTACGCGTCGATAGTCGAAATACAAAGAGTAGTCTCCTCTAATACGTCAAGTAAAACTTTTACAGTATCAAGCGAGGTGAACATAGTTACGTTTGATTCAGTTGCGTATTTTCTAATTTGATATCCGTCGGCAACGTGGGCTGAACCTACGTTACTCGTATTGATTACGTATGCGATATGTCCTTGACGGATTGAATCAAATATCTCTTCGCTTTCCTCAATTTTTTGGAGAACGTGAGTCTTTATGCCGTTTTCTTTAAGGAAAGTTGCCGTTCCTTTCGTTGCCTCGATATTAAAGCCGAGGTTATAGAAACGTCTAATAAGCGGAAGAGCCTCATCCTTATCTTTATCCGCAATAGTCGCGAATACCGTTCCGTAATTTTGAAGGTGCATTCCCGACGCTTGTAATGCCTTATATAACGCTCTGTTTAACTTATCGTCGTAACCGATTGCCTCACCGGTCGACTTCATTTCGGGCGAAAGGTATGCGTCAAGACCTCTTATTTTATTGAACGAGAATACGGGAACTTTTACGTACCATCTCTTTTTCTCTTCGGGATAGATATCGAAAATACCTTGCTCTTTCAAGGTTTTACCCATTATTACTTCGGTTGCAATATCCGCTAAACTGTAACCCGTTGCCTTTGAAAGGAACGGTACCGTTCTTGATGAACGCGGATTAACTTCGATAATGAATACTTTTTCGTCTTTATCTACGATAAACTGAATATTGTAAAGACCTTTTATACCAATACCAATGCCAAGTTTTTTAGCGTATTGAAGTATAGTTCCCTTAACTTTGTTGGAAATACTGAACGTTGGGTATACGCTTATCGAGTCGCCCGAGTGAATACCCGTTCTTTCAACGAGTTCCATAATTCCCGGAACGAAAACGTCTCTTCCGTCGCAAATTGCATCAATTTCAACTTCTTTACCGATTATGTACTTATCTACGAGTACGGGTTTATCTTCGTCGATTTCAACCGCGGTTTTAAGGTAATGACGGAGTTGCTCTTCGTTTGCAACTATTTGCATTGCTCTACCGCCCAAAACGAAACTCGGTCTAACGAGTACGGGATAGCCTATTTTTGCCGCCGCCTCAACACCGTCTTCAATTTTGGTAACCGCTCTGCCTTGAGGCTGAGGAATATTTAAATCTTTAAGTAATTTTTCAAATCTGTCACGGTTTTCGGCTTTGTCAATTGCGTCACAGTCGGTACCGATAATCTTTACTCCGCGGTTTTTCAAAGGCTCTGCCAAGTTGATTGCAGTTTGACCGCCAAGTGACGCGATAACGCCTTCGGGATTTTCAAAATCCAATATATTCATTACGTCTTCGGGCGTTAAAGGTTCAAAATAAAGTTTATCCGAAGTCGTATAATCTGTCGATACCGTTTCGGGGTTATTATTGATAATAATCGACTCATAGCCACACTTTCTTATGGTTTGTACGGCGTGAACGGTAGAATAATCGAACTCTACGCCTTGACCTATTCTAATAGGACCTGCGCCTAAAACTACCGCTTTATTTTTGTTCGTTACGATAGAGTCGTTTTTGCCCATATACGAAGAATAGAAGTAAGGAATGTACGCTCCGCTGTAAAGAGTATCAACCATTCTAAATACGGGTTTTATATTATTTTCTTTTCTTAAGTTGTAGATTTCTATTTCTTTAACTTTCCAAAGTTTAGCAATATACGGGTCTGAAAAACCGAGTGCTTTTGCCGACTTTAACGCCGTTAAATCGCCTTTCTTTTCTTTTAAAATGTTTTCCATATCTACGATACGTTTAAAACATTCTAAGAAAAGTTCGGTTATTTTAGTTACTTCGTGAAGTTTCTCGATTGAAACTCCTCTTCTTAAAAGTTCGGTAACGGCAAATACGTTATCGCTCTTAAATTCGCCGAGATATTCTATAAGTTCTTCAGTCGTATAACTGTCAAATTTTGCAAGGTAAAGGTGATTTACACCTATTTCAAGTGAACGGACAGACTTAAGCATACACTCGTCCAAAGTCGAACCTATACCCATTACTTCGCCCGTTGCTTTCATTTGAGTTCCTAAAACGTTTGACGCTGAGGTGAATTTATCAAACGGGAATCTTGGGAATTTTGCAACGATATAATCAAGTCTTGGCTCGTGGTCTGCTGTCGTACCTGCAACGTGAATTTCATCTAAAGTCATACCTACGGCAATTTTAGCAGTTACTCTTGCAATAGGATATCCGCTTGCTTTTGATGCAAGCGCGGACGAACGGGAAACTCTTGGGTTTACCTCTATGAGGTAATATTCGCTAGTAGTCGGATTTAAAGCAAACTGAACGTTACAACCGCCCTCAATTTTAAGTTCTCTAATGATTTTTATGGCGCTGTCATTGAGCATTTTTAGGTCTTTATCGGAAAGTGATAAGATAGGCGCAACGACTATCGAGTCACCGGTATGAACGCCTACGGGGTCTACGTTTTCCATTCCGCAAATGGTAATCGCTCTATCCTCGCTATCACGCATAACTTCAAATTCAATTTCTTTATAACCCTTAACGCTCTTTTCTACAAGAACTTGGTGTACGGGAGAAAGTTTAAATGCGTTTCTGCCTATTTCAACGAGTTCTTCTTCGTTATTCGCAAAACCGCCACCCGTTCCGCCTAAGGTAAAAGCAGGACGAAGTACTACGGGATAGCCTATTGCTTTAGCCGCCTTTTTAGCCTCTTCTATGCTATAAGTAATCTCCGAAGGAATTGTAGGCTCACCGATAGATTGGCAAAGTTCCTTGAAAAGTTCTCTATCTTCGGCTCTTTCAATACTTTCACTGCTCGTTCCTAAAAGTTCTACTCTGCATTCTTTTAATACGCCTTTCTTTTCAAGTTGCATAGCAAGGTTTAAGCCCGTTTGTCCGCCGATACCCGGAACGATTGCGTCCGGTCTTTCATAACGGAGAATTTTAGCAATATACTCTAAAGTCAACGGCTCCATATAAACCTTGTCAGCAATGGTCGTATCCGTCATTATCGTTGCAGGGTTAGAGTTTACAAGCACTACTTCATATCCCTCTTCTTTTAAAGCAAGACAAGCTTGAGTACCCGCATAGTCAAACTCCGCTGCCTGTCCAATAACGATAGGACCTGAACCGATTATTAAAATTTTCTTTAAATCCTTTCTCTTTGCCATAAAAAATCACCTCTGTATATCAAAAAATTATTTTACTTTTTCGTGTTGTCGTAAACTACTTTTCCGTTGACTACGGTAAGTAAATTTACCCCGTATAATCTTTCGCCGGTAAACGGCGTTGCTCTTCCTTTAGATAAAAATTCGTCGGGGTTTACGATGAACTCTTCGTTTAAATCCCATACCGAAAAATCGTTACCAAGGGGAATATTAAACCTCTTTCTTGGGTTTATAGCAAGTAAATCTATAAGTTTTTCTAAAGTTATAATTCCCGTCTTTACAAGTTTAGTATAACACACTGCAAACGCTGTTTCAAGCCCGACTATTCCAAACGCGCTCTTTTCAAGGCCTTTGGACTTTTCTTCTTGAGAGTGGGGAGCGTGGTCGGTCGCTATCATATCTATCGTCCCGTCTTTTATCCCCTCGATTAATGCTAATCTGTCTTCTTTTCCTCTAAGCGGAGGATTCATTTTAAATCTTCCGTCTTCTTGAAGGTCACTATCGTCTAACACGAGATAATGCGGTCCCGTTTCACAAGTGATATTAACGCCTTCCGCTTTGGCTTTTCTTATTACGTCCACGCTTTCTTTTGTGGAAATATGGCAAACGTGATAAGCACAGCCCGTCTTTTTTACAAGTTCTATATCTCTTGCGATTTGTAAGTATTCACTCTCTGAACAAATTCCTCTATGGTTATGCGCTTTAGCATATTCCCCATCGTGAATATATCCGCCCCTTAAAAGGTCGTTCACTTCACAGTGCGCAACTATAATTTTGCCGAGCGATTTTGCCTTAAGCATTGCCTTTTCCATCATTTCGTCACTTTGAACGCCTCGACCGTCGTCGGTAAACGCAATGGCTAAATGCTTCATACTTTCCATATCGGAAAGTTCTTTTCCCAACTGTCTTACGGTTATTGAACCGTAAGGATACACGTTTATGCTCGCGTCTTTTTCTATAATTTCCGTCTGAATTTTTATATTTTCAAGGTTGTCCGGAACGGGATTTAGGTTAGGCATAGTACAAACTGCGGTGTAACCACCCCTTGCAGCCGACTGCGAGCCCGTTTTTATACTTTCTTTATAAAAAAAACCCGGTTCGCGAAAATGCACGTGCACGTCGCAAAAACCGGGAAAAATAACGTATTTGTCTAAAGAAGAAAACAATTCGCCAATAGGGAATGAAAAGCCCGAAGAAACGGAAACACCCGCAAGATTTTCTCTATTAACGGTAAGCATACTTGAAATATCTTTCATCTCTTCTCCTTAAAACGTAACTTTGTATGTTTTTATCTTTATTATTATAGCAAACCATTTTAAGTTTGTCAATTATACTTTATAAATAAAGTAACTTTTTTAAAATTTATAAATCTTATACGTTTTTAGATACGAATTCGCCGTCTACAAATTTATATATTTTGTCAAAGCCAAAACTCTTAACGTACAAAACCGCATCGTCAAATTTACAGTCTAAAAACTCTTTATTGTGGCAATCGGACGAAATAATCATTTTTGCGCCAAGTTCTTTTAACCGTTTCATAATGAACGGCGCGGGATACGGAGTCGTTCTATACCCTCTCGCTATTGCGCCGGTATTTACCTCAAACACTTTGTTTTTTTCGGCAACGGCAGTAATCCCCTCTAACGCATAAGACTGGTATTGTTTACTTTCGGTATCAAAAAAGAATTCTTTTTCACTGTGTTTTGTGACGATATCACAATGCCCTACGATATCGGTGCGTGATAGCGTATTGATTTTAGCGAAAGTTTCGTAATAACGTTTAGCGTATTTTAAGCCGTTTCCCTCAAAATATCGGTCTATAAGTTGTTTAACGGTGTTTTTATCGCAATCAAACTCAACTGTTTCTCCATTCACTTCCAAAAAGTGAACGGAACTTATTACGTAATCGTAAACGGATAAATCTTCACCTGAAAACAAATCGTTTTCAAGACCTAAGTAGATTTTAATTTTACCGTCGAATTTAGATTTTAGAGATTTTACTTCACTTATATATCTATCTCTGTTTTCTTTGGTCATAACCCAATCTTTTTTAATATTCATTGGGGCGTGTCCCGAAAAACCGATACTGTCAAAACCCAACTCTATGGCTTTATAGACGGTTTCCTCTAAAGTGTTTTTTCCGTCGCAATAAATTGAATGCGTATGTAAATTTTGATCGTATTTCATAGTTAAATTTTATCACTAATAGAAGTAAAAGTCAAAGGCAATTTAAAAAAAGACAAAAACCGAAAAATTTTTCAAATACCGTGTTAAAAAACTTGTCTTTTTTTTTATAATATGATAAAATACTAATCACTGGCACGAAAAACGTGAATGCTGCTATGGCTCAGTCGGTAGAGCGCGTCCTTGGTAAGGACGAGGTCACCGGTTCAAATCCGGTTAGCAGCTCCATAAACAAAAACACACAAGCATTTCGCTTGTGTGTTTTTGTTTATTTACTTCTATTCGATTTAAACGGTGACCGAGGACTTAGCAACGTGACGTTGCATCCTTGTTGCTACCGCCATAGTTAATAGGGCTCACAAAAATAATTTTGCATAGCAAAAGAATTTTTGGGAAGAGGAGAAAGTCTCATAAAAATTTAGGCAATTATTTTAATAATTGCCGATAAACAAATGAGGCTTTCGACGAAAGGACGAGGTCACCGGTGACGCGATTGACTTCGTAGCAATCGCTATTCCGTCGCTTTGCTCCTTACAATTTCCGGTTAGCAGCTCCATAAACAAAAACACACAAGCATTTCGCTTGTGTGTTTTTGTTTATTTACTATTGTTCGTTTTCCATAATATCCACCGTGGTTATCCCACTTTTGTCGATACAACCCACTTGAACGAAATATACTGTCTATCTGACTTTCGTCCTGCGTCCATACAATCCCCTCAATTATTATGTAAAAGTCTTTTTTTGAATTCATCGTTGCCTTTTACCTTAAAGAATTTAAGCGAAAACGATCTACCAACTTTTTATTTCTGCTCATCCATATTCCCTCACAAAAACAATTAACCTTTTACGGCATAATCCGGAAAGTCTTTCTGCGTTTACTATCTCTATTCTGTCCTAAAATAAATTTTATTTTTGGCAGAGGTGGATTCGAAGCTTTACCCCACCGCACGGATACGCCATACAGCGAATTTCTTTTCCTGTCAATTCTTCCAGCAATCTTCTATCTGTTTCAACTTGCCAAGTTACACAAGAATTTGGGAGTTCATTAGATTAAAATGTCCCACGGTATGCACGGCAACTTCGTGGTTTTTATACAACTCTTTCACTTGCGTAGGCTCAATCAACCTTCTTTCCTCAATCTTGCCGTTAGTTTCGTATGGATAATTCGTACCAAACTTCCCCGACTTTAAGTTAAACGTCGCTTTTAACCCATACTTATCCAAAATTTCAATCATTCGTATATCCTGCGTAACGCCGTCGTCAAAACTAAACGTTATCGCCTTTTTCTTTCAGTTCCAAATCATGATTTTCTCCGTACGTTTTCAAATACAAAATCTTCCCTTACGTCTTCGCGGTAGGTTTCCACCGTTACGTTGTCAAGAGTCAAGCCCTCGATATGTCTAAAATAAATACCTTTTGCCGGCAAAATGCGACCGTAAACGTATACCTCAGGATAATCCTGTGCTTCTTCGGGCACGTTGCTGTTATACTCTTGTACGCCTCCGTCCAATTTCAAATGAACGTTTTTAAGGGTAATATTTTCAAGCGGACTTTCCTTTAATCCGCAAATATTACTAGTCATTTGCCAGTCGTCCACTTCTTTTGTTCCATCAAAACCCGCTGCAAGACCGAACGATTTGGGATTTTGCTTGATATCTCCCGCTTTATAACTAAAATAATTCCACGGTACAATTTCGTATTCCTCATACGGTCCGTCCGCCGTGATATTTTCAAGCGTTATATTTTTTATCTTTCCTAACGCGCGCCCACTAGGCCCTCTCATACGCCTTCCTACGTGAATAAAAATCGGTGCGTTTACGTTACGCATTTCTACGTTTCTTACCGTTATTCCGTCGAGAATTGCTCCATCCACACTTTCAATTGCAAGTCCCGTAATACGCGTTTCGCGTATATAGATATTCTCAACGATTATATCCTCAAAACCGCCGTTCGTTTCCGTACCAAATTTAACGGCACAGCAACGACTCTTTAAATTACAATTCCATACACGAATGTTTTTACAAATATCCAAACGGTTTAAGGTATAAGACGATTTAAAAACGATAGCGTCGTCACCGGCTTCCACGTCGCAATCATGAATACGCACGTTCTTACTGTTATCGGGAGATATTCCGTCAATATACACGCGTATTTTAAGTCTAAAAACGTCTACGTTCTCACATCCCGCAAAATACACCGCAAGATCAGTCGCATTATAAATACTAAGCCCGCTGATTTCTACGTTTTTGCAATTTTTCAGCGCAATACATTTTGCCCCTCTATGCGACATAATCCGCACGTCTTTTTCGTCCCAAACGGAACGCATATCAACCTTACCGCCACCGTTTATTTTTATATTTTCACAATCTTCCGCAACAAACATAGAACAGTGAAAGAAGGAATGCGAGGCGTCTTGGTATAACGGATAATCCACTTTTTCGTCAGGACAATAATCGTCAAAATTTAAACTTCCTAAAACCGTCGCGGTTTCCGTAATTTCAACCGTAACGTTAGATTTGAGAAAAACTGTACTTAAAACGAACCTTCCCTCATCAAATCGCACGATACCGCCACCGTCCGCACTACATTTTTCGATTGCATCTTGCACGGCTTTCGTGCAAAGCGTTTTTCCGTCTGCAACCGCGCCAAATTCTATCACGTTATAGACCATATTATTTCTCCAATTTTTCTTCGATAATATTTTCGCTTTATTCGTCAAAATTTATGACGTCTTTTGGTTCTCTACTAACCCATTTGCCACGGGTAAAGTCCGGCACTTCTACAACTCTATTTTCTTGAATTGCTATCGCAGAAAGAGCCGTAATAGACATCCATGCCGCCGCGTCGTATACGTCAATAGGCATATCTACGCCAGTTTGAATGGCTTTTGCAAACTCTGCAAGCATAAAATAATCCATACCGCCGTGACCGGATTTCCTTTGTAAATCATTGATATTTTTCCAAAAATAGGGCAAGTAATCATAGTATTCATCAGCATTATTAAGATACTTGCCTATTGTTTTTTTCGGCTCCCAAAATTCGTGACTATAATGCTTTTCTTCTAAAAAAATCATATTCGATTCTTGGCAAGCAAGCCCCTTTGTGCCACGGACGGTAAACTCACGCGAATAGTATTTCGGTAAAGTCGTATCCAGCGTCAAGCTAATCATCTCTCCGTTTTCGCAAGTAATCAAGGTCTTAACGATATCCCCTTGATTAAACTTTTGTCCTTGCAAGGCTTTATCGGGATTCTCATCTAAATACGAAAATTCTTCCAAGCCCTTTGCCTTAGACGCCATCGTCACCAGCTTTACCATTCTATTTCCTCGGTTGACGTTTAACAGTCTTGCAATAGGTCCAAGATTGTGTGTAGGATAATTGTCGCAATTACGCTCTATATAGTTTTTAAGACGGTAATGTCTATTTACGTTCCCACCTAAAATTTCGTCGCGAAGATCATGACTGTACGCGCCGTGACAATGTACAATTTCTCCAAAAACGTTTTTTCTGGCAAGATTAGTAACGGATTGAATAACGCCTGTTCCATAGCATACTGAAACGCACCGTGATTATCGGGTGCAAGAGTGTTACCCTCGCTATCCGCCCATTCATCCATATTAAACGTATATACGTGCTCGCAGGAAATTTTCCATTCCTTCAAGAAATATACCACCCACTTATACATACCCATAGGACCTACGGGAAGAATAAATGCAATCTTCTCCTTGCGGTCTTTCGCAAGTTTGATTTGCATAGCAATTTCATGACCCATATACGTTTCAAATTCACCAAGACTATCACACTGAATAGGAGTAAAATCCTTATTCCAATGCGCTTGTCTTTCCGTAATTTTTTCAGGTGCGTCTATACACCCGTCTATTTTGTCAAAATCCCAGCCCGCAGGATAAAATCCTTCCAACGCACTGCCTTTTACCGTTGAATTAAAATTCATCTTTTTCTCCTTTTACGGCAATAACCTCTTGGTTGTGCCCTTCAAATACGTTTGACATTGTCTAAACGCTTCCGCATAGGCAACACCGCATTGATAACCGCGGAATCTTGACGTGGTTTTAACCATATCCGCAAAGTCAATCCCATCATGCTCACGCATCCAAGCAACTTGACTCTCGTGGCAGGCAAGCATCTGCAATTTCAAATCAATTTCTTCAGAAATATCTACGTATTCAGTAGGATTGAAATTTACTCCCGCTAACGTATCCATATAATAAAGAGGTACCATTTTTGCGGGTTGCTTATACTTACTCTTATAATTTGGTAGCGTTGCGGTAAAACTTGCATCAAAAACCAATTTGGAAACAGTCGTATGGTCGGGCATATAATCGTTTGGGTCATGCGTAATGATTAAGTCCGGATTAGCATACTTGATTATATCCACAATTTTGTCACGTGCCACCTTTGTGTCAAAAATCTCCAAGTCGTCAAAGCCTGCACAAAGCACTTCTTGCACTCCCGCTAATGCGCCTGCCTTCTTTGCCTCGTTTGCTCGAATAAGCCTTAACTCATCAGGCGGAATAACAACATGTCCTAAGCTACCGCTCGAAACGTGACAAACTATTACGGTATCACCACGCTTAACGCATTTCGCTAACGTACCGCAACATGCTAATTCAATATCGTCGGGATGCGCCCCTATCGCCAAAATTCTCATCGAGATACACTCCTACAATTACAATCTTGATATTATCATTTTAACATACGCTACCGATAACTTCAATGTGTATAAATACCCTAAAATAGTAAAATAATCGCACTCTTGTGAAAATGCTATTTTTTTGTAAATTTTTCCAATTTTTAAAAAAAGTAGAAGAATCTTCTTGATTTTTCTTTGAAACAATGATACAATCCCACTATGAAAACTTACTTCCAACACAAATTATCCAATTTAATAAGTATCAACAAAATCGTCACAATTCACTACTTTGAGTTTGATAAAAACTTCCAAGCCATAGGTGAGTCTCACGACTTTTGGGAAATGGTTTATGCGGAAAAAGAAAGTCTACTTTGTTCAGCCGACGGCAGACAAATCGTCTTGAAACAGGGGGAACTGCTCTTTCACAAGCCAAACGAGTTTCATACTCTTGCCGCAAATGGTAAAAATGCGCCAAACGTATTTATTATTTCTTTTGTCTGCAAGTCGGAATCAATGAAGTTTTTTGAAAACAAGAAAATCTCTTTATCTCCACACTTAGTTAAATTTATTTATCCAATTTTAGAAGAAGGAAGAAAAACGTTTGATATCCCATACTCTGACCCAAATTTAAAGAAAATGAAACTTCTTCCTAAGCCAACGCTCGGCGGAGAACAGTTGATTAAAAATTATTTGGAGATATTTTTGATTAACCTTTTACGCGACCAAACCGAAACAGCGCAAGGCAATACAATCTTTTTACCTTGGAAGGAATTGTCTACAAAGCCCATCGACGACGTTACAGCCGTACTCAAAGAAAACATTTATTCCTCATTGACAATTGATGAAATTTGTGCAAAAACAAATTACAGTAAAGCTTATTTGTTCCGTGTTTTTAAGGTTAAAACGGGTAAAACGATTATGGCATATTTTACTGAACTGAAAATAAACCAAGCCAAGCAGTTACTTCGTGAAAACGAATTGTCCGTTAGCGAAATTTCAGACAAACTTGCGTTTAACACGCCCGATTATTTTACCAAAACTTTTAAAAGAGTAACGGGAACGACTCCGCTTGCCTACAAAAAACGCTCCACAAGTTTATAATCTCCAAAAGCAAAAACCAATATTAATTGTCAGTAACGGTTTAATAGAAAAAGGATACGGTTATTAAAGACAACTCAAATTAAAGTAATTTTTCACTTGATTAAGAGTTGAAACAATACATTAACCACTAAAATTTTTTCAAAATAATATAAGTCGCTTTTAGTTCAACTCTCCTTTCGTGCTTTTACGCAAAACAAAAAGGTAGGCATTTGCCTACCTTTTTTTTGGTGGACTTGGGCGTGTGAAATACGCACCGAGGGCACCAAGTATTATTAGGGCTCCCGAAAATAATTTTGGCAACGTGACGTTGCATCCTTGTTGCTACCGCCACAGTTCACAATCAATATTAAACCTCAAACAAAAGATTTTACACAGTAAAAGATTTTGTTTGAAAAGGCAACGTGCCGTTGCATCCTGATTGCTACCGCCACAGTTCTTATGGCTCCCGAAAATAATTTTGCATAGCAAAAGAATTTTTGGGAAAAGGAGCAACCGATTGTAAAGTCTTGCCGTTTGACAACAGTCAAACGGTTGACAAAAAACCGTGTTGGGAGCGTGACGCTCCACCCTGATTGCTACCGCCATAGTTCTTAGTCAATATAAAAACCTCAAACAAAAGTGAGCCTATAAGTCGATTATTGCACACTTTAAAAATTTACGCCCGTTTTTGTCAAGCAAAAACGGGCGTGTTTTTTATATGGGTTTTTATACAAATTATAATAAGTAAACGGGCATTTCTTCTTCGCCAAGACGTTTAATCACGTTAAATTTCTCTTCGTGAATATCGTCTTTTTTCGTTGCAACTTTCTTTATCACAACCTTTTCAACTACTTTCTCTTCCACTTTTTCAACAACTTTTTCGGGCTTTTCAAACTTTTTAAGTTCCGCATTTACCTTTTTAACGTCACCGTTTACAACTACCGCTTTTACTATTTGAACACCTAATTCTTTCAACGCGGTCAATCTTTTTGCCCCATCTACCACTTTAAGACCTTTTGCGGTATCTTCTACAATAATGGGTAAAATTACACCGTAAGCCTTTACCGAGTTTTTCATTTGCTCGTTTTCGGCTACCTTTTTAAAAGAAATTGCCGAAACTTCAACGTCTACTACGTTGTTTGGTGTAAGCGAAACTATATCGTTCTTTTTAGTTTTTGCAACTACTCTATTTAAACTTCCTTTTCCTACTGCCATTATTTTCTCTCCTTAAAAAGCGTTCAAAATTTCTTCGGCAAGAGCCTTATATTCAAGCGCGCTCCTCGACGATTTTTTATAACTTCCAACCGGTTGGCTGTTATCTTGCGCCCATTCAACCGAACTGTCCAAATGAATTACGCTTTCAAACACGTTTATTCCCTCGGTTGTTTTTAACGTTTCCATCGTTTGCTTAAAATAATTTTTTCTCGCGTCAACCTTTGTAACGACAACCCCTAAAAGTTCTAAACTTGGCGCAATTTCTTGTACTTGTCCAATAAATTCAAACATATTTGCCAAGCCAAAAAGTCCCCAAGGACTTGCCTCTACGGGAAGAATTATTCTATCCGCCGAACACAAAATATTCATCACCCAACAACCAAGCGTTGGCGGAGCGTCTATAAGCACGTAATCGTAAACACCGCTTTCAACGACCGGCGCGAGCATTTTCTTTAAAATAAACTCTCTTTGCCATTTCGTAAAGAGTTCAAACTCAATAGAACTCATAAGCGTTGACGACGGAATTATATCCACCCCTTCAAAATCGGTTTTATAAATGAAGTCGGTAAGCGGTTTTTGCTCTTTAATCGCTATATAGAGGTTCTTTTCACTGCTTGCAATCTCCAACGCCTTGTCTTCTGTGAAGTACGAAAGCGTTAAATTAAGTTGCATATCGCCGTCTATTAAAAGAACCTTTTTACCCATTTGAGAAAAGGCGTAAGCAACGCTTGCACAAGTAGTAGATTTTCCGCTACCGCCTTTATTATTAGCGAAACAAATTACTTTAGTTTTATTTTTTTTCTTCATATTATTCCTCCGGATAAACGCACTCAGTACCCGTTGTTTTGAACTTCTCTAACCACCCCTCAGGCGGACGAACGTCGGTAACGATAACGTCAATATCGCTTAAATTGCCGACCACGTTAAACGCTATACGGTCAAACTTACTGCTGTCAACAGCCAATACTCTCTTATCACAATTTTCAAGCATTGCTCTTTTTGTTGATGCGTGAAGGTCGTTTGAATCGGTAAAACCCTTATTAATATCAAATCCTTTACACGAAATTATAGAGGTGTTAACGTGAAATCCTGAAATCATTTTGTCCGCCGAACTTCCAACAAGCGCTAAAGAATCTTCACCTAAAAGTCCGCCCGTTGAAAAAATCTTCCAGTTTTTTTGGTCTTTAAGTTCGACTACTATTTCCAACGAATTGGTAATAACCGTGATATTTTTCCTTTCCTTAATGCGTTTTGCAATAAACAAAGCGGTTGAAGAGCAATCAAGCATAATACTTGAATTATCTTTGATAAAACCTGCAACAAGGTCGGCTATTTTCTGTTTTCCAATAACGTTAGTTCTTTTTCTTACTGAAAGAGGTAAATCTCCGTGTTCGTTTTCATTTAAAACTGCACCGCCGTAAGCCTTTACGACAAGCCCTTCGTGTTCAAGTTTTTCAAGGTCACGCCTTATAGTTTCCTCTGAAACGGCAAAATGTTTTGCAAGTTCGCCAACTACAACCTTTTTTTCCGTTTGAAGTATTTGTAAAATTTTATTCTTTCTCTCTACTGCGAGCATCTTTTCCCTTCCTTTAAAAAAATTGCAAACGGTAAAGTTTGCAATTTAAACGCGCCCGATTTTTGCGGGCTAAAATTATAATATTCTTTCGATAAGTTTCTTATCAGGACGGGCAATAACAGTACTGTCTAAAAGCATTCCGCTTTCCTTTACGACGTCTTTTGCCCTTTCAATAGCCGCTTGAACTGCGGCAACTTCTCCTGTTAAAATGACGTACGACTTTCCGCACATTCCTCTTGCAAGACGAATTTCAATAAGTCTTACGTCCGAAGTCTTTACTGCGTTATCCGCTGCAACGATTATTTGCGACGCGTTGAAAGTTTCTATTACGCCAAGCGAATTAACTTCGCTACTGTGTACGTTAGTCGTACCTACGATAGCGGGGAAAATCGTTTCGTCGGGATTTCCAAGCACGAAACTGTCAATATATTCTTCGCTAAACGCATTTTTTGCGGCGTCAACCGACGCTCTTACAGCCGAAAGTTCACCCGTAATAATGGAAATATACTTGCCGGGGCAAACCGTTTGCGCCTCTATTATGTCAACCTCAGAGGTCTTAACCATAATATCGGTAGCAGTTAAACCCGCCGATACGGTTTTATATTCTATCATTCCTATTGCTTTACTCATATTTAACCTCTTTAGTCTGCCTTAATTGAAATTACACCGTCGTTTGCACCGATAACTATACCGCTTATAGACGCGTGTATATTAACCGAAAGTCCTTCTACCGCCTCAGCAACAATTTGACCTTTTTCAACTCTATCGCCAAGTTTTACAATCGGTTTACAAGGTGCTCCAATATGTTGTCTTGTTGGTATATTTACCACCGAAAAGCCCTCTATAAGTTGATTATCAAGGGGTGCAGGCGATTGATACTTCTTTACGCCAAGCCTTGCAACCAATCTGTCCAGCGGTACTTTTCTATATTCTCTAATGGGAGATACGGGTTTTGCTTCTACCCCCAAGGGCGGTGTTATTCCCGCATTTTTAAGCCCAGTTTTTACAGTTTGAATAAGTTTTCTCGGCGATAAGCCTTGCGGACACGAGAACATCTCACATACTCCGCACGACGAACAGTAAAAAGTGTTTAAAAACGCCGATACGTCTTTGAAATTATTGCAAGCCGCGGCAAGCATAATCTTGTGAGGCTCGATTGGGTGACCTAAATTATATCTTGGGCAAAGGTCAGTACACATTCTACATTGACAGCAACTTGCTGCAGCCCTTGCCGTTTCCACTCTATAATCACTCTTAGTTCTTCTTACGAGATAATGGTCGGCAGGAAGAACGAAAACTGAATTCGTAGTTTTTGTTACGGGCGCTGTAGTAGGCTCTAACACACCCATCATTGGACCGCCCGTCCAATATTCGTAATCTTCTACCGTTTCTCCGCCTGCGATTTGAACGAGTTCCTTTAAACTAACGCCGAGAGGAACTCTCACCGTCATAGGATTTTTAACCTCACCCGCAACCGTAACGAGTTTACTTGTGAGCGGTTCTCCTTTTAAAGCGTAGTAAGCGTTATACATAGTTTCAACGTTGAAAACCGCAACGCCTTGCTCTATAGGAAGTCCGCCGGGGCGAACGACTTTACCCGTTGCCTCGTAAATCATTACGACTTCGTCACCCGCAGGATAAACGATAGGAAGTATTTTTATCTTAAGTTTAGGATATTTGGGAAGAAGAGCCGTAACCGCTTCAATTGCGCCTTTATAGTGGTCTTTTATACAAACGATTCCCTCTTTTGCTCCAAGTGTTTCTCTCGTTTTGTCAAACGCCTCGATAATTACTGGGGCGTGAAACTTTAAAAGTTGACGGTGAAGTCTTAATAGAGGCTCACACTCCGCACAGTTTAAGAGAATAGTTTCAGCCTTCGTATTAAGTTTTGCATAGGTAGGAAAGCCTGCGCCACCAGCGCCGACTATACCCATATCTCTATAAACTTTTGCAAGAGTTTTTACGTCCATTTATATTACTCCAAATTTTGTCCTTCGTCAATAATACCAACGATAGCAGCGTCAATAGGCGCTTGAGGGCTACCGCAACCAATTCTTGCCGCGCTACCTTGCGCTACGAGAACAAGTTCTCCTATACCCGCGCCAACTTTATCAACGGCAACTATACGGTTGTCTACTTTTAGTGACGGAATAGGCTCGACAATCATAAATTTATTGCCGACTAAATTATCACATTTTCTAGTGGATACTACGTATCCAACAACTTTTCCAATTAACATTGTGTTAATTCCTTTATGCGTTTTTAATTATTTCGGCTTTCATACCCGTTGATATTTTAGCCGCATTTGCTTCGTCTGTATCTATGTGCATTTCCAAAGTAAAGGTTGGGTCAACACGAATAAGTACGTTATTAAAAGTAGTCGCTCTTTCGTTTTCTACCTTAACAGATACTATATCTCCGTTTTTAACACCCGCTGATTGCGCGTCGGAAGGCGACATATGTATATGTCTGCTTGCGATTATACAACCCTCTTTAAGATACAATACTCCGCACGGACCTACAACCGCAATAGGTGCAGACCCTTCTATTTTTCCAGACTCCCTAATCGGGGCTTTTATTCCAAGTTTAATTGCGTCGGTTGCTGAAATTTCAACTTGAGACGCTTTTCTCACAGGTCCTAAAATACGAACGTTTTCAATAGCGCGGAGTTTAAGTCCCACTATCGTTACGAGTTCGTTAGACGCAAATTGTCCACCCATGAGTTCTTTCTTTTTTGTAAGTTGATAACCCTTTCCAAAAAGAGTTTCCACGTCCGCTTGCGTGAGGTGTATATGTCTTGCGGAAACGCCGATGGGCACCATATAGCCCGTTCCGCTTTCTTTTTTTGCTAAACTTTCGAGAATTATTCGCGTGATTTTCTCGATTTCCATATTGTCCATTTTACACCGCCTAACAGTTATACAAAGCGCTTTTTTTGATTATTTTTTACACGCTTAAATAAACGATACTGATTATCGCTTTAATTTTGGGCTTTCACCCGTTCGCTTTTGCCCAAGCGCCTTTCGGCGTTTGGGCTAAATTACGAATGATAATTGTTTGAAAAGATTACTTAAGGATAGGAAGAATCTTTTCAACGTCGCCGTGAGGTCTGGGAATTACGTGAGTTGCAACGAGTTCGCCGAGTTTGCCTGCGTTTGCTGCGCCTGCTTCAACTGCTGCTTTAACTGCGCCTACGTCACCTCTAACCATAACGGTTACAAGTCCGCTACCGATTTTCTCAGTACCAACGAGTACAACGTTTGCTGCTTTTAACATAGAATCTGCTGCTTCAATTGCTGCGGTAAGACCTCTGGTCTCAACCATACCCAATGCTTCAAGTGCCATTTTTTTATCCTCCGATTTTATTTTCTTAATTTATATAACTTTGCTTTGCAAAATTACTTCTTTGTTTTTCTTGCAGTCGTAGTTTTCTTTTCGACTTGCGGTTTTGTTTCTTCTACCTGTTCGCCTCTTGCTTTTAAAAGCCTATCCCTACTCTTTTGAACTACACGCTCAATCTCTTCGTGTGGGTTAGCGATTACAGCCTTACAAACAGGTTTTTTAATTGCTCCAGAAGATGCAGCCTCGATTGCGGCGGTTACCGCCGAAACCTCACCGCGAATTACTACCGTAACGAGTCTTCCGCCAAGTTTTTTCTCCCACGTAACGAACTCAACGTCTGCGGCTTTACACATAAGGTCGAGTGCGTCAGTAGCGGCAACTACGCCCGATATTTCAAAAAATCCAAGAGCCTTTCCCATAATTTGTTTCCTTTTTGTTAAGTGCTTTTATTAAATAAGTGTGTCTATAAGTCGTTTATTAAGCTTTTTATTTCAATAACGCATATATGTATCGTTTTCAAAAGGGAGCGACCTTGTTGGTCGCAGGAATTTTGAAAAGCCTTAAAAGTACTGGTATTGCGACTTATATAACGTTTTGAATTTTAACTACTCGGTATAATAAACCTTATTTTGAAAGGTGCAATTATATCGATAGTTGAAACTATGAAAAACGTTAGATACAAGCAAGACGCATTTTTACGTGATTTTCAAAAGGGAGCGACCTTGTTGGTCGCAGGAATTTTGAAAAGCCTTAAAAATATTAGTATTGCGACTTATATAACGTTTTGAATTTTAACTACTCGGTATAATAAACCTTATTTAATAGAAGGAAGAATCTTCTCAACGTCGCCATGAGGTCTGGGGATAACGTGAGTTGCAACGAGTTCACCAAGACGGCTTGCGTTTGCTGCGCCTGCTTCAACTGCTGCTTTAACTGCTCCAACGTCTCCTCTTACCATAACGGTTACAAGTCCGCTACCAATCTTTTCAGTACCAACAAGGGTAACTTGTGCTGCTTTTACCATAGAGTCTGCTGCTTCAATTGCTGCGGTAAGTCCTCTGGTTTCTACCATTCCTAATGCTTCGAGTGCCATAATATTTAATCCTCCGATTTTTATCTTAATTTATTTTTTTACTCAGTTTTTATCCATGCCACTGAGTTTGAGCATCTTTTCAGTATCGGTTTCAGGGTTTGCAATTACGTGTCCGCATACGACACCGCCAACGCCTTCCGCCGCATCTCTTGCCGCTTCAAGACCGGCTTTTACTGCCGCAACCTCTCCACGAATTTTAATAGTTACGAGTAACGGTACCGGAAGAGATTCCGCATTTGCCGGCTTGTTTTTATCAAAGTTTTCAAGCGTTACGTCCGCCGCTTTGCACGCTGCGTCCGCCGCAACGAAAGCCGTCGTCAATCCGTAAACCTCTAAAATTCCTACTGCTTTTGCCATAAGTTCCTACCCGTATTATTTATTGATAACTGCAATCTTAAGTCCTTTCATTGAAAGGTTTGTCTTAAGCGCTTCGTTTATTTCCTCTAATGGGAATTTGTGAGTAATGAGTTCCTTTAAAGGAAGTCCTATTGCTTGCGCTCTCTTTAAGAAATCAAAAGTAGTTGCATAATCTCTTAAAGTATAAACCCAACTTCCTACTAAAGTAATTTCCTTAGCGCAAAGGTCGAAGTGAGGATTTATAGTAGCGTCACCGCCGTTGATAAAGAATCCAAGTTCGCAAAGTCCACCGCCACGACGAATCATTTTGTAAATGTTTGCGTGAGCAACTGGGTTACCCGTACATTGGAAAGCCATATCTGCGTAGTGTCCGCCAAAAGCCTCTGCCACTGCGTTTCCAAGAGCGTCTGCGCCCTTATAATTTCTAAAGTCTACCGACTTATCCGCGCCCATACGCTTAGCAAAGTTAAGTCTATTTTCGTTTCCGTCAACGGCTACTATGTTTTCAATACCCATCGTGCGGAGAATTGCTATACATATAAGACCGATAGGTCCGCAACCTTGAACTACTACTCTTGAGTTAAAACGAAGAATTCCAGTAGTCTTTGCTCTTTCAACAGCGTGAATTAAAACTGCGCAAGGCTCGATTAAAATTCTCGAATCAAGGTCAAGTTCGCTTACGTTGAATACGGTAGAACCTTTTCTAATTACGATATAATCAGCAAACCAACCGTTGAACTTAACGTTGTCGTCGGGAAGAAGTCCGTAAACGTCTGCCTTTCCTACGTTTTGCTTATTTAAGTCGTACATAGTAATTTCGGGTTCATCAGCAAAAATCATACAGGTAACAACCTTATCACCAACGTTTAAGGGCTTGCCTGCGCTATCTTTTACTACGTTTTTACCCATTTTAACGATTTCGCCCGTTCCTTCGTGTCCAAGCACTACTGGAATAAGACCAAACGGGTCGTTTTTAAATTCGTGAGCGTCAGTTCCGCAAACACCGCAACCTTCAACTTTTACTAAAATGTCGTCGTCGCCGATTTCGGGAATTTTATATTCTTGAAGTTCAAATCTCTCTTTTTCTACGAGCATTGCAACTCTTGCCTTATCGGGCGCGCCTGCGCTTGCTCTTGAAGAAGAGGTATTTCCACCCTTCATGCCTGCGAGAATCTCTCTTACGATTTGTTCTATATTGTTAGCGTCCATTTGAGTTCTCCTTATTATCTTATGCAAAGGCTTTCAACCATTACGCATCTTCTCGATTTTGTGAAAGTGTGCGCTGCGGTTAAACCCTCGCCCGTACGGCTTGCGATTGTGAAAGTACAGTATCCTTCACCGCCAAAGCCGAGAGCCGAATACGACGGACCGTTTTTAACGAGTATTGCCGTATCAAGTGCTTTTGCATATTCGGTTATATGATCTACGTTTTTACTGTGAATGTGCGCCGAGTGACGGTTGCCGTGTTCAAGCCATACTGCTTTTTCTACGGCGTCTTTAAAGTCGGTTGCTCTTACTATTCCAAGGATAGGCATCATAAGTTCTTCTGCAATTAACGGATGTTCCTTTTCTCCCTCGAAAATAATACATCTAATATTATCGGGAACGGATATTCCTACCATTTGAAGAAGGGCTTTTGCACTTCTACCTACGCACTTTCTATTAAGTCCCTTAGGAGTAAGCACGGTAGACGCGAGTTTTTCTTGAACCTCTTTAGATGCAAGATAACAGCCTTGCTCTTCTACCATGTAACGCATAAGTTCGTCACAAACGCTATCAACTGCAACTACTTCTTTTTCAGCGATACAAGGAAGGTTATTATCGAAAGTACATCCGTTAATAATATCTTCAGCCGCCTTTCTTACGTTTGCAGTTTCGTCAACGAGAGCGGGAGGATTGCCCGCGCCTGCGCCTATACCTCTCTTTCCCGAAGAAAGAACTGCGGTAACGACGCCCGGTCCGCCCGTTGCAACTAAAAGTTGAATATCTTTATGTTTCATCATGATATTACTTGACTCTAAAGTAGGTTTACGGAGCGAACAACAAATGTTTGCAGGTCCGCCTGCCTCTAAACTTGCCTCGTTTATCATGTTTACCGCATAATTAGAAGTCTTTATTGCCGCAGGGTGAGGGTTAAACACTACCGTATTACCAGCAGCGAACATTCCTATCGTGTTACAAATAACCGTTTCGCTGGGGTTGGTACACGGAGTAATTGCTCCTATTACGCCGAAAGGTCCCATTTCAATAAGAGTAAGTCCCTTATCTCCCGACCAAGCGGTAGTAGTAATATCTTCAGTACCCGGAGTCATTTCAGCCGTAAGTTTATGTTTTAAAATCTTATGACCTACGTTACCCATTCCCGTTTCTTCTACACCCATACGGGCAAGAATATCGGCGTTTTCAATAGTCTTTTTTCTTATATTTGAGATAACTTTCTCTCTAGCGTCAAGTGGCATTTTCTTAACGATTGCCTGAGCCTCTTTTGCAGCGGCTATAGCCTCGTTCATATCTTCAAAAATACCAAGTTCGCCTTTAGGCTCCGCCAAAGTGAGTTTTGCAACTACCTCTTTTACGATTGCGGATACCTCGCTATCTGTAAATTTCATGGTTTTCTCCTTAAAAATTACTTTTTAAGACCAAGTTGTTCAATAACCTTTCTGGTAATTTCTGCAACTACGTCAGCGTCATTGTCGCAAGTGCAGTTAGAACCGCAATTTCCACCGCAACTATGACAGCTTGCCTTACCGTCTTTATTGTTTACGCATACGTTTGCGGGATGTTTACCCTTAAGACCGAACTGACGGCGAATTTCATAAAGTCTTTCAACTTGTTCTTTAGAAAGTTCCTTCGGTCCGCCTAAAAGTTTAGAGTTGAATAAAAGTTTTGCGTAGAATTCAACTGATTCCATCTTGTGATATGCGTTTAAAAGGCTATCCGAGAAGGTAAGCGCGCCGTGATTTGCAAGAAGTACAGCGTCGAAATGTTGAAGATACTTAGCAACTGCATCAGGAATTTCAGTAGTTGAAGGCGTGCCGTACTCAGCGATGGGAACACAACCTAATGCGATTACTGCCTCAGGCATTATGGGTTGAGTAAGGGGAATACCTGCAATTGCAAAAGACGTAGCGTAAATGGGGTGAGCGTGAACTACCGATTGTACGTCAGGTCTTTCTTTATAAACTCTCATGTGCATCTTAATTTCAGACGATGGCTTAAATCCGGGGTTAGCCTGAATTACGTTACCGTTTTCGTCAACTTTACAGATGTATTCAGGAGTCATAAAGCCCTTAGATACGCCCGTAGGAGTACACAAAAATTCGTGATCGTTAAGTTTAACCGAAATGTTACCGTCGTTAGCGGCTACCATTCCTTGGTTATAAATTCTCTTACCGATTTCGCAAATCTGTTTCTTGATTTCAAATTCGTTTACCATGATATATCTCTCTCCTTTGATTGATATGTTTTTCTTATTTTATATTTACTGCTTTCGCAGTTATTAACTTTCGTTCCAACCGAGATAGTCGATTAATTCGTCAAGCCCCTCTCTCGTTACCGAGTCTACGAAGAAAATCTTTTCGCAACCCGCTAATCGTAACCACTCCGCCGCAAGTTCGGGATTAGCGTCCTCGGCATGTATTTGAGTTACTACCCCAACGACTTCCCTCGTCGCCATAGCAACCGTTCCCGGTGAATACAATGAAAAAGGTTCGTTTGCGGCTAAAATAAAACCGATTACGTCAACCTCGTAAGAATAAAGCGCAAGAGCAAATCCAAATTGCTTATCTTCGATATATTCCCCCGGCGGGTCTATTATATACTGACTGTAATTTACGTATTGGGTTTTTTTATAGGCGATATCCTCGCCGTATAGGGCTTGAGTTATGGTTGTTTTTCCCGCACCGCTTCGCCCCATAAACATTATTTTCTTTTTCATTAAGTCTTAGTAAGGCTACATACCGTAAACTTTAAAGTCTTTTCAGCGTACTCTATAACCGCCTCGATTGAAGTCGACACTTCCGAAACAGTACCGAGAAGAATAAGCGTTCCGCTAAACCTATCCACAAAGCCTATTTCAGCCCCGCTCGCCTTTAATGCGATATCCGCAAACACGATTGCCGACTCCGCAGGAGAAATACACACGATACCGATTGCATTCTTACTGTAATCTACCGCCGGATTTAAACCGAGTTTTCGGTACATTATCGGGTCGGGGTTTGCTATAACGTGCGCTAAGGTCACTTGCTTGCCCGGAACGAGTTCTTGTACTATTCTTAATTTTTCTTCACTTGAAAGTACGTCTTTAAATTGCATATTAGCCTCTTATATAATAATGAAAGATTGGATAAAATTTCGGATTTTCGCCCATCATTTCACTTTACACTAACAGTATACCACACTAAAACGCCAATGTCAACACAAAACAACAAAATTTTTTGATTATTTTTGCTTTTGGGTGTTGTTTTGTGTGGTTTCAACCCAAATTTTTCATAAATTTTGTTATTTTTGTTGTTTTTCTGCAAAAAATGGTGTATAATCGTATTATGGATATAAAAATGGACTTACATACGCATACGGTAGCAAGCGGACACCACACGTTAGACACCCTAACTCGCCTTGCTGAAAGAGCGTCAAAACTTGGTATTGAGTATCTTGGAATAACCGATCACGCGCCCAAAATGAACGGTTCTGCGAGTGAGAGTTATTTTAGAAATCTTCGTTACTGCGACAAAGTTTTGTACGGTGTAAAAATGCTATACAGCGTAGAACTTAATATTTTAAACGAAAAGGGCGAAATTGATTTACCTTTGGATATTTTAGAGGGGTTAGATTACTGTATTGCAGGACTTCACAAGCAACCGTTTAAGCCTAAAAGCGAAGAAGAAAACACTATTGCCCTACTTAACGCTATGAAAAATCCATACGTATTCGGTATTTGCCATCCCGACGACCCTCTTTTTAGGATAGACGTAAAAAAGGTTGTAGACGGTGCAAAACAAACGGGTACGGCTTTAGAGTTAAGCGCGGTTGGAATAAGCCCCGACGGATACAGAGGGTATGGAATTTCTCGACTTGTGGAAATGCTCTTACTGTGTAAGCAAAAAGGTGTTTACGTTTATTTAGGCAGTGACAGTCACGGAAGCGAAAAGGTTGGAGATTTTAAAAATTCTAAAAAGATATTAGACCTTGTAAACTTCCCTAAAGAATTAATCGTCAACGCAAATCCCGAACTCTTTTTTGAGTTAATAAAAACCAAGCGAAACCGCAAATAAACCGTCAAACCTCAAGAATCAACAGTTTTTATAACAAAAACCCAACAAAATTGTTAGTAAAAAGCAACAACGCCCCGAAAAGTTTTCACTTTTCGGGGCGTTTAATTGTGTTTAATATTAAATTATAAAAAAACGCCCGATTTAAAATCGGGCGTAATCATTTTAATTAGGCTTTTACCTCGTCGTATTTTGCTTTGTAGAATTCATAAGCTTCCTTTAACAACGATTCGTAGTTGCTATCGTTATTAACGGTTGCTTGCGCGTTAATTAATTCTTCCATTGCGGATATAAACGCCGTTTTTGTAGTTTCGCTTTCCGATCCGTCATAAGCAAAATATGCTGATTCAACTGCTATAAGTTTTTCTACGAAAGCAGAAATATCCGCTCCGTATCCACTAAATGCAGATTTAATTCCTTCATAATACAAAGTACTGCAATTAAGCGCTATGAATCTATCTCTCATATAAACGGTAGACTCACGGAAGAATTTCATAACTTCAACAACTTTTGCCACGTCAAACGTTCCGCCATAATACTGAACGGACAATACGTAATGCGCAGTTGCCAACAACTTATCCGCTCCTACGTTCGCATAAAGTTCCCATGCCGGATAAGTATATTTTTTACCGTCTTTTTCCACGCTAAAGCCTATCGTCGCCATCTTATCAATAAATATTGAGCGTGCTTCCCATACAGCATGTTCTAACGAATAATTGCGCTCATTACCAAAATCAATCTTAGTATTACAGTATGCGTATACAATTGTTTTCGTTTTACTATTACTAATTTGCGTAGCAAGGCTTGCGATATATTCATAAGTAGTAAGCAACAATGGAGTTGCTCTATTTGCCTCTTCAACGCTACCGTCAGTAATAAAGTCCGCCAACTCAAAGAATTTCTTAAGAGAATCTTCAAGGTTTGTTCTTACGGTCGCTAAATCACCGTAATCTACTGAAGGTGTTCCTTTGCAATAATTGTATAAGGCAACGTACTTATCATAAATATACTTTATCGAACAATTATCAAAGGCTGATTTTTCGTTACCTGTAAGTTTACCGTATTCGTCTTTAACGCCTTTCATAGTAGATAAGAACATATCATACGCTTCTTCATATCTATAACTGCAAGCATACCATTCAATCGCCTTAAAAATTTCGTTACAAACGTTTTGCGCTTTTTCATACGCTACGGTTTCATCTCCGCTTTTATAAGACAACTTGTAATCAAAATAAGCGTTATAAAGCATTGCAAAGAAAGTGATGTTTTGATTAAGATCTAAAGACAATACTCTATTTCCTTGTTCATCAGTAACTTTTGCAGTTCTATAACCGTTAAGCATAGACGCTATAAACGAATATTGAGTAGAAGGCAATAAATCTATAAAATCCTTAATAAGAGTGTCCAACTTATCACCGTCCGTATCGAAATTGATACCGTCAACGTCGCTCTCTGCTTCTAAATACGTTTCATAGAATTCGCCAAGTTGTTTCCAAACGTTTGTAAACGTGGTATCTCCATGCATTTCTTTTGCTTGCTTTTCAACACCGCACGAAAGGTAAACGAGGCCGAAAATGATTTCATTGTCGAAATTAATGTAGTCGTATATCTCTTTTTCAAGCGCAGTACCCGACTCTTTAATTTCTTTTGCCATATCCGTTGCTTCGTAATAGTAATAATTAATATCAATAGTTTCAGCCCATAAGAAATCCTTTGGATTTTCGGAATAAGACTTGATAATGCTATATCCGTTTACGATATTAATATATAAAGTTTGCAACCTTTTGGGCATAGGAATCTTTGCCAAAAGTTTAGTTCTTACTAAATCTTTGCTTTCTGCACCGCCATAGAAATAATAAGAATAAATTATATCAAATAAATCGTCGTTAGTTCTCCACGCCGAAATCTTTTGGAATATGAACGAGTATCTGGTACTTGCAAATCCGCTACTCAACATCTTTTCTACGGCTTTTTCTATTGCGTTTTTATTCGTATCAGTATAGAGTCCGTCTTTCGTCCAATTTGCAGGTATAACCGAAGTCGTTTCATATACCGACAGCATCATCTCAAGTATAGGCTTTATCGCCTCGTAAACAGCGTCTGTATACATTGCGCCAACGTGCTCGATTACTTTCTTCTCCCCATAGAGAATTTCTTCCGAATAAACGTCGAGTATAGCGTAAAGCATCTCACCGTAATAGTGAATTTTAGCATTAACGTCACTAATTCTTTCATAGTCAGCCTTAGTTTTTTCGTAACTGTCGCAACCAAGAGTTATACTGTTGCTTCCAACCATAAACGTTTCACTGAAAGACTTCGCTTCGTTTGCCCATTTTTCATAAGCCGAAATTACAGTTGCTTTTATTATAGAAAGTTCTTCCTCTGCGGTAATAACTTCTTTTTCTTTCGGATCTAACTCTAAGATCATTTCATACGCTTTAATAGCGTTTTCTTTTTGCGTTTCAGAAAGAGACGGCTCTTTATCACCTTCCCAATCCAACTTTGCTAAATCCGCCGCAACTTCTTGTACCCAAGTAACCAAACTGTATTTCACTTCAACGGTATAATAATATTCTTGACCTTTATATGTTACAGTTATTTTTTGGTTTACTTGCGGATTATCAATATTTACAACGCTTGGATCGTATCCCGTTACGGTTACGTCTTTTGAACTAAGTTGAACGTATTCTTTTTTACCGCCTACGGTTATCTCAAAATATCCGCCTGAAAGAACAAGGGACTCGTCATAATTTTTATAAGTTAATTGTAAAGGCGCAACAAATTTAACTTGTTTCGTTGAAATGGTATACTTAGTCGTATAAGTCTTACCACCCTCAGCAAATTGAACTGTTACGATTGACGATTCGCTTGACGTATCAAAACCGCTAATGGAAACCCTTGAATCCGTCAATTCAACGCTATCAAAAGTACCGTCGCTTTTTCTAACCTTAACAACTCCCGCGGGGTCAAAATTTTCACCCTTTTCATAGACGGTTTTTACGCCGTCTACTGCAATTTTAGGAAGTGTTTCTATTTCAAAGGTAGTAGTTTTTCCACCAAAAGTAACGGTAACCGTTTGTTTTCCCAATTTTGAAGAACTGTATCCGCTTACCGTAACACCCTCTCCGTTTAAAGCAATCGTCGCACTTTTCTTACCTTTAGTATAGGTAAGTTTTCCCGATGCAAGATTAAGTTGGTCACCTTCAACAGCGGTTGCCTGCATTGTAACTTTACCAAGAGTAATTTCTTTTTTACAACCCGTAAGAGCAAACACAAAACAAATTGCCATTATTAAAATAAGAATTTTGTTTGTTTTTTTCATTTTTTCACCTTCTATTTATCTTCCGACCAAACAGCATATAAAGTCGTTCCTTTTGCAACGTCTTGTATTTGACTCATTGAATAAACGACTTTACCTCCTGCTGTCGTAGCCCAACCCATAAAGGTATAACCTGTTCTTTCTGGGGCGTAAATACCGTTTAACGCGTCATGGTTTACAACGTTATCACCTGCAACGATAGACTCAACGTAAGTTTTATCGCTTGAAAGCGACGCTTTAAACACTACCGGTCTATAATACGAGTTCCAATTTGATGCCCAATTCGTATCGTCTACGTCTTTGTCAACGTATATAGTAAGGTTTTTACATCCGTATATTGCATGTTTACCAAACTCTTTTATTCCGGCGTGAAGTATTATAGTTTTTATCGTTTCATTATTTCTTAATGCGTAATTACCTACTCTTCTCAAACTTTGCGGAAGCTTTAAATTCAAAGCAGAACAAGCATAGAACGAGAAGTCGTCAATTTCTTCTATTCCCTCTGAAAGAATAATAGTACCGAGTTTTTCGCACTTTCTAAACGCGCTTTTTCCTACGTATTTTACGTTTGAAGGAATAGCAATACGCTCTAACGCCAAACACGAGAAGAAGGTATAGTCTTTAATTCTATCAATACCGCTTCCTATCGACACACTTGTAAGTTCAACACAGTTGTAGAATGCATGTGAACCTAATTCCGTTACTGAATTTGGAATATTTACCTGTTTAAGTTGCGAACAGTTTTGGAACACTCTAGTTCCTATAGTTTCAACGCCATCATCAATATAAACAGTGCTTAAAGTCGTACACGAATAAAACGCATAGTTTGAAATTTCCCTAACACTAGAAGGAATATATAAAGACTTTAAATTGATACAACTATAGAAAGCAGATTTACCTATTTTTGTTAACGTATTTGGAAGATTTGCTACTTTTAATTCCTTACACTTAAAGAACGTATAGTCTTCAATTTCTTCGACGCCCTCAGGAATTGATATTTCCTCAAGTGATTCGCATTGATAAAATGCAAGCGTTCCAATATAACGAAGGCTTTCCGGTAAAAGAATTTCACGAATTGCCGTACAATCATAGAACGCGCAATCGCTTATACCAATAACTCCGTTATTTATCGGTGCAGAATATACACCGCTATCTTCTTTAAATCCTACTACCCATTTTTTATCAAGGTAAACGACTGAAGCATGCGAATCCCAAATTCTTGTTTTGTTAAAAGCATACATACCAACTCTCGTGACAGAATCGGGAATTTTTAATTCGGGTAAAACTTCACAGCCATAGAAAGCATAGTCGTCTATAACTTCAAGTTTATTACCGTATATAATTGCAGTAAACAACGATTTACAGAAGCCGAAGGCTGATTCGCCTATTGATACTATACCTTGTTCGTCGGTAATTTCTTCATTACCAATCTCGATACCTATCATTTTATTACAGTTATAGAACGCTCTTGAACCGATATATTTTACGTTGTTAGGTATTCGTATTGACTGAAGGTTATTGCAATCCAAAAACGCCTTCGCGCCTATACCTACCGTTGATTCGTCAATTTCGTAAGAAGTACGTTCTCTATTATCTGCTTTTACACCAACTAACCAATTATTACAATATACTAACTGTTCAGCGTCATTCCATTTTTTAGTGTTTACAAACGCACTGTCTCCCAATGCGGTAACGTCCTCTGCAAATTCTACTTTATCTAATTTTGTACAATTATAAAAAGTGTACGGTTCAATTTTCTTTACGCCGTCAGGAAGTTTTACTTCAGTCAACTCAGCACAGTTATAGAAAGAATAACCTCCTAATGCAGTTAATTTATTACCTAAATTAATTTCCGCCATCTTTTTACAGTTGTAAAAAGCGTTTTCGCCTATTGTTTCTACGTTCTCGCCTAATTCAACCTTTTCGACACTTAAGCAGTTTGCAAAAACGTGATCTCCTAAAGTCTTAACCGTGTTAGGCAACTTGATTTCGGTTAACATTTCACAGTCCGAAAATGCTTTATATTTTATTTCGGTAATGTAATTATTAAACTCAACCTTTGCAAGTTCACGGCAATACGTGAACATATATTGTTCTATAACCGTTATTTTATTAGGTATATTTATCGCCTTAAGAGCACCGCAACCTTGAAACGCGCGTTCTCCTAACGTTTCTAACCCAGTAGGAAGATTTATGGAAGTTAAATCCATACAACTATAGAACGCCCTTTTACCAACGTATTTTATACTTTCCGGTAAAACGACTTCTTTAATACTTCTTACGTTCGCAAACGCAGCGTCGGCTATACCTATAACGGGCTTGCCTCTATATTCAGCGTCTATTTCAATCTTTCCGCTTGCCTTTCCTTTTCCTACTACTTCATAAGAATCTCCGGCAACCGTCAATTGATATTCTACAAGCGCTTCTTTATTCTTTTTAAAACTTTTTACCTGCGACCAATCCGAATCTTTATAGTCAATTTGATCACCAATCGCTTTTACAGTTATGGTATAATTCCCTGCCTCCAAATCTTCAAGACCAGAGAAAGAGTTTCGCCTACAGTCATATTGTTTTTCGTTTATAAGCACGACAAAACCGTCCGCGTATTCATTTGAATCCCACGTAAGTTCTAACGTTTCAGTATCAATTTTAAGATTTGTAGGCGCTTTTAGTTTATTCTTATTCAAAAAAACAAAAAAGATTAAACAAAACGTAATTATAGAAACAAATAATATTATTCCGCCTACAATCAAGAATGAACGGAGTTTTTTCATTTTTTTCTCCTATTTTTATTTTGTGTTAACGTTGTCAATATAATTCAAAAAATGCTATTATTTTTATAAACACCGTATTACGCGAATTATCGCGTAATACGGCACTTTTTATTATATTGATTTATTTTCAAGTCCTTTTCTATACTTATAATCTTTAATAAGTTCGTGAGGCCACTTGAATTTGAATTTTCTTACCGCTATATCAAGAAGGAATAATACTATTGATATAATTATAAAAAGAATTCTTGGATCAAACGTATTTCTAATAACGGGCGAGAAACCTTCTTTTACTTGATAAGCCGCGTCTTTGTTTATGAACTTGCCTTTTCCTTGCTCTGCGAGTTTCTCAAGGAAAAGTTCATTCTCTTCTACGTCGTAGAACAAATCGTATTCTTTAGAATACGAGAAAGTTCTGTAAGTTTCAAACTTTCCAAGCGAATTACCAAAAGAATCTTTCTTTTCTACTAAAATATTATATAGTCCCGCTTTCTTTATTTCGACGTCTATATTACTATAATTATTGCTATCGGCGACTATCTTTTCACTGTACGGTTTACCGTCTTCCTGTACGGGGCCAGTCACAGTAACTTCAATAGTTTCCGTTTCGGCAACGTCAGCATAAATTTGCAAATTAGTAGTATAGTTATCTTCTTCTACCTTTATTTCTATATCCTGCGGTTGTATATTTTCCATAGGATACAGTCCGCTAACCATATTGTTTATAATACGTTGTCCCGTTAAATCAGACATAAACTTAGAAGACCAAATACCTTGCAAGTCACACATAAAACTTCCAACGCTACCCTTTCCGTATTTCCATTGCGCATAGATAGGAACAAACTCACCGCTAAGCGTAACCTCGGCATCCAATTTTGCTTTCGTACCATAATAGCCGTCAAGCGTTGGAATATCACTTTCCAAGACACCGTCAACTACGGGCGTATAGTTTTTAACTTGAGGTTTGAACTCCTTATACTCTACTTCTTTGATTTCAGGCACTTTTAAATCTTCACGCATTAAATCGGGAAGTTGCGAATATTCGGTAAGACCGTAATATCTACCACCGCCGTATTCTTCAGCAGCAATTCTTACGTCGGATGCGTTTGCGCTACCACCGATATGAATAATCGACATAGTGATACCGTTTGCGCGGTTTCTCTTTATAACTTCGCCGTACGAACCTAATCCGTCGTCGGTAATACAGTCGCTAACCAAAATTATGTGTTTTTTCTCAACACGCGTTACGGCGTTAAGCGCTTGACCTGCGTCTCTTATAGGTCCGGTAAATACCGTTCCGCCCGTTGACGAAAGATTTTGTATCGCCTTTAAAATCGGCGTCCTATCCGCAACCGAAGTACACGCTAAACTTTCCGTCGCAACGTCGGTAAGCGACATAACGCTACAGTAATCTCTTTCAGTTAAAGCGTTAAGACAGGAAACTGCTCCGTCTTGAGCAAGTTCAAGTAAGGTTCTGTTAGAATCTTCGTCTATTACACCCATTGAGCCCGAACTGTCTATAAGTAACATAACGGCAAGCGGAGGCGTATAGTTAATACATTGTACGGGAAGCATTTGCTGATACGTTCCGCCATATCTTGTATCCACCATATCCGCTCTATTGTACATATTAGGTACAATTTTACCGTTTTCGTCTTCTTTATTTCCGCCGACGGTTAACATTCCGCCACCGAAATCATAAACGAAAGAGTGTAATTCTTCAATAAATCCTGCCGGCATATCTGCGTTAGCGATATTAAGCAAAATAACTTCGTCAAATTTTCTTAAATCTTCGACAGTCTTCGGCATGTTTTCGGAATCGGTTACGACTACTCTCTTAACGTTTTCACTTGTAAGTACACCTGCCAAAAGATCTGCAGCACCTTGCTCTCTTTCAATTATTAAAATCTTATCGTGAGTTTCAAGGTTTACGTAAGTTATAAACTTATTATTAAGTTGGCTTGAATCTCCTTGCGCGGTAACCACAAATTCAAGTTCGTGCATACCGGGAATTTCAAACACGTGCGGAAATTCAATTGGGTTTGAACCAACTGCTAAGTTGAACGATTTTGTACTCGTCGCGATAACTTCGCCAGACGCACTCTTATCTAATAATTGAATATCAACTTTAACGCCAAACGAACTTTGAACTGTTAACGCCATATTAAACGAATCGCCTGCTTTTATCGTATAGTCGGGCTTTTCTGCGCCAATAATTTGAACTTCGCCTGCAATATCGTCATTTTTAAAAAATACGGTATCAACCTTAATGCCTTCTGCGGCGATTTTCTTTATAGAGTTGTTTGCCTTTTCGTCAGTTTCTATACCGTCGCTAAGTAACACTATTTTACTTGCTTGAGGGTTAGTAAATTTCTCCTTAGCAAACAACAACGCTCCTTCGATATTCGTAGCAGTCGTATCAGGCTTTGCTGATTTTCTGTATTGCTTAAATATAGTTTCAACTTCCTCAGTAATAGGCGCAGCGTAAACTTGGTCGTAACCAAACGTTACAATACCCATTTTATACTTTCCTTTACACTCGGCAATTACCGACGCTATGAAGTTCTCTTTTTCCTCCATAGCATCTTCCGAACTGTCGGAAACGTCCACAACTATCATTATTTCGTTGTCCCTATTTGGTTTTTCGGTTACAAATTTCATACCCGACAACACGAAAATAGATAACAACAATACTATTGAGTGTAAAACTGTTGAAGTAATAAGATTTCTATTTTTTCTATATTTTTTATCTTGACGAAAATACGTCCAGATCATCATTACCGCGGCTGGTATTAATAATAACAGGAGCCACGGATATTCAAATGTAATTCTTAATGTTTGCATATCTTTCTCCTATTAAGATTCTTTAGACTTCAATATCCATTCAACGAAAAGAAGTCCAACGGCAACGGAAATAAAATAGATAAGAAGATCCAAATCAATTGGCTCAGGCTTTTTAGCAACGTATGGATTAACCAATTCATCTACCCTTCTAAAAATATTACTTTCTTCTTTATCTACTCTAACAAAGAAGTTTTCGATAATTTTATCTTCTTCTGCTCTAGCAAAAGGAACTTGTTCAAGAGTAAACTTACCCGGAATATCTATTGTATATTGCGCAGGAAAAGTATTATACACTATCTTTTCTCTTGGCGTCATAAGAGAAAGCGTTTCTCCTCTTGACCTTAACGATACTGTATCTCCAATATTAAATGAGTATCCCGAAATAGTTGAAGGAATAAAATAATCGAAAATATTGTATATAACGATTGGGAATTCAACAAGCGCTGAAATATCGGTATAAGCGAATCCCAAATTTATTATAGCAATTTTTTCTGTTGAAGTATTTTTAACCATAACTGCAGGGTCTTTACTTGAATATTGTAAAACTACGTCAAATCCCGCAGGAACGTTAGATATGTTTCCAACGTTTATAATTGCCTTTTCAATACTGCTTTGATCAATACCTTTATTTACGGGATGCGGGAATCCGACTTCCAACGTTTCTTGGTAAGTATATCCCATATATTCATAACCTATTTCAGCAATGCTATAACCGGGGTTTACTAAAAGCACTAAACCGTCGTTAGGCATCATTTCGGGGGTTACGTTTTCAAAAACGTACAAATCAAATCCCGTAAGAGCAATTTTATCGATATCTTCTTCGCTCGAACTTTCATTGTATTGCGCTTTTACAAGTTCTATATCCCATTTATGTCTTAATTCTTCACGTAAAGACATCAAAATACTGTTCAAGAAAACGCTGGTTTTGCTAGAAACGTACTGAATACGGATTTTTTCCTTTCTACCGCCGTAAACGGCAAAAGTATTATCTAAATCGTAATTATCTTTTTCCTTGATGTAAACGTTTGCAGACGAGAAAGAAAGTATGGGAACACCTGCTCCCGCGTCTCTTTCACCGCTCTTAAACGTTATGGGTACGGTTTTATCTCCACTACAATATACCGTTTGTTGATATTTAAAGGTATCAGTAGTGCCGTTTACGTCGTAAACGTCTAAATAAACTACGATTCTGTCGTTTTTATTATAACAAGCAACGTCAACGTTAAAATTATAAAAACCGTCGATAAGTTCGGCTTGACAATCAAGTATTGCCGCATTCCACTCACTGTTTACGTTGCTTACGTCAATTACTTCGACGATACCCGTGTCAATATATTCGGTACCCGTTACCAAAAGCACTCCTGCCTCTTGGTTCTCTAAAAGCACGTTTTCAGCAAGAGCCATCGCCTTTTCCATATTCGCTTTGGTGTAAGAACACTTTTCATTGCTTTCAGAAATGGCGTTAAGGTCTTCAAGTACCGTTCTCTTTGCAGACGAATCTGCACGTTGTACGACAAAATACGGGTTATCCGTTGCAACTATTACGGAAACAACGCCGTCGTCTGACAACGAAGAAAGGGCTAAATCTATAGTTTTATCAACTGCTCTTTGGAAACGGCTCTTATCTCCGTCCATCGTTCTCATACTAACCGACGCGTCGATAATAATTATTTTTTCCGCGCGAAGTTTTGCAGAATCAGAAGTAATTACAGGCCTTGCCAAAATCATTGCGCAAGCCGTAAAGATTAATATTTGACATATAAGAATAAGTATATCTCTCAAATAGTTAATTGGGAGTTTCTTTTTCCTATATTTTAAACTTAATTTCCAAACAAAAGTTGAAGAAATTAGTTTTCTTTGATAATTGGGTTTTAAAAGATAGATAAGAATAAGTACGCCTAAACTTATCAATCCAATTAAACCTAAAGGCGCTAATAAACTCATTCCATTATACCTACCTTAAATAATTCGCCGAAAAGTCCCTTTTCGATAGACTTTTCTGTTGAAAGTGTGACAAAATCGACTTCTCTGGTACGACAAAACTGCTTTATGTCTTCAGTGAAATCTTTTAATGCCTCTTCGTATGCGCGTTGCATACTTCTCGTAATTCTAATTCTTAAGTTTTTACTGTCGGTAAGCGAAGTTGCTTCCGAGTCAATAAGGTCAAGACGACCGTTATATATAGGATCTATTTCTTCAGGGGTAAGAATTTGAAGTAAAAGCACTTGTCTGCGCTTGTACTTAAGATAATCTACCGCCTTTTTCCACGTATCAGTTTCCGATAAAAAGTCGGAAATAATAACCGTTAATCCGTCGTTAGTTCCCGTGTTTGGACATTTCAAAATAGCCTCGCCAACGTTAACTTCATCATCAAAAGTCAAGTTGTTAAGGTCGCTTATAACCCTAAAAAACGAAGTTTTACCAACAATCGTTCCATACGGATTTTCAGCACGTTCACCTTTTACAAGGTTAAATGAAACTTTATCCATATTGTGTACGGACAAAAATCCCAGCGCGGCAGCCACACCTATTGCGTATGCTGCTTTGTCAGGATTTTCCTTACCCATAGAGCCTGAACAGTCAAGGAAGATTTGCGTATGCATCTGCCTTTCGTCCGTAAACAATTTAAGGAAAAACTTTTCAAAACGGCTATATAAATTCCAGTCGATACGTCTGATGTCATCACCGAGTTGATACTCACGGTAATCGGCGAATTCTACTGTTTGACCATAGGTCTTAACTAAGTGTTTTCCACCGAAATAACCTGCAAGTTCTTTTTTAAGGTTTAACGCCAACGTTTCTAAACGACTGAAAAATTCATCGTTTATAAATGTTTTCATTATTCCTTATTTCCTTTTAAAGAAGCCCCTCTTTTGTTTGTTGTTATTTTCTTCTGCTATAACTTCTTCGGTAGTATCAACGGTTTCTTCTGCATTTGCCGATACTTCCGTATTTGCTAATTCTTCAGCGATAGCCTCTTCTTCTTTTTTATAGTTTCTACCGTACTTTTTCTTGTTAAGTTCGTCAATAATCATAGTGATAATCTCGTCAGCCGAAATCTTATCCGAAATTGCTTCGAAAGTAAGTTTCATACGGTGACGGAGAACGGGATATGCAAGTTCGTTAACGTCGTTATAAGAAACGTTGTAACGACCGCTTAATAACGCCTTAACCTTTGCTGCCGAAATAAGCGCTTGGCCTGCACGGGGGCTGGCACCGAGTCTTACGTATTTTTTAGCAGTTTCAGTTGCGCAGTCACTGTCGGGGTGAGTTGCCGAACAAAGAGTCATAGCATATCTCATAACTTCTTCTGCTACTGGAATTTGGTTAGCCGTCTTGCGCATTTCTAAAAGTTCGTCACCGCTACATACTGCGTCCGCAACTTCCGCCATGGTCTTTTGAGTCATATTAACTATGCCCATAAGTTCGTCAAGACTTGGGTTTTTAACGATAAGTTTGAACATAAAACGGTCCATTTGAGCCTCAGGAAGAGGATAAGTACCGTCTTGTTCTATTGGGTTTTGAGTTGCCAAAACGAAGAAAGGTTCGTTAAGTTTTCTCGAAACACCCATTACCGTAACGGTATGTTCTTGCATGGCTTCCAAAAGTGCAGATTGAGTCTTAGGAGTAGCACGGTTAATTTCGTCGGCAAGAATAATGTTACTAAATACAGGACCGGGTTGGAATTGGAACTTCGAGTTACCGTCGTCGTCTTTTACGATAATGTTAGTACCCGTAACGTCGGCGGGCATAAGGTCGGGCGTAAATTGGATACGCGAGAAAGGAAGGTTAAATACTCTTCCAAGCGTTCTTACAAGACGGGTTTTACCAACGCCCGGAACACCTTCAAGCAATACGTTACCGCCTGCTATCATTGCAATTATAGTATTTTCTATAATCTCAGTTTGTCCTACGACGTCTCTTCTTATTTGTTCAAAAATTTGTTTACTCTTTTCACTAAATTGTTGAATATTTTGTTCGTTAACCATTTTATTTTTTCCTCTTTCTTTTTCTTTTTTGTATTTAGACCGCTAACTAAGCAGTATGTCCATATACGATTCAATTACAGCGCGGAGTTCCGGAGAGATATCAGGGTTTGCCGCAAGTTTCTCCATCGCCGCTTTGTAGTATTCGTCATAAACGTCAAGGTAGAACGTTTTACCGTCAATAATGAAGTTGGTTTCTTCCCACTTATCTCCCGCCATTGCGTGATGTTGGTCAGAATCTTTATCGTTTGGAATGTCTTTATCCGTAGGTTTTGCATTCGGTGGCGGTTCCATATCAACGGGGAACCCCATTCCTTCTCCACCTTCTTCCATATCTTCCATCAGCATAAATTGTGCTTTAACCAATTTATCTTCCATTACTTCTTTATCCGTTCTCGTTGGGTTTTTATAACCGTCAGACCAACCGATAAAGAAATATCCGTCGTCAGGAACGGCAATAACGGTAGTTCCGTCTTGACCTTTATCAATAATTTGAATAGGTTCGCCTTCGATAAATCCGCCAATGTTCATATCAACTTCATAAATAAGTTCTACAGGTTCTGCCTTCGGTGGCGGAATAATATCGTCAATAAAATCAGAACCCGGTTTAATTACACCCGTTTCTGAAAGACCTGCAACAACCGTCATTGACGACCCAACAAGGAAAGTCACACAACATAAAATGATGGTTATCATTGACACTTTATACTTTATACTCTTTATACTGACATTGCCTATTTTTACTTTTGCGTCCTCACGCTGTTTTTGAGCAATGTAACTTTCGTCATTTTCAAATTCAGTCATCGTTATAACTCTTTCTTCAAGCCCTAACCTATCAACCCTTCGCGCGATAAGTTTTTCGTCCGGTTTAAAGAGTAAGAAATAAAATACGACTGTAGCGATTACACCGACTGCTACCCCTATAACTATTGACAACCAAAAATTTCTGGCGTCAAAAGCCCAAAACGAAAAGGCTAACATAAAGTTTACGGTGAATCCAACTATGAAACCGCATAGCAAAGACCTAATAATCCCTTCTACCATCAAACGCTGATACAGTTTTTTGAAAACGGGATTTATACTTTTTTTCATAGTTACCTCCTTTTATTTTTTGCGTTTCGCGTATTATATCTATTTTAACACTTTTTTTATATTTTGTCACGCCTTTTTTACCTCGTACAACCAAATCATCTATTACGATTTCTTATATCATCTATAACGAGTACTTATACCTACTGCTGATGAAAAATTTTTTTGCGTGACCGTATTTTTTTAATAACAAACTTTTTTAGGAAAATTATTTTTTTAATTTACATATTTTTACACTGTTTGTTACAATACAATGCTAAATTACTATATTTTTTATTTGTTCGTAAATACGACAATATCCCACCCGTCTTTTTTACCAAAAGGCGGGTGAAATATCTTAATCGTAAATATAATTCTTTCTTATATCTTTAATAACTTTATAAAAAAGAACAGTTGTTAGGTTGTTTACTATGCGCCTTTTACGGGCGCATAGTAAAGTTAGTTAAAGTTTACGCTTGACCTTCTTCAGGAGTACCTTCAGGAGCAGGCGCTTTTGGTTGTTGGTTAAACTTAATAATTCTTCCGTCCAAACCGCCGGTTGTAATACTCTTAAATTTACTGCTTCCAACGTGTACTTCTTTACCGTTATCTCCCGTCCAGCCGTCAAAGGCATATTGAGTAACTGAAAGTTTAGAGTGAGCATCCTCAATATAGAGATAGTCAAGATTCATAAACGCGAACGCTCTGCCTCCAATACTTTCAAGCGGAGACGTAGCAGTTGAGTTAAGGTTAAGTTCTTCAAGATTTTTGTTTTTAAAGAACGCGAATGCGTCAATCTTAGTAACAGTATCAGGAAGAGTGAACTTAGTTTCGGTCTTACCTGCTGCGTAAGCGTAGAACGTCTTACCGTCTTTAGAGTAAAGGTTACCTTCTATAGATTGGAACTTAGTATTGCCTTCTGCAACCAAAATTTCAGTCAAGTTTTGTGCGTCAGACAATGCACCGGGGTCAATTGAAGTTACGCTTGCAGGTAACGTGTACGTCGTATCAGGTCTACCCGAAGCATACTTAATAAGTTTGGTCATTGTACCATTATACAAACTACCGTCAACAACTTTGAACTTAGTATTGCTTTCTGAAACGATAAAGTTTTCGATCGAAGTCCAGCCTGCAAACGCCGACGTTCCGATTGACGTAATAGAATCGGGAATTCTAAACTCTTTAATAGACGCAGCGCCTATAAATACGTTGCCGGGGAAAGTTTTCCAATCGCAAGAACTTGAATAATCTCTAAACGTTATAGATTTAAGGTTAGAAATATACCCAAATGCAGAATTAAAATAATTGTAAGAAACTTTGTTCGGATATGCTTTAGGAAGAATTATGTTTTCAATAGCAGTGTTTTTAAATGTGTTTTCCGCTATTTCTTCCAAGTTTGCAGGAATGGTCATATTCTTAAGAGATACGCAACCCTCGAAAGCACTAGAATCAAAGTCATACTTATTAGCAGGATTGTCGTCGATTGTTACCGTATGAAGACTAATACATGCTTGCAATTCTTTTGGGAAATAACTAAGGCTGTTTTGTTTCGAACCTGTAACGCTTACCGATCTTCCGTTCTTATAAGAGAATGCTTTGGTTCCGATTGAAGCATAAGTTCCGTGCATCCACATATCGTCCCATTCCATACCGATAGGCGCACCTAAATGTTTGGGGAGAGCTACGGTTTCAAGATTGATACATCCAGAGAACGCATAAGAACCGATATTAAAGTAAGGATCAAGTCCTGCAGAGTCGCCTTCGTTCTCTACGCTGAAATGTTTAAGTCCTTCGTTTGCAGCAAACGCATAATCGCCAACAGCAAACATATTGTTGCCGTATCTTACACGGAACGGAAGTTTAATTTCCTCAGCGCTAATTCCGTAGAATGCGTAATTTGGAATTTGAAGTTGCGCTCTACCGCCGGTTTCAAAGGTAAGTTCCGCAATAGATTTAGAATTATAGAATGCATAAGTACCAATCTTAGATACCGACGCAGAAATTACAACTGATTCAAGTGCAACGTTAGAGAATGCGTAAGTTCCGATACTGTCAAGTTGAGAAGGTAATCTATCTTCAATATTACCGTTTTCGTAAGACTTGATAGAAGTTAACTTCGTACAGTCACGGAATGCATTGTTTCCAATAGAAGTGATGCCCGCGTGAAGAATTACTTCAGTTAAATCTTGGCTTCCCTTGAATGTGTCGTTAGGAATTTCAGTAATGCTGGTTGCAACCGTAACTTTAGTAAGTTTACTGTTTGCAAAAAGTCCCGTTGCAATTTCAGTAACGGTGTTAGGCATTACGTATTCACCCTCATAGCCTACGGGGAAGAGAACTATCTTAGTCTTTTCAAAGTTATATAATATACCGTCCTCAATTACGTAATAGTCGTTACCTTCGTCTATCTTCATTCCCGTGAAATTATCACAGTCCTTAAACGGGTTAAGACCGAGATATCTTACGTTTGCAGGAATAATAACTTCTTCAAGACTGTCACAGTTTTCAAACGCGTAATCGCCTATTTCGTGTAACGAATCGGGAAGAATAATTTCACTTATGTTAGTACATTCGGCAAATACTCTTGCGCCAAGGGCTTGAATTTTTGAAGGAAGACCAATCTCTACGAGAGAAGAACAACCTTCAAACGCGCTTTCACCAATTTCCGTTAAATTATTGTTAAGTAAAACTTCTTCAAGGTCAGTACAGTTATAGAATGCCGAATCACCTATCGACGATAAGGTGTTGGGAGTTGCAATAGAAGTAATTGCGGTATCAGCAAACGCTTCACTTCCAATAGTTTCCAAACCTCCGTTAAGCGTAACGGTAGTGAGGAACTCACATCCGTCAAATGCATTGTTTGAAATAGCGCTTACTCTTCCGGGGATATTAATTGATTCAAGTTTAGAACCTGCGAATGCAGAAGCGCCGATTTTTTCTACGCTGTCACTTAAAGTAATGCCCGTTATAGCGGTATTATAGAACGCCTTTGCTCCTATAGAATATACACCGCTAGGAAGATCAATATTTGCTAAATTTGAACATCCTGAGAATGCGTTATCGCCAATCTCACTTACGTTGCTGTTAGGAGCAAACGTAACCGTTTCTAACGAAGTCGAACTAAACGCCGAACCGAAAGATTGTACACTTGCAGGAATTTCAATTTCAGTAATTGAAGAACCGCTAAACGCATAGTTTCCAATTTCGTTCAACTTACTGTTTTCGCCAAACGAAACTGCAGTAATACCTGTACAGTTGTAGAACGCATATTCACCGATGAAAGCGGTTTCGCTTGGGAATGCAAGCGTTCCTGCTATTTGGTTAGAATAGAATGCGTATTTACCAATCTCAAGAACGTTAGTTCTGTCTTCAAACGTCAAGGTGCTAATATCGCTATCGTAGAACGCATATTCACCTACGTTAATCATCTTTGACGTAACAGTTAAACTGCCAAGTTTAGTCATAAAGAACGCGTAGTTACCGATAGAGGTTACACTGTCTTCAATTACAAAGTCTGCAGTAGATTGACTGTTAGTGAAATAAAGAAGTTTAGTCTTGTCTTTAGAGTAAACTACTCTCGTATCCGCAACTTCTTCGCCGTCTACGATTCTCGTTCCGTTCGTTAAGTATAAATTGGTTTCAGGTACGATTATTTCTTCAACTGTAGATACATAATTACCGAAAGAATCTTTAAACGCAAATACGTTTTCAAGCGAATTTAACTTATCGGAAAGTGTTATCTTCTTAAGTTGGGTACCAACATTCGAAGAGTAATTTCTACCAAACGGCATTTTTCCGAGAGTTGATAAGTTTGCAGGCAAAATAACTTCTTCAATTGCAGTACTATTAAAGGCGTGTGCATCAATTCCTTCAAGGTCTTCGTTAAAGTTTACAGTATGAAGAGCCTTACATCCACTGAACGCGCTTTCACCAATAGACTTAAGTCCTTTCGGGAAAGTGATAGTCTCTATTTTAGAACAACCTGTAAATGAGGCGTAACCAATAGCTCTTAACGCCGTACCGTTTTCACCTTCTAAGAAAGTAAGAGAAGTTAATCCGCTTAATCCGTTAAACGTATTAGAACCGATATCCGTTACGTTTGCAGGGATAGTAAGTGAAGTAAGTTTACTTGCAAAACTAAATGCCGATCCGCCAATAGATACAGGACGGTCAGTCGGGAATTCAACGCTCGTTAAATTTCTAGCAACACTGCTAAACGCATTTTCACCGATTACGAGAGGTTCAGTACCGCCCGCCTCAAACTTAATTATCTTTGCGCTACCCTTAACTGCATACTTTTCAATTTTCGTAACTTCTTTAGGAACAGTAAACGTCGAACTCGTGGTATTTGCAAACATTAACGTCTTTTTGTCTGCTGAATAATAAGCGCCGTTTTCAATGTAAAGGAAATTGCTTGAACCTTCAGCAATTGTCCAGTTACAACATCCCATAAGCCAAGAAATATAGTTAGAAAGGTCTTGAGCCATATGAACTCTGTAAGCAAATCTTACGTTTGAAGGAAGAATAACCTCTCCGTCGTCGCCAGCACCGTAAACCCAACAATCGTCGTTGTTTTCACCTATACAGCCGAATGCATCTCTGCAAATAGTCATAGTTCCTTGAGGTTCTGCAACTTCTACACCTGCAAATTCAAGACCGGTAAGCCAAGCACAGTAATAGAATGCGCCTTCTGCAATTGCAGGAGCGTAAGGACCCTTATCCTGAAGCGATGCAGGTAATACTAACGGAGTGTAATCCGAACCAAGATTTTCACAATATGCAAATGCCCATCCACCGATAGTTTGTAATCTTGAATTTTCAGCAAAAGTAATAGAAACAAGCGACGTACAACTATAGAATGCGCCGTCACCTATTTGAACAAGACGCTCAGGGAATGCAAGTTCCGTAATTGAAGTGAACGAGAAAGCATAACTTTCTAATTCGGTCAAATAAGAATATTCGTTATCCGGATTATACGGATTTGCAGAACCGATAATTAAATCGTCGCCTTCGCCTTGTTCAAATTCAACAGAAGTTAAAGAATTTAATTGTTCAAACGCACGTGCGCCAATGTAAGTAACCGTCTTAGGAATATAGATAGAAGTAATCATCGTGCCCTTGAAACATCCGTCAGGAATAGCGGTAACTTGAGTTCCTTCCAAATCGAAAGAAGTCAACGCGCTACAACCGTAGAAGGTGTACTTACCAAGAGTTGTAAAGTTAGATGAAACTACTGCAGATTCAAGTCCGGTATACGCAAGAGCGTAATCGCCAAGCGCGGTAAGATTTGCGGGAAGACCTGCAAGATGCGCGCCCGTAAACGCAAGACCGTAATGACCGATACGGGTAATACCGTCGTGTAAAGTGATGTCTTTAAGAGATACACAACTTCTAAACATACCGTCAGCAATTTCAGTCATACCAACGGGGATAGTTACGTTATTTAAAACTGAACATCCGTTAAATGCGTTTTCGCCAAACGAAACGCTATTTTCGGGGTTAGCAAATGAAATAGTTTTAAGTGAAGTACAGTTAGCAAACGCTTCCTGTCCTACGCTTGCAATACTATTACCAAATTCAAACGTGGTGATATTCTTATTGCCTTTGAATACGCCACCCATAATCTTGGTAACACTTGCAGGAAGAGTAACGTTACCCTTCGTCAAAGAATAATAGTAAATGGTATCCATATTCTTCGAGTAAACGACACCGTCTACGTCGCAGAAATTGGGGTTAGCATCGTCAACCTTAATTTCTTCAAGAGAAATACAACCTTCGAACATACCAAGTGGCAATTCTTCGATCGTGGAAGGAAGATCAACAGTAGTAATCGCCTTACAGTTAAGGAATACTCTTGAACCGAAGTCTATTTTCTTTCCGCCTTCAGCAAAGGTAACTTTACCGATATTAGCGTTGTTTGCATAAACTTCGCTACCGATAGAAACGATAGTTTTAGGAATAGTTACTTCCTTAAGGCTTGCACAATCAGAGAACGCGCCGTCACCGATAACGGTAACTCTGCTTGCGTCTTCGTAAGTGATAGTTTTAAGGTTGCTATTCTTTGCAAATGCGTAACTTCCAATATTAGTGCCCTTTACTGCAGTTCCGGTAAAGGTAACGCTTTCAACAGCAGAACAGCCGTAGAATGCGTAATCACCGATATCGGTTACTAAACCGTGAACGGTAACGCTAGTAAGTTTAGTACATCCGCTAAACGCATAATCAGCGATTGCTAAAATTTCTTCAGGAACTACGTAATCACCTTCTTTTGCTTGTGGGCAGTAAAGAATCGTGTACGGGTTGGTTGCCGTAGCAGCCGCTTTTGAAGTAGTTAATACACCGTCAATAGAGCCGTACTTATTATTTCCAGCCTCAACGTTAACCGCTTCAATGCTGTTACAGTCTTCAAAAATTGCTAAACCGTTAGTTTCTTCATCCATACCGAGAGATACTGCTCTTGCAGGAAGATTTACAACGGCAAGTTTTTTACAAGCAACAAATGCGTCGTCTTGAACAGTTAAGAATTCAGCGTAGTCGCTAGATTGCGGTAAGAAGTTAACGAGAGTAAGGTTGCTACATCTATTGAACGCGCCGGTTTCAATAATTTTTACGGATTCAGGTATATGAACTTCCGAAATTAAACTTCCGTTAAATGATTGATAAGGTATATAAGTTACTTCAGAAGGAATAGTGTACGAACCTGTTCTTGCAGGAGGAACGAAGTCTATTTGGGTTTCCATTATAGCATTTTCAGGATTTGCTAAACGGATAAGAACGCCGTCCGGAGCAATATATCTCTTTTCACCCGTATATCCAGTATCGTAAATTTCTACCGATTCAAGATTTGGACATCTTGAGAATGCGTTTAACGATTCAACGAGTTGGATAGAATCGGGGATTTTAATGGTTCTAACGTTTCCGCAATAGTCAAATGCCAAACCGCTTATCGTAGAAACGGGGAGATTCTCGTACTTATTAGGAACTTTAAGAACGCTTACGTATTTAGCGTTAGGTCCTTTTCTTACAGCATAAGTATTGTCAGATAAAAGTGAGAACTTAAATACGTCAGTCATATAGCAAGCATGGAAAGTCGTATTTTCAGTAAATAACCACTTATAATCTTCTTCAAGAAGTTCACCCATATCGTTAGTGATAAGGTTTGCTTGGTCGTTAGCATTTAAAGACCAACCGATAAATACTAAGGTTAAATCTTTTGCGTTAGGAACGGGGAAAGCAAAGTCGCCCGTATCGTATACTACGTCAACCGTAGGAGCAACGTCGGTTTCCCATACGCCGTTTTCACCAACGTCGAAAGACGCAACGTAAGTGTTTGCATACCAATCAGCATAATAAGTAAGAGTGCCGTTTTCTGCAAGGACAGCATTTTCAGTAAGGAGATTTGCGTTTGCGTCGGCTCCGCCAACTGCGTCGTACCAACCGTCAAACGTATAACCGGACTTCTTAACGTCAGTAGGTGCGTTAATCTTATCGCCAATTGCTCTATAAATAGAATCAACTGCGTATCCACCGCAAGCGTCAAACGAAATTTCGTATGCGAAAGCAGTAGCAGAATACGATTCGGATTCGTTTCCTTCAGCGTCAACGAATTTTACGCTAATAACGTTTTCGCCTGCTTGAGTTAATTCAACGTCTACCGAAGTTTCGTTGCCGTCAACTTCGATTGCAGTTCCGTTGTTTACGGTAACTTCGTAATGGTCTGCGCCGATTACGAAACTCCAAGAAACTTTTCCTGCGTTATAGGTAACGTTGTCAGACATTACTTTGTAGTTTACGTCAATTGCGTCACTCCACAAAGACGGATTTGCGCCGTTTGCCTGTACGCTTAATTGATAACATCCACCGTCTGCTAAGTTGATAACGTCAGTAATTTCAACCGAGTTAGTAGTGATTTGTAATTCAACAACCGTTTCGCCTACCTTTACGGTATAATAGTCTGCGCCTTCAACAGCGTCCCAAGATAAGGTCGAAGTAGAAATCGAAAGATTAGAAGGAGTTGCAAGACTTGCCTTTTCGTAAGTATATTCGATTGCATCAGAAGAACTATAACCGTTTGCCATAGCGTAAACGCTTATTTTAATAGTTCCAGCGCATTCTTTTACACAATACGAAGTGTCGGTAACGATTACTTCTTCGTGAGTATGATTTGCATTTCCACAAGTAATAGTTACGCCGTAAGCAGTTGCATTTTCAACAGCGTCCCAAGAGAAAGTTTGAGTTGCTTCGTCAATGCTTACGCTTTCGATATTACCAAGGTCTCTATTGAATACGAACGCTTTAGATACCGATTCTGCGTAACCTTCAGCGCTTGCCGTTACTACGAAACTGATACCTTCTTTAGTCATAGTACAGTTAGTAAAGTCGTAGTAAGTATTTGCGCCGAGCGAATAACGGGTATGATTGTGATTTGCATTACCGCATACAACCGTAATAAAGTATTCAGTTGCATTATCAACTGCGTCGAATGCAAACGTACATCCGTCAACGTTATAAGATGAAACTCTTGCTAACGCTTTATTCTTGATGTATCTAGCAGTTACGTCTGAACTGTCTTCTTCGGTAGTTGCGTTTGCTTTTACGGTAATAACGTAATCGCCGGCTTCTTTCTCAGCCCAAGTATAGGACATACTGGTTTTAATAGTTGTTTCCGTCGTAGTTGTTCCGTTAGGAGCAGTAATAGAAACGGTATAGTCAATTACGCTTGCGCCAACGTTATTCCAAGAAATACCGTTAGTATCGATGTTTACGATGGGCGCGCTAAATTTTGAACCTGCTTCCGCTTTGGTCCATAATGCGTACAAAGTAGTATCTTCGTCAAACGTCATACTCGTTTCATACTTGCAAGTTAATTTCGTTTCGTCTTCGTAATCACTTATCCACCAACCTGCAAAAGTATAATCACCGTTTGTTGGAGTTGTAACAGCAGAAAGTTTTCCGCCTTCGGCAATTATCGTTGCATTTTCGGTTTCACCGTCAAGGTAATTAAGAGTAATTTCGTAATTACCGTCACCTGCCGTGATCCATTTTGCGTAATAAGTAGTATCGCCAACTATATAAGCAGAGTGGTTAGTTGGAGTCGTATATTCACTATCGTTATACCAACCTGCAAATATATATCCTTCATATGTCGGATTTGCTGGGAAATCAAGACGAGTTCCGTTCTTTGCCGTAATCGACTCTATAGCGCTACCGCCCTTAGAATCAAAAGTTACGGTATAATTTACGTCTTTGTAAAAACTCATTTGAGTTTTATTGTAAGTCACCGTTAATACATTTCCTTGAAGTTTTGCGGTCATTTCACCATCCGCAGTATCACTAAACTTCATCGTAAAATCGTTATCAGAAACAGTGTAAGTTCCGCTCTTTGCAGTACCGTTTACTGTATACGAGAACGTCTTCGAACCGTCTAAACTAATCACGCCTTCAGCATTTCCCTTAACGTAGAAGTAATAGGTACCTGCCTCTGCTCCATTTTCACGATCTGGCGTAGAAACTGATTCGCTAGTACTTGTAGACTCGGTTGTACCGGGTTTCTTACAACCTTTGCCATTGTTTTTACAACCAACAGCAAAAGCCATCATTAAGGAAAGGATGATTACAAGAACAACTGAAAACTTATTTCTTCTTTTAACGTCTTTCACATTAGATTTTTCCGAATTGTTTTTGTTATACATAGATAACACCCTCCATTAATATTTTCCTTCGTTTAAGACCACTTATACCTACAACTCCATTCAGGCCTATAATCAAAAACGAAGAATTTACTTTTTTTATTTCATATCTTCTGCTTTGCGTCTAAGTTACGTTTTCGTTTAAATAACCGCTTATGCACAACTTTTCGATAAGATAAACTCCGTTAAACTACATACGCGCAACATATTATATAAAATAATATTAGCATTTTACTCTAAAACTTACGCCTGTGTCAAGTATTTGAACGCAATTTATTAAAATTTTTTGAATAAATTATGAAAAAATGTTTAATTATCAAAAACTTATCCGTTTTCTTTCTAAAAATTATTAAATTTCGCACAATTTAAAATCTCATTTTCCTATGTATTATTTGGAAATTTATGGTTTTTAATATTTTATCTTTAAAAAAATATTCATTTTTAGATTGCATAATTATGAATTTTATGCAAAATTTTACTTTTGTTTTTGCATATATCGCATTATAATTTACAACGCAAAAAGAAGGCAACTTGCTTGCAAGGGTTTGCGACTTTACGCAATTTTAAACTTATTACTTAGCGAAGTTTTTTTAATTATTTTGTTTATGATATTAAAAAAATATATTTTTTGTGCAAGTTTTAATGAAGTTAGCAAAACAACGCTCCACACAGTTTTCTTATTCAAATCCTTCAAATTAAAATATATTTTCATAAATCAATTAGTTATCGTAGTATAAAACCGTCAATAATCGACTTATAGCCACTTATTTATACTCTTTCACTTCAATCTTTTATACTAAATTTCGGCGTGGCAATTTTACTATCAACGAAAGGAATATTTCTCTCTTCAACCCAAAACAAACTTAGTAAATTCCATTACATTAACTATCTTTTATTACAAATTTGTAAGGAGCGGAGTAGCACGTAGCGACGGAATAGCGATTGTTCGACCTAACCTAATTTATATTTTACAAAAATATTAACGGTCGCAATCGCGTCACTTTCGGCGTGGCAATTTTGCCATCAACGAAAGGAATATTTCCCTCTTCAACCCAAAACAATCTTAGTAAATTTCATTGCATTAACTATCTCTTATTGAAAATTTGTAAGGAGCGGAGTAGCACGTAGCGACGGAATAGCGATTGTTCGACCTAACGTAATTTATATTTTCCAAAAACATTAACGGTCGCAATCGCGTCACTTTCGGCGTGGCAATTTTACTATCAACGAAAGGAATATTTCTCTCTTCAACCTAAAACAATCTTAGTAAATTCCATTGCATTAACTATCTTTTATTGAAGATTTGTAAGGAGCGAAGTAGCACGTAGCGACGGAATAGCGATTGTTCGACCTAACCTAATTTATATTTTTCAAAAACATTAATGGTCGCAATCGCGTCACTTTCGGCGTGGCAATTTTACTATCAACGAAAGAAATATTTCTCTCTTCAACCTAAAACAATCTTAGTAAATTTCATTGCATTAACTATCTTTTATTACTAATTTGTAAGGAGCGAAGTAGCACGTAGCGACGGAATAGCGATTGTTCGACCTAACCCAATTTATATTTTTCAAAAACATTAACGGTCGCAATCGCGTCACTTTCGGCA
>SVIB01000006.1 GCA_015055505.1 Clostridiales bacterium
GTATTCAAGAACCTCAAAGATAAAGCGGTAGCAACGTTCGTAGCAGACCTTTTAATTGCAGAAAACAAAGTTACATATCTTAAGGGCTACCTTGACGGAGTATACGTAGGCGATATATTATCGCTCGCAAGCGTAGTTAAGGGCGCAGACGGAAATTGGACGAATAAAAACGATCAAAATTTACCTGACGTATTAGAAAGTGTTTGCGACGTAACGTTTGACCAAATTTTCGGCTGGTTTGAAGAAAAACCCGTAGACGTTAAGGGAATTATAAGCGACGTAGTAGGACGTAACTCACTTGCTCAATTCGTTGGTCTTTTCGTACAAGTTGAAAATGAAAACAGATTGTGCGGACTTGAAAGTGTAAGCATAAAAGGAAACGTTCTTCCCGTAATCGTAGGAGATATCTTAAACGTAACCGTAGACGAAATACTTGGCTGGACAGAAAAGCAAGGCAACGATATGATAAACGCAATCGTATCGGGTATTTGCGATAAGAGAACGTTTGAAGATTACGTTAAAGACCTCGTTACGGCAAAAGATGGCGAAGAACATATTATAGAAAAAGAAATATTCAAGAATCTTAAAGATAAAGAGGTAGCAACGTTCGTAGCAGACCTTTTAATCGCGGAAAACAAAGTTACGTATCTTAAGGGATACCTTAACGGAGTATACGTAGGCGACGTAATGGCTCTTACGGGAATTGTAAAAGGCGAAGCAGGAAATTGGACGATCAAGAATAAAGACGGAAACGAAACCGTAGCGCCTGCTCTCGACAGTATTTTAGACGTAACGTTTGACCAAATCTTCGGTTGGCTTGACGAAAAGCCTGTAGACGTAAAGGGAATAGTAAACGACGTATTAGGCAAAAACACTATTGCAGACGTAGCGGATATATTCCTTGAAATCGGTTACGATAAGAGAGAAAGCGGACTTGACAGCGTAAGTATTGGAACTAATTTACTTCCCGCAATCGTAGGAGATATCTTAAACGTAGAAGTAGGCGAAATTCTTGGCTGGACTGAAAAGCAAGGCAACGATATGATTGAGGCTATTGTAAACGACGTATTTGACAATAAAAAAGTTGTTCAATACACCGACGACCTCAAGATAAATATCATTGGCGACAAACAAGCGTTTGAAAAACTTGCAGAAGCAGAAGTTGCAGACCTTGTAATGGAAATCGTAACTACCAAAAATAAGATAGACGTAGTAAGAAAATATTTCGACGAAGCATACGTAGGACATATATTAGGAATAATTGCTCCTATTGACGGAGAGAAAGATAATTGGACAACTGGAACGGGCGGAAACACAAGAACTGCACCTGCAGTATATACTGATTTATTTAACGTTCAAGTTAAAGATATCTTTGGATGGCTTGACGAAAAGCCGATAGACGTAAAGGCAATAGTAAATGACGTATTTGGTGAGAGAGCTCTTATTGATTTCGTTAAAATTGCAGAATCAAACGTAACTGAAGAAGAAATAGCAAACGGAAATAAAGTTTATGCGATTAAAGGAAAGAACTTACCTCTTATCGCAAGCGACCTTTTGAGAGTAACCGTTAAACAAATTGTCGGTTGGACTGACCTTAAGGGTAACGACCTTATTATAGGCGCAACGGCTGACGTATTCGGCGAAAGAAAGTTTGACGATTACGCAAGAGATTTAAAGATTAAAGTTCTTTACGAAAAAGAAGTCTTTGAAAAACTTAACGGCGAAAAAGTTGCTCTTTTTGTAGAGGGTATCGTAACTGCAGGCGACAAGAAAGAATTTATCAAGGGATATTTCGACGAGGCGCTCGTAGGTAATGTCGTACAAGTTATATCTTCAAAAGTAGAGATTCCTGAAGGTGAAGACGCTTGGTATTCTAACGGAAAAGAACTTCCTCTTATCGTAAACGACCTCTTTAACGTGCGCGTATTAGATATTATTGATTGGATCCCCACGATAGGTCAAAAGGAAACTATTTCTCAAATAGTACATACTGTAACGGGCGATAAGACGTTATTTGCTTACGTTGACAACCTTGTAAAGAAAGGCATTAACAATAGCGGACTTAAAGGACTTTTAGACATTAAGATTAGCGAGGCTGTAGACGTAGTACTCGGTGTAAACGACGTTCACGTTGAACCTAATATCACTGGCACGAAAGTTGCTGATTACTTCCTCGGCATTACCGATAAAGTGCTTATCGGTGACTTTGTAAAGGATAAGAAAGGTCTTACCTATAACCAAGACGACGGTGTTTGGGTAGATGCAGACGGTAATGAACTTAAAGGTCTTACCAATACGCTCTACAAACAAAAGAGCAGTATCGTAATTTACCTTATAGCAGTATTAGTTAAACCTGAACTTTTACGTGACGCTATAAAGGATATGAGAGTCGGCGACCTTATAATGAAGCCTTACAATAATATAAAGAATCTTGATTCCGAAATGAGCGGAAACAAGGACGACGGATATACCGTTGAAGGCGCGTATAAGGAAGTAATGGAAGAGGTTGCAAATATCAAGTGTGTAGACGTTTACACTTGGATATTTGAAGACAAGAACTTTAAAGATAAGATTAAGGAAATACTTTTCGATAGAGAACTCGGCGATATTCTTTTCGATACTATTGGAACGGTAGTATTAAAGGGTAACGATAAAAACAACCTCGGCTTTAACGGTTACGCAAACGAAAACTGTGACGAAAACGGCGTATACGATATAGACGGAAACTTCGCTCTCGTATTTGAAAGAATCTACAATATCAATATTCAAGAAATGCTTGACGAAACTAAGACTAAAGAAGGTAAAGACGCCTTTGTAGAAGACCTTTTAGACGGACTTTTAGTCGGCGATATAGCATTTGATATTACGAGAAAACTCTTTAACGAAAAGGGTAACCTCGGTATGGATTACACTTTTGCATACGTTCATAGAGAGGATATTTCCGAGAGTGGAGAATACGAAAACAAGGCAAACCTTGCAGACGTACTTAACGCAGTATTCAATATTGAGATATTAGAAGTTAAATCGGCTCTTAAAGAAAAGGACGGTCTTAAGACTCTCCTCGAAGATAAACTCGGCGGACTTTTAGTCGGTGACTTCGTATTCGATTTAACGAGAAAGGTATTAAACGGAAAACTCAACCTCGGTATGACGGCAACTCTTGCTTATACCAACAAGAATGAAGGTACTAAAGGCAAGTACGAAAATACCGGAAACTTTGCAGACGTACTCGATGCAGTATTCAATATCACCGTAAAAGAAGTTCTTGACGCAACCAATAAGAACAACAAAGACGGCGTTAAGAATCTTATCGAGAACAAACTCGGCGGACTTTTAGTTGGTGACGTTGCTTATGACGTTACGAGAAAACTCTTCAACGCTAAGGGTAACCTCGGTATGGACTACACCTTCGCTTATATGAATAAGAGAGAAGGAACGGTAGATAAGTACGAAAACAAGGGTAACTTTGCAGACGTACTCGACGCAGTATTCAATATCACTGTAAAAGAAGTTCTTGACGCAACTGATAAGAACAACAAAGACGGAGTTAAGACTCTTATCGAGAACAAACTCGGCGGACTTTTAGTTGGTGACGTTGCTTACGATATCACGAGAAAACTCTTCAATGCTAAGGGTAACCTCGGTATGGACTACACCTTCGCTTATATGAATAAGAGAGAAGGAACGGTAGATAAGTATGAAAACAAGGGTAACTTTGCTGACGTACTCGACACTGTATTTAATATCACTATAAAAGAAGTTCTTGACGCAACTGATAAGAACAACAAGAACGGCGTAAAAGACCTTGTTGAAACTAAGTTTGCAGACCTCAAAGTCGGCGATATTGCGTTTGACCTTGTAAGAAAACTCTTTAACAAGAAATACAATCTCCAAATGGACGGAACGCACGCGTATATGAATAAAGACGCTAACGACGGTGAATACGTACTTAGCGGAAACGCAGCGGCTGTACTTGGCGCAGTATTTAATATTAAGGTAATGGAAGTTACTAAGTTAAAGGGCGCAGAACTTAACGGATATATTTACAATACGTTCAACAAACTTACGCTCGGCGACGTAGCATACGATATCTTTAGAAAGAAATTAGACCAAGGATTTAGTTGTACGGCAACAGGATTTGCATATCAGTTCAAGGAAGACAACACCTTGTTACAAGGTAAACTTGCTAAGGCTTTCCGCGCAGTATTTGCAATTACGCTCGGCGACGTATACGACCTCGTTACGAAGAAGATTAAGTCCGGCGACTTCTTAATTAAACATTTCGGTGACCTTGAAATAGGTAACGTTGCAGGACCTTACCTTGAAAAGACGTTGGAAAAAGCATTTGAGACCGAATACGTATACGACAAAGAAAACGATTACGAAATAACGGTAAGCGGAAACTTTGCAGAAGTATTGAACGCTATTTACGACGCTAAGATTGGCAATTACTTAAAGGCAAGCAGAGATAAGAAAGTAGGCAAGTTCTTCTTTGGAACTGACGGAGTTATCGGCTCAATGCCTGCAGGTCATATCGTAGGATATCTTACTAAGACTAAGTCGTTAAAGAAGACGTTTAAGTATACTGAAATTACTCACGAATATAACGGAGAATGGGTAATTAGTGGCGCTTACGAGTACCCAATGGATATTCTTTGCAACGACGTTAAGATTAGCGATATTTACGACGGAAGAAAGAAGATTAAAGACGACGTAATCTTGAAATTCTTCTCTGACGTAACGGTTGGTCAACTTATGGGCGGAAACAAGATCGAAGATGTTTGGTTTAAGCCTAACGGAGAGGGAATTGATTCTCACGGCGCTAAGAACGTAATTATGTACGCCGTATACGACTTAACTCTCGGCGAAGCCCTTAAAAAAGACTTTGACCCAACTAAGGTAATAGAAGACATTTATGCGGGCGAACTTATGGGATACTATTACTGCACGCAGTTTAAGTATTCTGTAAATGCGGATAGCGACTACGCATTCTGTGACGATACTACTCACGTTGACGGAGTAGACGGATACCACTTACATACTGAGTACGATTGTGAAATTAAAGAAGAGCACGTTCACGAAGACTTTGGAAAAGGCTGGTATCAACTTAAAGACGGCAAGTACGAAAGAGTAGGCGCTGTTGAAAACGCTGTAGCAAATCTCCGCCTTAAAGCGATTATCGGCGGTGGATTTGATATGGCTGAAGCATTAAAGGGCGTACAACTTGGCGAGGCTATGAGACTTGTTAAGTGTACTGCTGACGATAAGTGCGAAGTCTTGAAGAACGATTCAACTCACGTACATAGCGAAGGAACTTGGTACAAAGTAACTGAAACTGCAGGTGTTAAGACTTACACCGAAGAAAAAGTACTCGTACAAAAGATTTCTAATATCGACCTTCACGCGTTATTTACTGAAGGACTTGACCTTGCCGAAACTTTCCAAGGAACGAAAGTAGGTGACGTACTTGATTACGCACACTGCTACGTAGACGGAGACGCAAACAGAGTATGTAACCACCCAGATCCTGCACACGTACATACGGCAAACGATATTTGGTACGTTGAGAAAGAAGAAGCAGGTGTGAAGACTTGGAATATCGCAACTCCGCTTGAAAGAGTAATGGCTAACGTCGGTATGGGTGAAATCGTAAGAGGAACGTTCAATATGGAACAATACCTCAAAGATACGGGCTTCAAACTCGGCGAATTAATGGGTTACGAAAAGTGTACGGATGACGAAAACTGTATCGTTCACCAAGGCAACCACACGGGCGTAAACGCAAGCGATAAGAACGTTTGGTATATGTTAGAATCGGGCGTTTATACGAAAGTAACTAACAAACTCGCTATGGTACTTGCTGATTACACGTTAGAAAAGATTCAAACTGAAGGATTCTCGGCAGTAACCGTCGGCGATCTCTTCCCCGAAGCGTATGAAGACGGTTCAACCAACCCATTGTCGTTGATTCCTCAAACTACGGTAATCGATAATATACCTGAAGCATTTAAGAGTGCAATGTCAACCAAGTCAATAGGCGATCTTCAAAGAGTTGGCTTAATCGACCTCGGCGAAGTTGATTCATCTAACGACACTCAACCTAACGGATTTACGTCTGCTGAAAAACTCAATAGCGTATTTGGTGATCTTTACGACAACGAAAAAGATTCAAATTCATTGAACGATTATCTTACTGTGGCTCTTGGCGAAACCGAGGCAAACGCATTGGTGGCGAATGCAGACAGCGTATATAACAATACAACTGGTACGGAAGAAGAGAAGATTGTTGCAAGAAATCAATCAATGTGGCAAGGAATGACTGCATCTGAACTCGTTGACGTTATCGTAACGGTATTAGACGTAGCACTTCAAATTATTTAATAGGTAAAAACTTTTCCGTCCGCCGAAAGGCGGACGGGGAAAATACCGTAAAGAACGCGCAAAAAAACAAGCGTAATAAAACGCTTGACAAAGCAAAATTATAAGTATATAATATTTAGGCTCTAAAGAGTTTGAAATTACGTGAAATTCACGTTTTTCATAAGCCGAATTCGGTAAATATATATATGCCGAATTTTGGTTACCTTGCTTACGGCGAAAGACCGTAAGCCGAATAAGTCCGGGAGGTAAAAAAAATGAACCAGTACGAAATGATTTACATTTTGGATACTGCCTGCACCGACGAAAAGAGAGATGCGTTAATCGCAAAAATCGAAAACGTCGTTGTTAAAAACGGTGGTAGCGTCGAAAAGACGGAAAAGTGGGGCGTTAAGAAACTCGCTTATCCTATCGACTACAAAACAGAAGGTTATTACGTATATATGGCGTTTGAAGGCGACTCTAACCTCGTTCAAGAAATGAAGAGAGTTATCGGTATTGCTGAAAACGTTATTAGACGTTTAATAACCAAGCGTTAATCGGAGAAAAATTATGAACAAATTATTTTTAATCGGAAACTTAACCCGTGACCCCGAAGCGTCGGAAACTGCAAGCGGAGTGGCTTTTTGCCGTCTTGGTATTGCTGTAAACAGACCTTATCAGGGAAGTGACGGAGAAAGAGCAACTGACTTTTTCAACATTACCGTTTGGAGAGCGCAAGCAGAAAACTGCGCAAGATATCTCAAAAAAGGCAGTAAAGTTGCAATCGTCGGTAGCCTTCAAAACCGCTCTTACGAAGATAAAGACGGCAACAAAAGACAAGTTACTGATATTATTGCAAATGAAGTTGAATTTTTATCCGTAAGAACATCAGGAGAGGGTGGAGAGTTTGATAGCGAACCTATGCGCCCAATTAGAGGCGAAAGACCTCAACTTGAACCTGTAAACGAAGAAGATTTACCGTTCTAACAAAAAAAGGAGTATTAAAATGGAAGAAAAGACTACTAATACAGCAGCGGTAGCACCTAAAAAGCCTATTAGAAAAGCACCAAGAAGAAAGGTTTGTACTTTCTGTGTAGAAAAGGCAACTGCTATCGATTATAAAGATACTGCAAAATTAAAGAAGTACATCACCGAAAAGGGTAAAATGTTACCCCGTCGTATGACCGGTGTATGCGCTAAGCACCAAAGAACTCTTTCCAGCGCAATAAAGAGAGCAAGACTCGTTGCTTTATTGCCTTTCAAAGGAGAATAAGAAAAACAAAATGCTTTTCCAAACGGAAAAGCATTTTTTTTTACAAAAAAAGATTTTATTATCAGTTAAAATTTACAAACCGAATAAAAACATTTTAGTATAACGCGCGTTTAAATGTTCCGCAAATTCTCGCTAAAACAAATAAAATCTCCTAAAAATCAAACTTTACACAAATTTTACATTGTTTAGAGGGTGTAGCGTTTGACAATATCTGCAATATTTTTATATCATTAAAGTGAGGAAATTTGATTAACGATATATAAATATATAGGAGAAAATTTATGTTAACACCGGAAGAAATTATGCAACTTATCCAAAGTCTTATTTGGTTACTTGCGGGCGTGGGCGTGTTTATCGTAGGAATGAACTTTATGGGCGACGCGCTCGAAAAAAGTGCGGGTAGCGGAATGAAGAAATTGCTTGGAAAAATATCAAACAACCGTTTTTCGGGCGTAGGAGTAGGCGCAGGGGTTACTGCAATTATTCAATCGTCGTCGGCAACCTCGGTAATGGTAATAGGTCTTGTAAACGCAGGGGTTATGACTCTTATGCAAGCAACTCCAATTATCATGGGCGCAAATATAGGAACGACCGTAACGGGTATTTTAGTATCCCTTAAAAACGATTTCTTTAATATGGCAATGTACGTCCTTGCGTTTGCAGGCGTAATGATGGGTTTTTTTAACAAAGAAAAGATAAAAATTGCGGGAAGTCTTTGTAGCGGTTTAGGTCTTATTTTCGTCGGCTTAAATATAATGAGTAGCGAACAAGCCTTTGGAAATCCGTTGGTTGAAAGTATGTTTATGGGAGTTTTTAAAGTAATAGAATTCCCGTTATTGCTTATTTTAGTAGGTATAATATTTACGGCGCTTATCCAAAGTTCGTCTGCCGCAACGGGCGTAGTAATAACAATGGTCGGTTCGGGGATTTTACCCCTTGACCTTGCGCTTTTTATAGTGCTTGGAGCAAATATAGGTACTTGTGTTACTGCTCTTTTAGCCTCGGTCGGCGCAAATGAAAACTCGAAAAGAGTTGCATTTATCCACTTTACCTTTAACGTTATAGGAACGGTCTTATTTACGGTTATTATTTGGATATTCCGTGAGCCCGTTATAAACTTACTCGTGTCAATATTCCCTGCAAGCGACGCAATGTCACTTCAAATGAGAGTTTCTCTTTTCCACGTTATATTTAACGTAACGACGACGGTGCTTTTACTTCCGTTCGTTCAGCATTTGGTTAAACTTTCTCAAATCGTTATAAAAGATAAAGAGGAAAAAGAACAAACACTTTCCTTTAAATTCGTTGACGAAAGGCTTCTTTCTTCTCCCACAATCGCTTTAATGCAAGTCAAGAAAGAAATAGAATATATGGCAAACGTCGCAAAAGAGAACCTCGTTAAATCTCTTGACGGAATTACCAACGGCGACGAAAAAGAACTTAGCGCAATATATGAAAACGAAAAGATAATCGACTTTACAAATAAGGCGTTAACGAAGTTTTTAATTAAACTTTCCGTGCTTGTTGACGAGTCGGCAGAAAAGGTAATCGGTTCGTATTTCCACGTACTTAACGACTTAGAGCGTGTAGGCGACCACGCCGAAAACTTCTATGAAATTGGCGTACAAATGAAAAAATCGGGACTTTCTTTCTCGGATAGCGCAAAGGAAGAAATCGGCGAAATGTACGGCAAAGTGTTTGAAATGTTTGATATTGCTGTAAACGCCTTTGATAATTTAAGTAGCGAGCATTTAGACGACCTTACCGCCCGTGAAAACGAGGTGGACGCGTTAAAGAAGAAGTTAAACTCCGCACACGTTCAGCGTTTAGCGTCGGGAGACTGTTCTATGGACCACAGTCCGTACTTCTTCTCGGCGGTAGCAGGCTTAGAAAGAGTAGCCGACCACTTAGTAAACGTAGGTTACAGTATATTAAACCCGACGGGAAGTCAAACTGAAAACAATTAACGAAAAATGGGACTGCATTATGCAGTCCCATTTTAAAACTTGCGAAAAATACTTGACTTTTATACGTAAAATAATTTATCCTTATAATGTAAAGTTTATATAAATTTTTTATAAAAATTTCGTAAACTCTTTTACTTCAAGGAGAAAAATTATGTGGATTAGTATTCTTACGCTTTTGACGGGCGTAGGCGTGTTCATTGCAGGAATGAACATGATGAGTAGCGGTCTTGAAAAATGCGCGGGCAGAGGAATGAAATCTTTGCTTGGCAGAATTTCAACTAACCGTTTTGCAGGTGTAGGAACGGGTATTGCCGCAACGGCAATTATTCAATCTTCGTCGGCGACTTCGGTTATCGTCATAGGTTTTGTAAACGCAGGCATAATGACTTTAACTCAAGCGACCTCGATTATAATGGGCGCAAACGTAGGTACGACGGTAACTAACGCCCTCGTTGCGTTGTCGGGTTCAAGTTTTGATATCGACGTTTATATGATGTGTCTTGCTTTCGTTGGCGTTATGATGATGTTTATCAAAAAGGACTCAGTTAAAAACGTCGGCTCTATTTTATGTGGGCTCGGTATTTTGTTCGTCGGTCTTGACCTTATGAGTTCAGCCTTTAAAAACGGCGTTGAAATTACCGAATTTTTCACTAATCTTTTTGCAGTAATCTCATTCCCGCTTTTGTTAATTCTTTTAGGCGTAGTATTTACGGCGCTTATGCAGTCTTCTTCTGCCGCAACGGGTATAGTTATCGTAATGGTCGGTCAGAAAGTAATGGGCGTTGACAGCGCAATATTTATAGTTCTTGGTGCGACTATAGGTACTTGTATTACCTCGACCTTGGCAAGTATGGGCGCGGGCGTAAACGCAAAACGAACGGCGTTTATTCATCTTATGATAAACGTGGTTGGAACGTGTTTGTTTACTGCTATTATTTGGCCTCTTACTGACGTTATTGTAAACGCTCTTTCCGGTATTTCCGACCCAATGTGGCAAATAACCGTATTCCATATTATATACAAAGTGATTTTGACAATCGTGCTTTTGCCTTTCGTTAAGCAAATTGTAGCGGTTGCGGAAAGGGTAATAAAAGATAAGCCCGCCGAGGAAGACAGGAGAAAGCTTAAATACGTTGACGACCGTCTTTTAAAATCTCCAACAATCGCGCTTATGCAGGTTAAAAAAGAGGTTGAGCATATGGCAAATATAGCAAAGCTTAACCTGAAAAAATCGTTAGACGGAATTAAAAACGGCGATGAGAAAATATTAAAAGAAATTTATGAAAATGAGAAAATTATCGACTTTACCAATACTGCCCTTACAAAATTCTTAATTAAACTTTCCGCACTCGTGGACGTTGCGGACGAAAAGATAATCGGCTCGTATTTCCACGTGCTTAACGACTTAGAGCGTATTGGCGACCACGCCGAAAATTTCTATGAAATCGGTGTACAAATGAAAAAATCGGGACTTGAATTTTCAAGTAGCGCAAAAGACGAACTTACTGAAATGTACGGCAAAGTATTTGAAATGTTCGATATTGCGGTAAACGCTTTTGATAATTTAAGTAGCGAGCATTTAGACGAACTTACTGCCCGTGAAAACGAGGTGGACGCGTTAAAGAAGAAGTTAAACTCCGCACACGTTCAGCGTTTAGCGTCGGGAGACTGTTCTATGGACCACAGTCCGTATTTCTTCTCGGCGGTAGCAGGCTTAGAAAGAGTAGCCGACCACTTAGTAAACGTTGGTTACAGTATTTTAAACCCAACCGGTTCACAAAAAGAGGGTGCACAATAATATTTAATATGAAAAGCGCGATACTCTATCTGAGTATCGCGCTAAATTTATCCTTTGGAAAAAGCCGATAGGTATGATATTACTCCTTGAAAAATCATATTTGCAATTTTTTCTTGATATTCTTGTTTTATCAAGAGTTTTTCGTCCTCGGCGTTAGATAAAAATCCGCACTCGCAAATAATAGCAGGGCAGTTAGCCTCGTTTAAAAGGTAATAATCCCCCTTAAGCGCCGAAAACTTTCTTGGTTGACAAGGCGAGCGGTTAAAGAAATCCTGCACCTTTTCAGCCAAAATGCGCCCTTGTTCGTCCTCGCCAAAGAAAACGGTTGCCCCTCTTCTACTCCCGTCACTGTAATAATTGAGATGAATTGAAACGAAAGCCTGAGCGTTTGCCGAATTGATTATCTTAACTCTCGCTTTCATATCCCTCATTTTAAAGCCCTTTGCGGTAGTGCCGTAAAGTCCGCCGTAGCCCGTTCTCGTCATTACGGCTTTAATACCTGCGCTTGAAAACATATTCTTCAATTTTTTTGCTATTTCAAGGTTGAGGTCACTCTCTTTTACCCCCGTAGTTTTTCCCGTTACACCCCCGTCTATTCCGCCGTGACCTGCGTCTATTACGACTGTATAAACGTTGCTGTGCGAAGTCTGTTTAAGGTCGGCTATACTGAGATAGGTAAGTATTGCGGTAAGAAAAAACACCGCCGAAAAACACGCTATAACGAGTTTTTCCCCCGACTTTTGACTATTAAAAAATTTCATAAATTTCACCTTTATACTATACTATTTAGGTTAAGTCTTTTTTATCCCGAAAACGACTTATTTCGACAACTTTTTCAACTTATAAATACTGAAACTTCATTATCCACAAGAACAAACGTTTAATGTGGATAACTTTTAAAAAATGTGGATAACTCGGCAAAAAAGGGCTAAGTTATCCATATTTTTATGCAGTTATCCATAAAATGAAGCATAATTTAAGGGAAAAAAAAGAACAAGAAAAAGTGTAAAAAGTCTTGTATAAATACCTCTAAACGGTTGAAAAGCACTAAGAATAATGCTACAATTATTATATCTAAATTACACTAATCTAAACCGAAAAAGGTAATTTTGTAAACGAAAGTAAGGAGAGATAAAAAATGCACACCGAAGACCAAAAAAAGGTAATTGAAAACCGTCAAAATAACGTACTCCTCCTTGCCTCTGCGGGTAGCGGAAAAACCTATACGGTAGCGAATAAAATTGCCGAAGAAATAAAATCGGGAATAGCGCCCGAGGATATACTGTGTTTGACCTTTACGGTAAAGGGCGCGGAAGAACTAAAAGACGACGTAAAAAAATACTGCGGAGAGGGCGGAGTAAATATTTTCACTATCCACGGCTTTTGTTTTTACCTTATAAAAGAGTATTACAAAAACAGCGGTGCGCTAAAAGAACCCCATATTGCCGACGAAGTCGACGCAGGAGAATTGCTTTATAAAATGCTCGTTCGCTATGCCGAAGAGGGCGATTATGAACTTATAGACGGACTTCCTGTATTAAATGAACGTCAACTCGGTAAGATTATAACCGCAGTAAAGCATAGGCGTGACGAACTCGGCTATTCTTATTCAAGTGAGGAAGGGTACAAAATAGCGGTAAATCGCTTGTTTGAAGAGAGTTCGTCCTTTAATTCCCTTTTTTCAGTAAGAAAACAGGGTGTAAAAGTTACCGATTATTCGCTTATTAAACTGTTAAAAACTAAAGGCGACAAGTTTTTGCTTGATTACCAAAGACTTTTGCGCGCGTCCAACCTTATGGATTTTGACGACTTGATATTTTCCGCAAAAGAACTTTTAAACAGTGATTTTTATAAAAAGTACGCCTATAAGTTGATTATCGTTGATGAAATGCAAGATACGAGTATGCTTGAATACGATATAGCCGAAAGTTTTTTCTCAGGCGCAAGAGTCGTATTGTGTGGAGATCCCTATCAAACTATATATTCGTGGCGAGGCTCGTCGCCCTTTGAGATAATTAAAAAATTTAAAACCGAGAGAAAAGCAATTACGGTAACGCTTAAAGGCAACCGCCGTTCTTCCCCACTTTTAACCTACGCAGGCAATTACTATCTTGCTCAAACTTTCGAGGGGTTACCTTATCCAAGCGAGGATTTAAAGGGTGAAAAAATTGACGTCGTAAAATGTTACGACAGCCGTGACGAGGCAGGCTATATTTTTGATTTCGTTAGCGAGTACAAAGAGGATAGGTCGTCGCTGTGTATAATGGCGCGGTCGAATAGATATCTTGCCGATTTATACAAATACTTAGAACAAATAAATGCAAGTTTAGATGTAGATAAAAGAATACCTTTTTTCACTGCTGACAGTGATTTTCAGTTTTACAAAAAGCCGGTTATTAAAGATTTTCTGTGCTTTTTAAGGCTTTTAGTTAATCCCGAAGACGGACAAGCCTTTTCGCGTATTACTGAAAAATACGTTAAGGGGGTGGGCGAGGGATTAATTTCGTCAATTAACGATTTTGGAGCTTACGGGCTTTCTCTCGGCAGTTTTTTAAGTTTAGACGCCTATCGTTACGGAGATAGCGCTTTTACTCTAATGTCTGCCTATAAGTCGAAAAACGCCGTTATTTATGACCTTGAAACGACGGGGCTCGACCTAAAAAAGGACGAGATGATACAAATTTCGGCGTACAAAATAGGAACGGGCGAAACCTTTAATAGGTTCGTTATTCCAAAAATTCCTATTACCGAAAAGGCTCTTTTAACCCACGGTTACGATTTAGATTATATAAAATCGCACGGCGGAAAAACTGCAAAAGAGGTGCTTGAAGATTTTGCGCATTTTGTAAAAGGCTCCGTACTTATAGGTCACAACAGTTGTTCGTTTGACGACTTTATTTTAAATAGGCAAGCCCAAGAAGAGGGGGTTAGATTAGAGGACTTAGGCAGATACGATACCCTTTCTTTGTGCGCGACGGTGTTGCAAAATTTACCTAACTATAAACTTTCGACTTGCGCTGAGTTTTTTGGAATTGTAAACGAGCGCGCCCACGACGCTTTTGCCGACGTTATAACAACCGCAAAGGTTTTAGAGCGGTTAATAGAGGACTATTATATCCCTATGACCGAAGGTCGAAAGAGAATTATAGAGGCTAAAAAACACAAATTCGAGGGCTTTTACAACGACCTTATACAAATGAAAGAAATATTGCTTAGCAAAAATGCTCTTGAACTTATTAAGATTATAGACTTAAAGTATGGAATTTTGACTAAAAACAACCGAAAAGCGGATAGGGAGTCGGCAAACGACCTATATAGGGCTTTAAAGATAATAGAAGAAAGTCAAAGCCCAATTTTGACCTTGCGAGATTTTTTAAACGACGTCGCGCTGTCAGGCAGTCAAATGGATATAGTTATAAAAAAATACAAAAAAATACCGCTTATAACCGTTCATCAGTCTAAGGGGTGCGAGTTTGAAACGGTAATTTTAGTTGGTGCGGGGGAAAACGAAATACCCTCATACGGCGCAAGGCAAAGCGGTAGCGAAGAGGAAGAAAAGCGTATATTTTACGTGGCGCTTTCAAGGGCAAAAAAGAAATTTATAATGACCTATCCGTCCAAAAAGGCGTTTGGAGCAAACGTTTACGATAGGTTGCCAACCCCTTATTTAAAACGGCTACCAAAGTCCGTTTTGTGCGAAAAATCGACCTATTGACCGACTTTTTGTGTTTTTGGGCATAAAAACAAATCTAAATATAGCCCGCTTTTGTAAAAGACCCGTATTGCGCTTGACAAATTTTAAGTTATTAAGTAAAATAATACTATTATTTTAACGATTGGGAGAAAACAATGGAAAACTTCGATTTTAAAAGTAGGTTTGCCGAAAACGTCTTTACCGACGAAGAAATGAAAAAACGCATGCCTGCCGAGGCGTATGAAAAGTATGAAGAAGTTGTAGCAAAAAACAAAACTCTTCCTTTAGACCTTGCTAACGAGATTGCAAAGGCAATGAAGGATTGGGCGATAGAAAAAGGCGCGACGCACTATACCCATTGGTTTCAACCTATGACGGGTGTAACCGCCGAAAAACACGATAGTTTCTTAGAGCCTGAGGGCGAAAAGGCAATACTTAAATTTACGGGTAAAATTTTAGTTCGCGGAGAATCCGACGCGTCAAGTTTACCTAACGGCGGACTTCGCTCTACTTTCGAGGCGAGAGGGTATACGGCGTGGGACCCAACCTCTAAGGCTTTCGTCCGTGACGGCTCGCTTTATATTCCCACCGTATTTTGTTCTTACGGCGGAGAATCGTTAGACAAAAAAACTCCGCTACTTCGTAGCGTAGAGGCTATAAACAAGCAAGCGCTTAGAATTTTAAGGGCGATGGGTGATAAAAAGACTAAAAAGGTTTTTCCGACGGTCGGCGTTGAGCAAGAGTATTTCTTAGTCGATAAAAGCGTATACGAAAAACGTCTTGACCTTGCTAATTGCGGAAGAACGCTCTTTGGCGCAAAACCTCCTAAAGGACAGGAAATAGAAGACCATTATCTTGGAAAAATCAAGGCGAGAGTTTGGGATTATATGGCGGATCTCGATAGGGAAATGTGGAAACTCGGCGTTTACGCAAAGACTAAACATAACGAGGTTGCTCCCGCTCAGCACGAACTTGCGTCGGTATATACGACTACTAACTTAGCCGTTGACAATAACCAACTTACTATGTCGGTAATGAAATCGGTTGCAAACCGTCACGGGATGGTATGTCTTTTGCACGAAAAGCCTTTTGAAGGAGTAAACGGTAGCGGTAAACACAACAACTGGTCACTTGCCACCGATCAAGGCGAAAACTTATTCGAGCCAAGTGAAAACCCCTCTCAAAACAAGAAATTCTTACTTTTCTTTACCGCGGTAGTGTCGGCAGTTGATAAGTATCAAGACTTACTTAGAATTTCGGCGTCGTCGGCTGGAAACGACCACCGTTTAGGCGGACACGAAGCGCCACCAGCGATAATTTCTATGTTTATAGGCGACGACCTTTTGGAAATTTTCACGGCTATTGAATCGGGAACTAAATATATCGAAAAGGACGCCGACGAAGTTGCTTTTTGCGAGGGAATACTCCCTCATCTTAAAAAGGACAAGACTGACAGAAACAGAACTTCGCCCTTTGCTTTCACGGGAAACAAATTTGAATTCCGTATGGTTGGCGCGGATATGTCGGTTGCAAGTGCGAACACCGTTTTGAACACTATCGTTGCCGAGCAGTTTAGAATTATTGCCGACAAATTAGAGTCGCAAAGTGACGTTAACGAAACTATAGACTACCTTATTGTAAAAGCAATAAGAAAACACGGCAGAATAATCTTTAACGGAAATAACTATTCTAACGAGTGGAAAAAAGAGGCTGAAAGAAGAGGTCTTTTAAATCTCCCGACGACCGTTGACGCGTTAGAGCGTTATATAATTGACAAAAATATTGAACTTTTCGAGCGACACGAAGTTTTGACCGCGGCGGAAGTTACGAGCCGTTACGAGATAATGCTTGAATCTTACGGAAAGACCGTTGAGGTTGAGGCAAGAACGATGTCGCATATAGTAAAACGCCAAATAATTCCTGCCGTTATTAAATTTGAAAAGGAAGTAGCCGAAACTTTAAACGCAAAAAAGACTTTAGGACTTCCTCTTGCAAATTCGGCGGAATCCGCGCTTATTGTTAATCTTTCTAACGGGCTTGATAAACTTTATACTGCGGTTAGCAAGTTAGAATACGACCTTAATTTAGGTTTAGACAAAAAAGAAAGTTACGAAAAGGCACGTTTTGAAAAAGACGTAATAATTCCCGATATGCAAGCGATACGAGAGGTAGCCGACGGCTTAGAGAGAATAACTGATAAATCGTTGTGGCCATTCCCGACGTATACGGAGATTTTGAACAGCGTAACCTATTAAAGGCTTATATACTTCGCAAAAGTGCGTTACTGCTTTAAAGTCTAAACCCCGATGACCAAAGAGGTCTATCGTGTCTTATCCTTTAAAGCGAGCCTTCTTTTGCTTGCATCTAAGCCTTTAATCTTTTAAAGGCTTATAAACGGCGCAATACTGCGTTTCTACTTTGTGTTCCAAACCCCAATGACCACAAAGGTCTATTGTGTCTTGTAACACAAAGTGAGCCTTGTCTTGCTTGTTTCTAATCCTTTAAACGGTACTTAAACAAGGTGGCGTAAGTGTGCAACTTCAAGTTGCTGACCACAGAGGTCTATCGTGTCTTATCCTTTAAAGCGAGCCTTCTTTTGCTCGCATCTAAGCCTTTAATTTTTTAAAGGCTTATAAACGGCGCAATACTGCGTTTCTAAAAAGCGTTAGCGACTGGTGTGACCGACAAGGTCTACCCCATCCGCTAACACTTTTTGAGCCTTGTCTTGCTTGTTTCTAAACCTTTAAACGGTACTCGAACAAGGTGGTATAAGGATGCAACGTCACGGCGTCGCAAATCGGCAAAATGATAGCGAATTACTAAAAGTAATCCGCAAGACTTTTCAGCCGTTTGCTCCTTTTCGACGAAAATCTTTTGATAAACAAAATCTTTTCGCCGAGTATTTTTGGTTCCTTAAACAAGGTGGTATAAGGATACAACGTCACGGCGTCGCAAATCGGCATATTGATAGCGAATTACTAAAAGTAATCCGCAAGACTTTTCAGCCGTTTGCTCCTTTTCGACGAAAATCTTTTGATAAACAAAATCTTTTCGCCGAGTATTTGGTTCCTTAAACAAGGTTGCTATCGTGACTTATATACCCATTTACAAATTTTTAACAAACCCTTTACGCTAAAAAAATGTTTTGGCAATAAAAATTAAATAATCATTTGTTATAATGCCCTCGAAAATAAACGAGGGCGTTATTTTTGCCCTAAAAAAGGAGTATATTATTATGACAGTAGAAAAAGAAAAGATTATAGCACGCAAAATGCAAGAACATTACGGCGAAAAGAGTCAATCGAAAGTAAACGAACTTATCGCTCTTGATAAAAAAGTTCACCGCCCAGCCGAAATATTTGCTTATACTTTCGGTATTATAGGTGCGCTAATATTGGGTTTTGGAATGTGCCTTGCAATGAAAGTTATCTTTGACCTCTTTGCTTTGGGAATAGTGATAGGTTGTGTTGGAATTTTCCTCGTTTCAATCAATTACCCCCTCTATAAGTCGATTATCGGTAGAAGAAAGAGAAGATATGCAAGCAAAATACTTGCTCTTTCAAACGAAATTTTAAACTAAAGAAACGGTCGCGAAAAATTTTTCGCGACTTTTTTTGTCGTAAAAGAATAAAAATATATTGTACAAAATTATTTATTTGTATTATAACAGTTGACGAAACGGAGAAATTACTATATAATAGTAATAGCAATATATTTTTTTATACGGTATTATTTTTGAAGGGCGCACCTTTTCTTTCATTAAACGAAAGAAAATCCCTTATAAGAAAATAGTTCTCCCTTTTAAACTTTCCCTCAACAGATGGTGAAAATAAGAGGGAGTTTTTTTATTTTTATGCTCCTCAATTTCGTCGCACGAGTTGGGAATGGGGGAGTAGAAAAAGAGGAGTTCAAAGGCTTATTTACTGCGAAAACCTTAAAATTTACCGAAGTAAATAAAATCAGCAGATTAACCGTAATTCGTTTTGCGGAAAATCATAAATTATGAAAATAAAATTGGAGGAATAAAAAGGCATGAAGAAGTTAACTGTAAGCATTTTATGTTTGTTAACTGCATTGTTTGCTGTAGTTGGTATTACGGGTTGTAAGAAAAACAACGCGACCACTCAGTGTACGCATGAAACTACCGTATTAAAAAGCGGTACTGAATACCACTGGTATGAGTGTTCTTGCGGATACAAAACCGGCGAAAAGCAAACGCACGTATTAGGTAGCGACGCTGTCGTAGTTGAGCCTACTTTCGATACCGACGGATACAAGTCCGGCAAATGTACCGTTTGTGGCACGGCATACGTTGAAGTGTTACCTGCAACGAGGCATGAACACGAGATGGTTCATACCGAAAAGGTTGAGGCTACCTGTGAAAAGGACGGTACTTTAGAGTATTGGACTTGTACCGTATGTGAGGGGATTTTCAAAGATGAATTGGGGGATGAAAAATACGATAACGCGCAAGCGCTTGTAATTCCTGCAATTAATCACGCAAACGAAAGACTTGAAAGTAAAAAGAATCCTACTTGTGGCGTAGACGGTGAGGAAGTTTATTACTGTCCCGACTGTCAAAGAGAAAGAGTAGTAACCCTTGACGCTCTTACCCACAACTATAAGGTAATTGAAACTGTTACGGCAACTTGTCAGCACGGTGGATACGAACTTGAAAAGTGTGAAAACTGCCGTGACGAAAGACATGTAAACGAAACGCCTCGCGTAGGACACAAGGAAACTTATCAACAAATAGTTGAACCTACTTGTTCTTCGCTCGGTAAAGGCGTTTATACCTGTGAATGGTGTCAAGCAACGAGAGAAGAAGAAATTGGTAAGCACGACCACTCTTACGTTAACGACGGCGCAGGCACGGTAGTTGCTCCTACTTGTACTGAAGACGGATATACTCTTCACGATTGTGACAACTGTGACTATACCTATAAGGATAATATCGTACCTAACCTTGGCGGACACAAGATGGAAGTCGATACCACGGCAAGTTTAAAAGCAACTTGCGAGGATGATGGTTTAGAGGTTAAGAAATGTTCTAACAAAGATTGTGGCTACACAGAATCCACGGTTATTGAAGCGTTAGGACACGACATGGTTCATGCAACTTGTACGACTACCGGTTACTGTAAAAACGGTTGTGACAAGGTTGAAGCAGTGCTTGGACACTCTTACGTAAAAATCGATACCGTAACGGCAACCTGTCTTGAAAGAGGATACGATATAGAAAAATGTTCGGTTTGTGGCGACGTTATACATACTAACAAAACCGACCTTGCCGACTGTAACGAAGTTTACGCTATCGTAACGGAGGCAACCTGTACCGAAAAGGGAAAGGCAACTTATACTTGTTCGGTATGTAATACGGTTAGAGAGGTAGAAGTTTCCGCTCTTGGACACTCTTATGAAAAAGAAGGCGCTGTAACCGTAGTTGAGGTAACTTGTACCGCAGACGGATACACTCTTCATAAATGTGATAACTGTGATTATTCTTATAAGGATAATATCGTTACGAGCAACGGACACGTTTGGGAACTTAGCCCAGAAGACTGCGTAGAAGCAACTTGTACGAGCAACGGCTTAAAGGTTGAAAAGTGTTCTTGCGGAGCAATCCAACGCGAAGAAATAATAAGCGAAGGCCACGATATCGTATCAGCAACCTGTACGGAAGACGGATACTGTACTAAGTGTGACGATTATAATGAGCCTAAAAAAGGTCACGACCTTACAAAAGTTTTAGAGGAAAAACAACCTACTCATACCGAAGACGGTTTCGTTAAATACGGATGCGCGCACGAGGGTTGTCAAGAAACAGACGTTAAAGTTCCTCAAGGCTATGAAAAGAAAGGCCACGACGGACTTGAAAACAAAAACGAAATTATAAAAGTAGAAGGAAAACACTGTACTTATAAAGTACGTTATTGGTATGAATGTTCATGCGGAGAAACTATTGAAAGTTTCGGCGACGAATACGAACACCACGACTACGTTGGTAAAATTACTACCGAGCCTACTTGTGTAGCGGGCGGTGTAATGACTTATACTTGTAAAGAGTGTAACGACGAATCCAAAGCATATACCGAAAACATAAATAGCAATCCTATTGCACATAAACTCGATAACGGCACAACGGAAAACGGCGTTATAACTTATAGATGTACTAACGGAGGTTGTGAATATAGCGAAACTCAAGTAGTCGTAAGTGAAGAGGGTATTTCTTCCGACGCGATAAAGGGCAGTGATAAGGTAAGCGTAGGCGATACCACCATTTCTCTTGACGAGGCAACTAAGGGACAACTTGGCGATAACGCAAACGTTCAACTTTCCGCAGGAACTTTAGATGAAACTAAAAGACAAGAGGCTATAAATAACCTTACCGACGAGCAAAAGGCGTTACTCGGCGACAACAGTGAAATTTACAACTTTGAAATGTCTGTTAACGGCGAAAGCGTTTCTAATTTTGAAGGTAAAGTAACCGTAAGAATTCCTTACAACCTCAGCGAAAACGAAGATCCTAACAATATTACCGTATGGTACTTAAACGGAGATACTCCTGAACTTGTTAAGGAAGTAACCTACGTCGTTATTGACGGTCAAGGCTATGCAGAGTTTAGTACGAGTCACTTCTCTTACTACACCGTAGCAAAGATGACGCCTAAGGAAATCTGTGCAAAATACGGACATAATTACGGCGCTCCAAGAACTTTCCCCGCAACTTGTATGAGCGGTGGATACGATATGGAAGTATGTAAGCGTTGCGGATATAAAAACGTTTATAATGAAACGAACGCTTTAGGACACGATTATCAAGAAGTATTATCCGTTCACGTTGACGTAACTTGTACTGTAGACGGATATGCAAAATTTGAATGTACGAGATGTCAAGTATCTTACGAAGAAAAGACTGCTAAACTTGGACACGATTGGTATAAAGCAGAAGACAGATGCGTAGCGCCTACTTGTACTCAAGCGGGTAAAAACGTATTTGAATGTAATAACTGTGACGACGAATACGAAGTAGCAGTTAAGAAATTAGACCACGTTTGGGTACTTAACCAAGAAGCCAGCGCAAACGCAACTTGTACCGAACTTGGAACTATCGTTAAGTCTTGTGCAAACGGCTGTGGTGCGGAAATTATCAGTTATATTCCTGCTCTTGGCCACAAGATTAAAGATACAGTTGTTAAACCTACTTGTTCGACAAAGGGTTATACCGCACATTCTTGTACGGTATGTCAAGAGAAGTTTGCCGATACCGACTTTACTGATATGGTAGACCACGAATGGGATAGAGAAGCGCCCGACTGTGAACACGACAAACTTTGTAAACACTGTAAAAAGCGTGACGAAAACAACGGTAAGGCACACGGACACTTCTTTGAAGACGGAAAGTGTAAACACTGCGCTAAACCTTGTAACCACACCTTTAAATATTCTCACACCGTAGAATCTACTTGTACGGGCGCGGGATATGACGTAGAAGTATGTAAGCACTGCGGACAAAGTAAGTACGTATACTTAGAGGGCGAAGGCGGAACGGGACACTCCTTCCAAGTAACCGACAGAGTAGACGCAACTTGTCAAACCGTAGGTTATATCGTTGAAACCTGTACGGCTTGCGGATTTAAGCAAACTACCGAAACGGGCGAAGTAAGCGACCACGTTTACGAAGACGGTAAATGTATTTACTGTAAGACTCCTATCGACGTAAGCAAAGAATACATAGACTTTATTGAGAGTTTCTTAGCAACGAGAGGATTTGCTCTTAGCGTAGAAGACCTTGAATTCTACTTATACGAACTTGATTTTAAAACTGAAGAATACGAACTTATCGGCTCTTCAAGTTTAGTAGAAATGTTTGAACTTATGATTTACCTTGACGAAAACGGCGAACTTCAAGGCGCAGGCAACGGTAAAATCAGCATCTTCAACGGACCTGTAGAAGGTTATAACGCAACGTTCGGCTTTAAGGCTATAATTTCGGGTGGATTCCTCTACGTTGAAGTTGAATACGATATGGGCGCAACCGAAACTATTCAAGTAAAGATGAACGTAGAAGATCTTTTACAACTTGCAAAAGACTCTATCGAAGAAGAAGCGTTCGACGGAATGGAAGTAGAGCAACTTCTTCAAATGGTTGAAATGAGCGGTGCTCTCGACGTATTAGAAGCATTCTCCGTACTCTTTAACGAAGAAGACGTAAACAAATTTGCAACTAATATCGTTAAAATGCTTTTCGCTGAAGAAAAGACTGACGACGGATACGTTTACAAACTTGATTTTGATAAAGTTAAGACTTTAAGCGACGTATTAGCACAATACGCAGTAGCAGACGTTATCGACATTTATTTCGGCGAAGGCGCGTTTGATACCTTAGCAACGACCGTTCTTGATATCGCAGGACTTGAACTTGCCGAAATTCCTTCGTATATTGCAAGTCTTGGCGTTGACGTAGACGTTGCGGCAAGCGCAATCAATAATCTTTGCATTACTATGATGGGCGCACCTGAAGGATTTGATATCCTCGCTGCTCTTGAAAACCCAGAAATGCAAGGCTACGAACTCGTTGAACTTATCAGCGAAGGCGAAATGACCTCTTCTGATTTAGCGTCAATGGCTGATATGCTTAGAAGACAAACCGTTTACGTGCTTGCAGGCGCAACTGAAGAAGACGTAGCAATGGTAGGCGGTATGGTTGAGCAAATAGTAACTATGCTTGACGGTTTTGTAGGTATTACCGTTAAAACCGACCTTAAGGGCATAATTACTTCTATAAACGTATGGGCAGACCAATTTAACGTTCAAGTAGACGAAAACGATTACTTCACGTTGAGCATAAGCGTAACTCTTGCTCCTAACGGAAGAATTGAAATCACTTGGGCTGAAATTGAAGAAGAAATCAACGGCGCAATAGACCTTCCCGAAATGGAAGACGAAACTTATGAATTTGATTGCAACCAAGAACAAGATTACGGCTACGTTGAAATTGACGGAAGAAAACATCACTACAATTCAATGATTATTTCGTCAGGCAAAGAAACGTATAAACTTTCCGATTTAACGGGAGTTGCCGTTTATGACGACTGCGGAGATTGGAAGTATTACGAATTATTGTATCTTGTAGAAAGAGAAGTTATCGGCTTTGAACTTTTAGAGGTTGATTATAACGTTGAAATAATGGACGGATATTGGACGTCTATTACAAGATATTATATTAGAAGCCTTGCAACCGGCGAAATGTACGAAGTTCGAATGCAAGACTCTACGGAAGACCCAGAAAACCCCGAATATAGCGGAAGCGAAACTTACTATCCTAATGATAAGGAAAGCACCTATTATCCTGAAGAAGATAGACAAAGCGCGACTTCCGAATATCAAGAAAGCACCTATTATCCTGAAGAAGATAGGGAAAGCGTTGGCACTTCAGTTGAATATGCTCCTATCGTAAGCGACAGCGTTGAACGTCCTTATACGAGCGTTTACAAATATTCGTCAGGCTCTATTATAATAATAGGAAAGGACGGAACTGAAATTTCTCTTTCTCAAGAAGAGATGATGAACGTAAAAGAAACGTACGTAAAAATCTTCGGTCAAGAAGAATGGTTACAAAACAGTTACGTAGAAAGTGACAACGTTTATTATAACGCAGTAACTAACGAATTCAAAGGCTCTTCTCAACACAATTACGTAAAAGACGAAGAGAGATCTTACGCTCCTACGGGATGTGAAGATATCGGTAAAACCTACTACGTATGTACAGAGTGTAACGGAGAATACGTTTACTCTTACACTAACGGACATAACTACGAAAATAAATACGTATTAAGCGAAGGCTCATTAACTTGTGACGACGGCTACGATATGTACTATGAATGTGTAGACTGTGGCGAAGTAGGAAGTTATTACGAAAACTGGGGTAAGGGACACAATTACACTAGTAGTTACGAATTCGACGGCGAAACCGTATCTTATAATAGCAAATGTAGGTGTTGCGGAAAAACAAACGACGGCTACGATATGTTTGATATTTACACTGACGAAGAGTTAGAAGTTTACGAAGGAAGATGGGGTAAACCCGTAGAAGTTAAGCCGGGTATGGGCGGAAACGTTAGTCGTCCCGTGGAATCCGTAGACGGAATTAAATTCGTTTTCACTGCAAGCCAAAGCGGTAAATACGAATTCTATTCTAAGAACATAGGTTACTTTATTTCGAGAATTGACGTTTATAACGTGGATTTTGAAAGACTTAATTACTACTCATACGACAACTTTGAAAGAGAAAACTTCGGTATGACTTTTGATCTCGTAGCAGGTGAAACTTATTATATAGTAGTAGAAGATCCCCGTTACGGCAAAGAGGGCTACGGAAAATTATACTTTAACAAAGTTGCAACCGAAGAAGTAGACCTTTCTGCTTACGGCTGTACTTGTGACGGTAAGATTTATATCGAAACCCTTTACGGCAGAAAGAACGCAACCGTAAAATGTGAGTGCGGTATTAATTATAACCAAGAAGAAAGATACGAAACCGAAAACTGTCAAGAAGTTATCGTAAGCGTAATCGTATTCTATACCGAAAACGGTGAAAGCCAAGAATATTTGGTAGACAGATACTATACCGGCTATTACAAGCATGAAAGCGAGTGGAAAGACGATAAATACGACGAAGAAAAAGTTGACGAAAATGGCAACGTAATAGGTTACGTTCGTGGCTACTTTAACGGTGAATACTGTCCAATTTGCGGAAAGTGGTTAGAAAAACGTGGTGGGACTTATGAATACGACGTAAACGGCAACTTAGTTTACGAATCTGACTTCCGCGAATACTGGTCTGACGAGTTAGGCGAAACTTACGTTGAAAGAAAGTATGAACGTGCTTATACTTACGTAACTTACACCGGCGAAGACGGAGATAGAAAAGTCCAAAAAACTGCTTGGACAAAAGAAATTCGCTATGATGAGTGGTATTTATGGGAATACACTTACACCGATAACAGTTGTCAAGTAACCGAAAAATTTACTACAAGTTACGGCGAAGAAGAAATTAGCACCTATTTCAACCACCAAGAACGTACGAAGTGGATTGAAGAAGGTAGTGACCAAGTAGGCGAACTCGTCGAAATTAACGGATTTACGGGCAAAAAGTACGTTAATATTTATGAAACTTACTGTGAAGCATGTTACGGCTCGCTTTCACAAAGAAAAGAGATTATAGTGTACTACGTAGACGAAAACGGCAACGAGCATCAAGGTAGAGAGTTGCTTAGAGAAACAATTTATTACGACCTCGTAGCCGAAAATGCTGAAACCTCTTATTGGGTAGAAAGGCAAAGAAATTCTTACGAATACGGTTGGTTTACACCAAACGGCGCTGATTGGTATGATTATGTTTTAGCATGCAATGAGTACCGTTATGAAAACGGCGAAGTTAATTATTCTTACAACGCCCGTTACGAATATCCTAACGGCAACTTCTGCGAATACGTAGAATACGAAACCTATTATCACGGTGGTGAGGAGACTCAATCGTACACAAATGAAGGAACCAACCATAAAACGCACGACGAATTACGTCTTCACGAAGGCGCTAACTCTTGTACGGACGGTCTTGATTTATGGTACGTTTGTGGTGCTTGTGACTACGAATATTTAGAAGAATATAACGAATATTGGTCACACGGACACGATTGGGTAGAGGGCAACCGCGAAGTAATTCTCCTTTCTGAATTCGGCGCAGTTTGCGGTGGATATTTAGAAGTTTACACCTGTCCTTGCGGAGAAAGATCCGAGGTTCACGTTCAAGACGCTTGCTCTTTAGACTGGGAAGAAACTTGCGAAGGAGATCTTTTGACGGGTTATCATTATACTCAGGTTTACCACTGTGCGGTAACTGATCCTCTTTGTGATTTTGAATACGTTCACGAATATTGGTACGTATACGACGAAGAATGTCACGCTGACCGTTACGACAGATGGACGTTTACTAAAGTTGACGGAACTAAGGTTGTATACGAATCAAAGATAGAAAAATATTGGTCTCACAATCACACGACTTCTTGGTTTGACGAAACAAGTGAAGTTCAAGAGGGCGAGTATATCGTAAGAATTTCTAAATCAGGTAAGAAATGTGACAGATGCGGATTTATAACTAGGTTAAACACCCAAAAAGATTATTACAAAGTTGTAGACGTAACTAATGAAGACGGTAGCACGTCGCAAGAACGCGTTTGGGATAAAGGTCTTTACGTAGAAGAATCTTTCACGGGTTGCAATCTTTGCGGATATTGTTATTACCGTAGCGAAACCGAAGAAATCGCTCTTTATAACTCGAACGACCAAACTTGGTGGGTAAGAGTTCCTTCTTACACTAGAGAAACGAGAGTTGAACGTTGGACTAACGAAAAAGAAGGCGCAAACTACGAAGAGTACGTATACTGGTACGAAACCCGTTACAGTTATGACGGTAGATGCGTAAACGAACCTATCGTAACTTATACTTATAGCGATATGGAAGGCCATACCGAAGAAAAAGAGCACGATTGGAATGATGACAGATACGGTTTCTATAGCGTAGAATGGAATCCAAGTAACACTTGTACGACCGACGGCTATAGAGTAACGACTTGTAGGTGGTGCGGTGAGTCTTGCGGAGAGGTTGTTCCCGCTCACGGACACGGTTGGGGAACTTGGGCAGAATACGAATTAGAACCTACCTGTACTCAATGGGGAATGCGCGCTGTACGTTGTGAATACTGTAACGAATATTTGCGTTCGGAAAAAGCTCAACCTTATACTCACGCATACGATTATTACTTAGGTTATGACCCAGAATTCGGTTATGATATCTATGAATGTTCTCGTTGCGGACTCCAAGGTAAGGGCTACGACGGAAACGTTGTATTAGAAGACTTAGGTATTGTTGACGGAAACTTCAAAGTAGGTTACTGGGTAAGAGAGTACTTCGATTATATGCCAAGCGTATCGCTTATAAACAGTTCGTTTAACTTTGAATGGGGTAATGAATACATTGCCGAAATCGAAGTTTACGGCGACGGAAAGTATTTCTACATAAGTGTTGATGCTATAACCGCACTTTGTGAAGAACTCGGCGTAGCGTTTGACCAAACTATGGTAAGATTAAACGTTCTTCCTACCGAAGACGGTTATTACGATCCTATTAACGGACAGTATGACTTCGTATACGCAATCACTATCGACAGTCATTGTAATATAGAAGAACCTATTAAATACGGCGTTCCCGTAAATGATTATCAGTGGGATGAAATGGCTAATTTCGACTTTGAAAATTACAGAGTGTCGGAAAGATGTTATAACCAAAATACCGGCGAAGACAATTACGTTCACTATTTAATTGCCGACAATAGAGTTGTTTCTATGGCTTGCAATTCAAATTGGGAGTTATATAGTATCGTAGAAGAAGAAAGTGAAAGAGCGCAAATTATAAAGGACGTGCGCAGAACGATTTTCTTTAACTTATTAGGAAATGGCTACTCATATGATCTATACTCAATCGAAAATACGTATTGGTATTATGGTTGTGGATTCAACTTCACTGTATATAATGGAGAAGTAGATCTGTTCGTTTACGTTGAAGAAGCGGAGATTTGGTGGGACTCTACCGGAAAAGTTTACGACATTAGATGCAATATGACCATAGAAAGCAACGACGAAAACGGCGAAATAATTTATGGGTTCTATAACTATGAGTGGTCTTTCTCAAGTTACAATCAAACTAATATTGATGAAATATTAGAAGATTACGTTGGAAACGGTAACGACGACGGCAACGAGGAAGAAGACGGTAATGTCGGTGATAACGAAGGTGGCGCTGGCGACGGCGCTACCGTAAGCGGAGTATACGTTGACGAGGAAACTTGGTACTCAATGCTTGCAGACGGTGCTTTTGCAAACTATACGCTTACTCAATCGGGTTACGTTGAAATGGTTGGATCAGATTACGGCTATCAACAAGATGCGACTGTTAAATTTACAAACGATTACGTTTATTTTGTTCCAATGATTAACGGCGAGGTTATGGGCGAAATGCTTTATGAGGGCGACGAGGCGTATATACAAAGATGGCAGTATGAAGTTATATTCCGTGCGCTTTTAGAAAATTATAGCGGTTTCGTTTATAATGAAACCACCGGTATATATGAAAACGGCGGTACAGTAAGTGTGGAATATGAAATGTACGGCGCCATAATGAGAGCCGACCTTACTAATGCTAAAATGGTATGGAATTCTAACGGAGAACTCGTAGCAATCGCAGGAGAGTATACTCAAACTACTATACAAAACGGAGAAACGGTTGTTTTAACTTCAAATATAACTTGGACTTTCTCTGATTTTGGAACTACCGTTATAAACGTTACTGAAAACGGCGAAGAAAACGAAAGCGGTGAAATTATAGAAGTTCCTTCTATAAGCGGTGGCTCAAACGACAATGCGTGGTCTCCGGAATATTAAAATTTAAGCGCATAAATGCGTAAAAACTAAAAAAAGAGGGCATTTCGGGTAAAACCGATTTGCTCTCTTTTTTTCTATGCAATTATATGTTAACTTATCTTATTTTACTAAATTAGGAAATAATTAAAAAAGATGCTTGACAAAAAAGCAGTATAAAGATATAATTGGAGAAATATATTATATAAATAATCTTATTTTTTTATATTTATTTTTTTCAAGTCGCGCCTTTTCTTTTATGAAACGAAAGAAAATCCGTTATAAGGAAAAGGAGAAAAGAGCGGAGTATTGCGTTAAAAAGGCAAATTTATAAAGACGGTTTTCTTGTGATACGTTCGAAAATAAGATAATGTATAATATTTTGTTTTACGCAATGAGAATGCGAACGCTTTTTTAGATTGCGATTTAAAAGTTTTACCGCAGTATAATGAAGAAAGGCATTTTTATAAAAATGTTAGGAGGAATTTTTATGAAAAAATTTTTGATGGCGATTGGTGCATGTATAGCAGTTGCATTTACCTTCGTTGGATGTGCTTTTTGTAATCATAATTATGAAAACGGTACCTGTACTATTTGTGGATATGACTGTGACCATTATGATTACGTTGATACGGTTTGTACGGAATGCGGAACGGTGTGCACGCACGTTTACGACGTAGAAAAAGAAGAGGGAATTTGTCTTGAGTGCGGATATGTATGCGAACATGCTGAATTTAAAGACGGAACGTGTGTTACTTGTTCAACCGTTTGTAAACACGAATATGAAAACGGCGATTGTACGATATGCGACGTAGTATGTGCGCACCCTACTTATGAAAACGGCGAGTGTACGACTTGCGACGTAGTATGTACGCACCCCACTTACGAAAACGGTGAATGTACGACTTGCGACGTAGTATGTACGCACCCAACTTATGAAAACGGTGAATGTACGACTTGCGACGTAGTATGCGCGCACCCCACTTACGAAAACAGTATTTGTACGGTTTGTAATATGGAATGTCAGCATAATGAATACGAAGAGTCAGTTTGTACTGCTTGCGGATACGAATGTACGCATGCGCAATATGAAGAGGGAGATTGCGTAGAGTGCGGATATCAAGATTTTACTTGGGTGCCTGCAGACGGCGCGGTTTCAAAATACGAAAACGTAGTTGACAAATTTAACTGGCTTGCACAACAGTATCTTGAAAACGGCGAACTTCCTGCAAAAGAAGAAAACGAACCCGTTTACGTAGACTCTTTATATAACGCAATAACTGCGTTTAACGCTTACAAGGTAGAAGAGGACGAAGAGGCTGAACTTGGCTATGCATATAAAGATATCAACGGCGACGGCTGGAAAGAAATGTTGATTTTAAGAAGAGATTCTTACGTATATGCAATCTATACTTTCGTTTACAGAAACTTTGAAGTCGCTTATAATAACGATATAGGATACGATTACAGTTATCTTTGCGAAGAAGATATATTATACCGTTTTGAAAAAGGTCTTGATGCAAACAATAAACAAATAGGCGCAACCTATTCATTTATGAAATTAGTCGGTAATGCTTTTGATGGGTTTGAATACGGTTTCTACGACGCAGACGGCGACGGAAGCGACAGTGATGACAGAATTTATTTCAAGACGGAAAACGGAGAAAAAACGGAAACCGAAAAAGCAGAATACACTAAAAATAGCAATCATACTTACGATTATTTCATAAGTTACTCAACTATCAGCGCAAGAAAAGTGGGTTTGATTTTCAATCCCGTAATTGGAAGTGAAGATGGTTTTGAAAAGTCCGTTTTCGATTTATCGTCTTACGACGCAATAAAAGCAACGTATAAAAAGATGTATACCGAAGTTGCGAATAAAAAATTCGACAAATCGGCATGGCGCGACGGAAAATACGATAGAGGTATGATTTTTAACAGCGCAGAAGATTATGCGATTTATAACAGTCTTTTCTGTTCTATTACGCAACATCAATATAGCGCAACTTCTACGTCGTCAACGTACGGATACGCTGAAAAAGACCTTGACGGCGACGGAGTAAACGAGTTAATTTTAATGGACGCTTACGGAACGGGTAGTAGCGCAAGAAAGGATATTTTTGCTATATTTACGCTTGACAAAGAGGGTACTCCCGTACTTTTAGACGTATATTCAAATCTCCGTACTGCAGCAATGGACGCTACCGGAAAGATTTACGTTGCCGAAAGAATTTTGTTCCGTCACGCAAAGGATTTTGAGTATAGCGTTTACGAGGTTAAGGACGGAAAACTTTCGGTCGTAGACTGCTACGGATATTACTGCGATACTACAACTTCTTCAACTCAAATAAAATGGTATAAAAAGGTAAACGGAGAAGAAGTTGAAGTAGAAAAAGCTGAATTTGACGGATATTTTGCAAACTTTGTGGGAAAGAAAACCGCAAATTCAAGCAACTACGGTAAGTTTACCGCAAGCAACGCTAATTTAAGTTACGTTGCATTGTTTAGCAAAAATAACGTTTAAGAGGAAAACAAATGAAAAAATTCATAGTTTTATTATTGAGTTTTTTGATGATCGTTGCTACCGCATCTTGCGGTGGCAACGCCTCGCCTTGTGCTCATAATGAATACTCAAACGGTAAATGTACGCAATGCGGTAAAGTTTGCGAACACGTTTATGCCGACGGAGAATGTACCGTTTGCAAAAAAAACTGTGAACATACCGCATACGTAAACGGCAAATGCAATGAATGTGGCAAAGTGTGCGCTCATACCTCTTACGAAGACGGTAAATGTAAAGTTTGTAAAATGGATTGCGTTCATTCGTTTAAAGAAGGAACTTGTGAGGTTTGCGGAGCGGAAGATCCGTACTTTATTCCTGCAGACGGGGGTGAGTCTTTATACGGGGAATTGATAGATGAGTTTACCAGAATTATATTTTATAAATATAATAACGGAACGTTACCGACTCGTGAAAATGAAAGCGGATACGTCGACGCATTATACGAAGTTGGCGAATATTTTGAACCGTCGAGAGATATGGGGTATGCGTTAAAAGACGTTAACGGCGACGGCTGGAAGGAACTTTTACTTATGGAGAGCGACAATAGATTAGACGCGCTCTTCACTCTCGTTGATAAACAAATAGTAACCGTAGAAGTTTTTCAAAACGGTATGGGATATTTGTATAAAGACGGGTTGTTTTTCTATAATAAAAAGCGTTGGGATTCAAACAACGTACAAATTTATATAGAAAATCATTGGAAAAGGTTAGAAGGCGGTAAGTTTGTCGGACAGGAGTTCGTTAAATGCGACGAAGACGAAGACAGTACTACCGAAGGCGACAAGTACTATGCGCAGGAAACTGGCAAGGAAAGGCAAGAGATAACCAAAGACGAATATCAAGTTTACAGTGACTTAAATTATGAACTCGTAAGTTGGGCAACAAGACATACGCGCGACTCGGAATTGAGATTTAATTCGGTATTATTCCCCACGCAAACGGACGCGTCTTTGCCGTTCGCAAAGTTTGGAACTTACGAAGAGATAATCGAAACTTTTGCATATATGACTAATACCGTTGCAAAAAGCACCTCGTACTTTAAAAGGATAGAATGGAGCAGAGGTTCTTACGGCAATAAAATGAAATTTGCAAATGAAACCGATTATTTTACGTACGATAAGATTATAGCCAGTATAACGCGTATAAAAGCCCCGACGTCTACTACTGAGTACGGATACTCATTAAAGGATATTGACGGAGATAATAGCGAAGAACTTATTTTATTAAGCGATAATTTCGTTATATTAGCCATTTTTACAAAAGTAAATGAAAAAGCCGTTTTACTTGATACTTATAACGAGTGGAACGAAGCGTGGATTGGAAGCGACGGGCTTATACACGTTGAAAAGAGCGTTTTCCCCGGATATTCTAAGGATAGAACGTACTGCGTTTATACCGTTGAAAACGGTGCATTGAAGAGTACGCTTACGCTGGAATTTAGTTACGGCGGTGCTGATAAAAACAGTAAATGGTATACTGTAGAAAACGGAAATAGACGAGAAGTGGAAAAGGCGGTTTGGGAAACTGCGTTTGTTAATTGGGAATTAGATAAAGGTAGCGAAAAAAGTTACGATTATACGAAAGAAAAATCGGGACTGATTTTCGTAAACGTTTAATGGTACGGCTAATTGGCGGAAATTTAAAAGTTTTATAAAACATCATAAAAAAAGAGTTCAGAATTTTACTGAACTCTTTTTTGTTGACGTTTTAGAAAGAAGAATTTCAAGTTGTTAAGGTTTTGATTTTGCCGATTGATTATTGACAAACGGTAAGACTTTTCAGCCGTTTGCACCTTTTCGACGAAAATCTTTTGATAAATAAAATCTTTTCGTCGAGTATTTTACGTTACTTAAACAAGGTGGTATGTGGATGCAACGTCACGTTGCAAAGTGCCCCTATAAGTCGATTATTGATAGATTTTTGCGAAAATTGAACGGTTTTTTCCGTCAAATAAAGGCGGTTTGAATTAAAAATAAAACTCTCGCCTTGGTGATAGGTGAGAGTTAGTTCCTTTTATTTGTCCTTCCTAAAAGATAATCAACTGATACGTTAAAATAATTAGCAAATTTAATAAGGCATTCGTAATCAGCCTCTCTTTCGCATGTTTCGTATCTGCTTATTGTGTTTTGCGTCATATTAAGGTCAAGAGCAAGTTTTAATTGTGAAATTTTCCGCTCCTTTCTTAATTCCCGTAATCTAAATTCCATTTTAACCCTTTTTATAAATAATCCTTGACTATATTATACCATTTTGGTATAATATAAAATATCCCGATTTGGGATAATATATGCGTTTTTAGAGGAGAAAAAAGTAATGTTTGATTTTATTGGAGAAAAATTAAGATTTATAGCAGTTATTAGCGGAGTGATATTTAGTTTTTTTGCGTTAGTAATCGGGATATTTTTATTAAGAGAAAGTCAAATTATAATAGGTCTTTTTACTATAGTTATGGGTGTTATTTTTGCGTGGTTTGAAATCACTGTAATGTTTGCGTATGCAAAGATTGTTGAAAATTTAAACCAAATAGTAGTGATGCTTAATAAAGTAGAAAAGAAAATTAAATAACGTAAAGGGTATATTCACTTGAAAAAGACGGATATTTGTTATATAATTTTAATATGGAGCGAATGGAAATGAATAGAATAATGTTCGTTTGCCATGGGAATATTTGCAGAAGTCCTATGGCGGAATTTGTGTTTAAAAAACTTATAAAAGAGAGAGGTCTTGAAGATAAATTTACCGTTTCGTCGTCCGCAACCTCGACAGAAGAAATTTGGGACGGCGTTGGAAATCCCGTCTATCCGCCTGCAAAGCGCGAACTTTTAAAACACGGAATAACTTGCGAGGGGAAACGAGCGGTACAACTTAAAAAAAGCGACTATGAAAATTACGACCTGTTTATTTGTATGGATTCGGCAAACGTAAGAAACGCAATCCGCATTTTAGACGGTGACAAGCAAGGAAAAGTCAAGAAACTCTTATCATTTTTAGGTAGTGACGGCGACGTTGCAGACCCTTGGTATTCGGGAAATTTTGAAATCGCTTATCAAGATATTTATAGAGGGTGTGTTGCTCTTTTAGGAAACTTTTATAATATTTAACTCAAAAAGTGGCGCGTCCGTCGGTAAAATTTACCGACGGACGCGTTTTGCTAAATTTCTTACACTTATTATCAATAAAGATTGATTTTTTATCATTTTTATAGTACAATATAAAATGGTTTTACCTACGGTAAAAAAGTATAAACAAAAATAGAGTCGTAGGGCAAGGATTTATTATGCAATCAACGTTTTTAAGACAACTTAAAAATATGTCGGCAATCGAAAAACTCCGTTTTATAAAAGACGGAGTAGAGAAGTTTTGTGTTTCTACAAAATTTCCGTTTTTGGTTGCCTTCGTCGCTTTCGTTTTCCATGCGTTAGCGTTAGACCTTGTCGGAATTATGACTTTTGCGATATTTGCCTCTATTGCGTTTCTTATTTTTAAAGACTGTCGTCCGGCGCTGACCGTCACTTTAACGGCAATATTTATCGTTTCTTCAAAAAACAGTCCGAGATATCAGTTTGAGGGCGATCCCGAATACTATATGCAACCGTCCGTTTATATACCGCTTGCGTGCGCCGTAATAGTTTTAATCGCAACAATGATTTTTAAGTGTATTAAAAACCGCAAGAATTATAAAATCGGTAAATCGTATATTGCGCTTTTGGTGTTGGCGACCGTTATAACTCTTTCGGGCGTCGGCAGAAAATATTACGGACAAAGTTTTGTTTTCGGGCTTTTGATGGCGTTATCTTATCTTGGAATTTACCTTATTTTAACCGGTGCTTTTGATAATTTTGACGGGATTTTAAACTATATTGCAACGTTACTTAGCGCGTTATCTTTGCTGATAGCAATGCAAGTGGCGTTTCTATACGTCGTACATATTATAAAAGGCGGAGATTTTGACGAATATTGGAAAGGAAGTATCGTCGTAGGCTGGGGCGTAAGTAATATCGTCGGCGAAATGATGTGTTTCTTTATGCCGTTTGTCTTTTATAAAATTGAAAAGAGCAAAAATTATATAGCCTACCTTTGTATTTTGCTTTTCTCGATGGTAATGCTGATTTTTACGTTAAACAGGGCGGGAATGTTATTCGGTTTCCCCATTTTCGTATTTTTATTTATACGGCTTTTAGTCCGCTCGGAAAACAGAGGAAAGATTTTCTTAACAACGGTAATTATTATAAGTACGGGAATAATTCTTTTAATGGCGCTCACTGCTTTTACTGATTTGTCTTCTGTATTTACTTATTTTGAAGATTTATTCGACAAAAAAACCTCGCCGTCTTTATCGGGTAGGGATCAACTTTGGAAACAGGCGTGGGGATATTTCCTCGACAGCAAGTGGGTTGGCGAAGGCTTTGCAAGAAGTTTTAACGAGCCGTTATTAATAAATGAAAATTCGCTTTTCCAATCTCTTTCCCATAACTTTATAATTCAAGCCTTAGGCTCGGGCGGAATAATGGGAATTACGGGTACTTTATTATTCGTTGGACACATGATAAGAATATATTTTAAAAAGTATGAAGGAAGGGTTTACTTTATTTGTTACGGACTGTTATTTTTAGGAATTTCTCTTTTAGATACTACCTATTTTATAACTTATAGCGTAATGTTTCTCATGTTTATGACGGTAGCCGTCGAAAAACTTATCGCAAGAGAAAAGTCCGTTAAGGAGCAAAAATGAGTAAAAAAATTAAAGTAATGTTCCCATTTGTCGAGGCAGGCTTTGGGCATATTATGACTGAAAAGTCGATTTGCGACGCGTTTGAAAAAAAGTACGGCGATTACTGTGAAATTATCCGCAGTGATTTCTATAAAGAAACGAATAGCCCGTCAATGAAAAAATTTGAAGATAGGCTTTGCAAAGAGGTAAGGCTTTATAACCAGTGCCATTTTTACGGTTATGCGAGTATCTTTGCAATGAATCTATTCGGTTCGAAAATTTCAAGTTGGTTCGTTATGCGCGCTCTTATAAAAGGCGCTTATAAAGACAGTTTAAAGCATATTGAAGAGGTAAACCCCGACGTAGTAATTAGCACGCATTGGGCTACTAATTATTACGCTGTAAAATCTTCTAAAAAGCCGTTTACGGTAATGCACGTTCCCGACGCGCACGCAAACGCCCTTTTTAGATATACCGCAGACCTTACGACAATCTCCATGAAAGAGGGTTACGAAAGGGCTAAAAGGTTTAAACGCAGGTTTAATAACGACAATTTAAAACTCGTTCCTTGCGCTATAAGAGAGCAGGCGTTTGAGGTTACGGGAACGAAACAAGAACTTAGAAAAAAACTTTGCCACGACGATAAATTTACCCTCTATATAACCGAGGGCGGATACGGTATTGGAATGGCGGAAGAGTTGTGTAATCGACTTATAGACGAGGATTTGCCCATAAGCGTAATAGTCGTATGCGGTAAAAACCCCGAACTTTACGAAAGACTTTCTAAACTTAAAAGCAAGGGCAATTTATCCTTTTATCCGTACGGATTTTGCGATAACGTGCTTGAACTTATCGCCTCTGCCGACTTGTATCTCGGCAAGAGCGGAAACGGGCTTATGGAAGCGGCGTTTTACGGCGTGCCGATAGTCGTTACCCATTCTTCAAACGATATAGAAAAGTTAATTGCCGAACATTACGTCACCCACGTAAAGGACGCGGTGAGAATATTCGATACCCAAAAGTGCCTTGACTTTATAAAGGGGGCAATAAACGGAAGCGAAGAGTATAACGAACTTAAAAAACACTATAAACCGAGGGAAGAATTCGGCGGAGAGGGAATAGCGGATATAATTTTCGACGCCCTCGATAAAAAATTTAAATTAAGATAAAGAAAGCGCGACGGTACTTATCTGTTGCGCTAAAAAGTTAAAAAGTGGGGCTATAAGCCCGTTATTGGTATTATTTAAGGTATGTTGACGATAGAAAAGGTTAAAAAAAACTCCATAGGTGAAGAATTGGGGCTTGAAAAAGGCGACGTAATTCTTGCTTTTGACGGTCATAGCGCCGTTGATATTTTAGACTACCTTTTTTATGACGAGAGGGAGTTTTTCACTTTAACCGTCCGCCAAAAAAACGGTGACGAGTCAACTTGCGAAATTGAAAAAGACGAGGACGAAACCTTAGGTCTTACCTTTAAAGACGACAACCTTTCAATAAGGACTTGTCATAATAAATGCGCCTTTTGTTTTATCGACCAAATGCCAAAGGGGCTTAGGGATACCCTTTACGTAAAGGACGACGATTACCGTCAAAGTTTTTTATGCGGAAATTTCGTAACGCTTACAAATCTTACCGACGAGGATGAGGAGAGAATTTTAAGGCTGAATTTAAGTCCGTTATATATTTCCGTCCACACTATGAACGGAGAACTTAGAAAAAAATTGACGGGCAACCGCTTTGCCGATAAAATAGCCAAGCAAATAGAACTCTTTTCGGCGCACGGGATAGTAATGCACACTCAAGTGGTGCTTGCAAGGGGCTATAACGACGGCAAAGAACTTGAATATACGGCAAGGGAACTCTTTAAGCATTATCCTTACGTTCAAACGATGGCGGTCGTGCCCGTTGGAATGACGAAATTTAGAGAGGGACTTACGAAAATTGAAGATATTGACAGCCTTTACGCAAAAGAGGTTTTAGACCAAATAAGAAAACTGAACGAAGAGTTTAAAACCGACTTTATCCAACCTGCCGACGAGTTTTATTTTAGGGCGGGATTAGAGGTTGAAAAGCCGACTTTTTACGGTAATTTTCCACAAATTGAAAACGGAGTGGGAACTACTGCAAAATTTAAAAAGGAAATAGACGAAACCCTTTTAGAGATTGAAAATAGGAGTTTTAATAAAGAAATTCTCCTAATATCGGGAACTTCGGCGTCAAAATTTATTAAAAAGCAAGCCGAAAAGATAGAAAAAAAGGTAGAGGGCGTAAAAATAGACGTGCTTGCCGTGAAAAACGAATTTTTTGGAGAGAGTGTAAACTGCACGGGGCTTTTAACCGGCGGAGATATAATAAATGCAGTAAAAAATGCTCCTAAAAACTATGATTTTATAGTAATGCCATGCCACGTTTTAAGAGAGAAAACCGACCTGTTTTTGGATGGGAAAACGGTAGGTGACGTAGAAAAAGAAACTGGCAAAAAAGTGAGAATAACAGACGGAAGCGGAGAGAGTTTTGTAGGCGCTCTTTCGCTTGAAGATTACGGAGAGTGATAAAAGTGAGTAAACCGTTAGTAGCAATAGTAGGTAGACCAAACGTAGGAAAATCTACTTTTTTCAACAAAATAACAGGACAAAAACTGTCGATAGTAGAGGACACGCCCGGTGTAACGAGAGACCGCCTTTACGCCGATTGCGAGTGGTGTGGAAAGCCGTTTACCTTAATTGATACGGGCGGAATAGAAATTAAATCTACCGACGAAATGTGGACGCACATTAAAAAACAAGCCGAAATTGCCATTGAAACGGCGCAAGTTATAATATTTTTCTGTGATGCAAAGACCGGACTTACCGCGTCGGATTACGACGTAGCGACGATGCTCCGCAGATCCGGAAAACCTATCGTTCTTGCAGTAAATAAACTTGATAACTATAAGGAAGAGGTATTATTTGACTTTTACGAGTTGGGACTTGGTACGCCTATAGGCATTTCAGCCGAACAAGCAAAAGGTCTTGGCGACCTTTTAGACGAAGTTTGCGCAAATTTCCCTCAAGGCGACGTAGAAGAGGACGGCGAAAGACTTAAAATAGCAATAGTCGGTAAACCAAATGCGGGAAAATCAAGTCTTACCAATAAACTTTTAGGTTACGATAGAACTATCGTTTCGTCTATTGCAGGAACTACCCGTGACGCCATTGATACGCCTATCGAGGTGGACGGCAAGAAATATACCATTATTGATACTGCGGGAATAAGAAAAAAGCGTTCGGTAGAAGACGGTGTGGAATATTACAGCGTACTCCGTTCGTTAGGCGCTATAAGAAGAGCGGACGTTTGTCTTATAGTTATTGACGCGTCCGAAGGCATAACCGAACAAGACGTAAAAATTGCAGGTTACGTACACGAGCAAGGCAAACCGTCGGTAATAGTTATGAATAAGTGGGATAAGATTGAAAAAGACACCCATACGATAAATGAATTTGAGAAAAAACTTCAAGTAGATTTAGCGTTTATGGACTATTTTAAATCTATATATATCTCAGCGCAAACGGGAAAGAGAGCAAATAAGGTTTTCGACCTTTGCAACGAGGTGTATGAAAACGCCTCTAAGCGTATAACGACGGGACTTTTGAACGATATAGTAAACGACGCAATACGCGCAACCGAACCGCCTGCTAAAAACGGCAGACGACTTAAAATTTATTACGCTGTACAGGACGGAACTTGTCCGCCGACCTTTATTTTCTTCGTTAATAACAGCGACCTTATGCACTTTTCGTATAAGCGTTATTTAGAAAATAAACTTCGCTCAACGTTTGGTTTCGAGGGAACTCCTATAAGACTTTTCACTCGTGAAAAGAACGAAGACAACGAATAAAAACGGAAATTATAATTAATAAACGACTTATAGCCCCACTTTTTGGTTTTTACAAAAAGTGGGGCTGAGTTTTTGAACAAAATTACAAACTTGCAGTAAAATTATTAAAAGAAAGGGAAAAGCCGAAAATCAGTCATAAGTAAAAATCTTTTGCCATACAATATATCAAAAGGCGGAGTTATCTGCCGTTAAAATGGAGGAATTTTATTTAATGCAGAAATTCGACGTATACGGAGACGTGGCAAAGCGTACGGGCGGAGATATCTATCTTGGCGTTGTCGGTCCTGTAAGAGCAGGTAAATCCACTTTTGTAAAGAGGTTTACCGAAAAACTTATTATCCCAAATCTTGCGGGAAAAAATAAAAAACAAATCGCTATCGACGAACTTCCTCAATCGGGTTCGGGGAAAACGGTTACTACGACCGAGCCTAAATTTATACCTGCCGAGGCGGTTAAGGTATCACTTTATAAAACGCACGCGAAAATGCGCCTTATAGACTGCGTCGGTTATATGGTTGACGGAGCAATCGGTAAAGACGAGGACGGGCAACCCCGTATGGTGCAAACTCCTTGGCACGATAATCCTATCCCGTTTGAAGAGGCGGCGGAATACGGTACTGAAAAAGTAATAAGAGAACACTCCACCGTAGGAATAGTAATAACTACCGACGGTTCGTTTTCGGGAATTGACCGAAAAAATTATATTCCTGCCGAGGAAAAAGCCATTTTAAGGCTTAAAGAGATTGGAAAGCCGTTTACGGTGGTTTTAAATTCGTCTAATCCGAGCGGAAAAGAGTGTAAGGAAATTAAAAAAGAGATAGAGCAAAAGTACGGAGTTACCGTAGCCGTAGTAGACGTTTTAAATTGCGGAGAAGAGGAATTTGCCCTCATTTTAGAGAATATACTGGGCGAATTTTCAGTAAAATCGCTTGAAATCAGCCTTCCCGATTGGCTTAGAGCGTTACCCGTGGAAAACTCATTGGTGAGCCGTATCGTAGATACGGTTAGAGAGTGCTCGAAGAAAATCAAAAAGATGAAAGACTGTTATCTATTAGAAGACGCAATGCTTACGGTGGATAAAATTATTCCCGAAAAGACTGAAGTTTTTGCAGGCGAGGGAAGGGCTGTCGTCCGTCTTGGCGCGGATAAAACGCTATTTTACGAAGTGCTTAGCGAGGCTTGTGGAGAGGCGATTGACGGCGAGTATAAACTTATGAGTTTCGTTCAAGACCTTTCAAAGGCTAAGTGGGAATACGATAAAATAAAGACAGCCCTTTACGAGGCGGATGCAAAAGGTTACGGAATAGTTTTGCCGACCGATAAAGAAGTGGCTGTCGGCGAGCCGACTTTAATTAAAAACGGCAATCGCTATCAAGTTGCGGTAAACGCCGAAACCGAGAGTTTGCATTTAGTAAAAGTTGGAGTAAAAGCAACAGTTAATCCCGTTTCGGGCACTAAAAAACAGTGCGAAGATTTCATTGACTATTTGCAAAGAGAGAGTGAAAACGGAAACGTGGCAGAGGCAAGCGTTTTCGGTAGACCGCTTGGCAAAGTCGTCTTAGACGAGGTGAGTCAAAAGACGGGAGCAATGCCAGATGAAACGAGAAGTAAAATGCAAAAAGCCGTCGGTAAAATGGTAAACGACGGTAAATACAGAATGATTTATATAGTGTATTAAAATAAGCCCGTTTCGGCGATTGCCGAAACGGGCTTGTAATATCTAAGTCCTCATATAAGTTGATTATTAAGCGTTTTTGCAAACTAATCGTATTAGCTTTTTTTGAGAGAACGGCGGAGTGGCGCATAGAAGAAACCGAAAATAAACAGTGCAAGAGCGCCGATACCGGCAAAAACCGTTGAAGAAGAGTAGGCTATTTTAAGTCCTCCGTCAAAGATAGTCTTTACGACCGCAAGCATTTCCGCGCCTAAGAAACCTTCTAAAAACGCAGGCGGATTTGCAAGCAATTTAAAGATTACGGTAGGAATAATATAGAAAGAAAGGCAAGGTCCCCAACCGAAAATTATAGGAAATTTAAGTTTTACGAGAGGGTTTTTACTTCCCAACTTAAACAGTATTTTTATAACCAGCCAAATCCACGTAAAACAAGCGAAAGCAAAGACGAAAGTCAGGTAAAAGAAAGCCTGTTTAACGCCCATAGCGAGATCGGGAGTTACTAAACCTCTTAAAGCCTCTCTTATATCGTTTTCAAGCGAGCCTGTTTCTTCTTCGCCCTCTAATTCTTCAAATAAAAGGGACGGAGTTTTTAAAGGTGAGTAGAGAGCGGATATACCGCTTACAGACGCAGAGCCTTCGCCTTCTCCCTCGCCCGACTGATTTAAAAACTGAGAAATAAAAGTATAAATAAATTCTTCGCCGTCAATCGTTCCGTCCTCGTTTGCGATATATTCTAAAATCTCTTTTACTCCGTCTTCTATTTCTTGACGGGTTTCGGGGGTAAGCTCCCCTACTTGGTCGGCATACGAACTGCTTTCAATCTTTACGTATACGTCGTCTATAACCGTCATTACCGTTTGCGCAACCGAATCGACGTTTGCGTTGTCGCTACGGATAGAGTCAAGTATAATTTCGGTGTTTTGTTCAACGTATTCGTCGGTGATTTGAAGGTCTTGCATAATTTTTTCGACCTCGTCCCCCGTTTCTTGGGCAATTTTTGAAAGTTCCATCTTTATAGTAGTGGAAAGACTTGCTTTCATTACCGAGTTTTCAATTTCTTGAATTTTACGCTTGTCAAAACCGTTTGCAATATCGTCCGCAACGCCAAAAAGGAAAGTTTCGGCGTCTTTGTAAGTCTTTGAAAGACCGCAGTTTAAAATGTCGTTCATCTCTACTTTTATCGGAGCAGAGATTGAAATTCTTTCGTTTGCAAGTTCCTCAATCATAGACATCATCATCTTGTCGTCTTCGCTAAGGTCGGCAGAGTTTTCGTCTACCAAAACGAGGTCGGCAATTTCAGGTGTAAAGGTAAGTGACACTTCGGCGTTTACGACCGGCATAAAAAAGTAGCCGAGTACCGAAATAACGACGAGCGCAACGACTACAAGGTTAAATACCGTTGCCGTTAAGTTTTTCATAAATCCCCTCCGTAAATAAAATCGGCAGTGCCATAAATCAAATACTATATAGCAATATAATTAAATTATATTAAAAATAGGCGAAAAAGTCAATCCGTTTAGCCTTGCAAAATTATGTAAAATATGATATACTGTTTATACGTAAAAAAATGGGAGAGTTTCGATTGAAAGAGAGTATTTTAAAAAGAGTAGAAAAACCGTCGAGATACGTCGGCGGAGAATACGGCGTAAGGAAAAAAAGTAAAGCCGATTTTAACTACTGTATATGTTTTCCCGACGTTTATGAAGTGGGAATGAGCAATTTAAGTATTCGCATAGTGGAAGAAGTAATTTCCCGTGTGGACGGAGCGGTATGCGACAGGTGTTTTGCTCCTTGGGACGACCTTGGCAAGGAACTTAAAAAAGAGGGGGAACTCCTCACTTCTTTAGACCTTAAAATGCCCCTTAAAGATTTTGATATGGTAGGCTTTACTCTTCAGTACGAAATGAGTTTTACCACCATTTTATATATGCTTGATTTAGCGGGAATTCCCCTCAAAAGAGAAGAAAGGGGGGAAGATTATCCCATAATTCAAGCAGGCGGGCCTTGTGCGGTAAACCCCGAACCTCTCGCCGACTTTATAGACCTTTTCGTAATAGGCGACGGCGAGGACTCAATGCGAGAACTTACCGAGTTGAAACTTAAATTAAAGGGGGTTAGTAAAAGCCGATTTTTAATAGAGGCAAGCAAAATACAAGGTGTGTACGTTCCCTCGCTCGTAGAGGTAAAATATAAAGAAAACGGACTTATAGAGGGGTTTTCTATAAAAGAACCTATCAAAAAAGCCCTTTGCGCAGACCTTGATAAAGCCCCTTTCCCACCCTCTCAAGCGGTTGCCAACTGCGAGTCGGTTTTTGACCGCGCGGTAATAGAAGTTATGCGCGGATGTTATAGGGGCTGTAGATTTTGCCAAGCGGGATTTATATATCGTCCGGTAAGGGCAAGAGGGGTAAAAACTTTAACCGAGCAAGCGTGTTCGCTTATAAAAAATACCGGCTTTGACGAGGTTGGTCTTAACAGTTTATCGACGGGCGACTACCCGAATTTAAAAGAACTTATAAAAGAACTCAAAGAAAATTTACCCGAGGACGTCAGTTTGGCTCTTCCCTCGCTTAGACTTGACAGTTTCGACGGCGAGTTCGTACAAGAAACGAGAAAAAGTTCGCTCACTTTTGCGCCCGAAGCAGGTACGCAAAGGCTTAGGGACGTAATTAATAAAGACATTACCGAAGAGGACGTAGAGCGCGGACTTAATATGGCGTTTGATAACGGTTATACGGGAATAAAACTTTATTTTATGTTCGGGCTTCCCACCGAAACGGACGAAGATATAATCGGTATATGTAATATCGTTGACAAGATAAGAAAAATTTATTCGGCTAATCCGCAAAGGGCGAGAAGACTTAGAATAAGCGTTTCGGCGTCTACTTTTATACCTAAACCGTTTACGCCTTTCCAATGGGAAAGACAAATCGGCGAAGAGGAAGTAAGTCGCAAAGTAGAACTTTTAAGAAGTAGGCTTTTCCATAAGAACACCTATTTGAGTTGGAACGACTTTGCTCTCTCTCAAATGGAAGCGGTTATAGCCCGTGGGGATAGAAAAATAGGAAAAGTTTTGCAAAAAGCATACGAAAAAGGGTGTTATTTAGACGGTTGGACGGATAAATTTAATCCTACGCTTTGGAACGAGGCTTTTTTAGAAACGGGAGTTGATAAAGAATTCTATACGAGAGAATTGGGCGAAGACGAAATTTTGCCGTGGGATTTTATTGATATATTCGTAGATAAAAAGTTTTTGCTTAACGAGAGAAAGAAAGCGTATTCGGCAACGGTTACGGGCAGTTGCAAAAGCGGATGTAAAGGGTGCGGTATACAAAAAGTATACGGGTGTAACTTATGATACTCTTTAGATTTTCCAAAACCGACGGGGCGGAATTTATCGCCCATTTAGACATTTTAAGACATATCGGCAGGACTATGCGAAGGGCAGGGATAAAGGTTGCTTTTTCGCAAGGGTTTAACCCCCACATGCTCATATATTTGTCAGCGCCGATGGGAATAGGCATTAAAAGTTACGCCGAGTACTGTATCGTTGACACCGACGAAGAGCCTAATTCGTTTATAGAAAAATTTAACGAATTTTCCCCTATGGGTTTTACCTGCCTTGGGGCGTGGAAAACCGATAAAAAGGTGGGAGTTGCAAGCGATATAGTAAAAGCAGAATATTTCGTTACGGGAATTAACGACTTTGACGAGAAAAAAATACTACTCCGTGATGAATTTATTATCGAGAAAAAGGGTGAAGAGAAAAACGTTAGACACCTTATTTATTCGATAGAAAAAAAGGATAACGGTATTTCCTGCGTCATAGGTTTTGCAAACGGAATAAGAATAGAAAAGTTTGTTGAAACCTTAGTAAAAGAATTTGGCGGTGGGGAAATAACCGCGGTAAAGACGAGAGGTCTTACCGAGGACGGAAATGATTTTGAAAACTCGTTGAGGTAATTATGTCAGTCAATATTTTCGTAGACAGTTACGGCGGTAACGTAATAGGTGCGGTTGCCGACGGGGAGAAACTGCTCGAATACAGAATAGAAAAAAAGAATAAAACGGTCACTATCGGCAGTATATTTAAAGGAAGGGTAGAAAACGTCCTTGCGGGAATGCAAGCGGCGTTTGTAAGCGTAGGACTTGCCCGAAACGGATATCTTTCGGCTACCGATATGCTTATGGATAAAACCGAACTCGTCGGCAAGGTGGAAATTCCCTCTATTTTGAACTTAAAAGAGGGTGACGAAATAATGGTACAAGCCGTTAAAGACCCTGCGGGAAACAAAGGGGTAAGATTGACGTCAAACGTATCTTTTGCGGCAAGAAACGTCGTGTTTATGCCGACCATTGATTTCGTTGGCGTATCGAGAAGAATTACCGACGAAAAAACCCGTGAAAAACTTATGGCGCTTGCAGAGAGCATAAAGCCTAAAGGGCAGGGGATAATTATTCGTACCGCTGCCGAAAATTCTTCTAAAAGCGAAATAAAAAGAGAACTCAATCTCTTAATAAAACAATATGAAGAGATTGTGGAAAAGTTTAATAGTAGCAGAGCCGAAACCTGTATTTTTGAAGAGGGTAATGTTGCAATAAGGCTTATCCGTGACGTTTATAACTCTAAAATAGATAAGTTTATAGTCGGCGATAAAGAAATTTACGGTAGCGTTTTAGATTACGCAAAGAGAATAGACGTCGAACTTAAAAAGAAATTACGCCTTTACGATAAAAAGGTGGATATGTTTAAGTTTTACGGCTTAGAAAAAGAGGTTTCGGCGCTTTTGTCTAATACCGTGCAACTTTCAAGCGGTGGATACATAGTAATTGATAAAACCGAGGCGCTTATCTCTATTGACGTAAATACCGGTAAATATACGGGTAGCGATAACTTAGAAGACACCGTGTTTACCACTAACTTAGAGGCGGCGGAAGAGATTGCCCGTCAACTTAGACTTCGCAACTTATCGGGAATGATAATAGTCGATTTTATCGATATGGAAAGCGAGGAGCATAAAGAAAAACTCTTAGAGGTTTTAGCAAGCAATCTTGAAAAGGACAGAGAAAAATGCACTCTCGTCGGTATGACTCCGTTAGGGCTCGTTGAAATTACCCGTAAAAAAAGGCGTAGAGAGAGCGCGTCAATGCTCGTTAAATCTTGTCCCTACTGTCAAGGTACGGGCGTTATTCAGTCTAACGATTACACAGTAATGAGAATAAGAACGGGGCTTTTAGACCTTTTTGCCGACGGCTATGAAACGGCGATAATCGACCTTAATATCGAAATTGCAGACTATATTTTAGCAAAGAAATTATTGCAAAAAGACGTCGATAAAATTTGGAAAGGAAAGAGAATTTACGTTATTCCCCACAAGACCTACCATCAGCATTTCTTCCTTATAAAGGGAGATAACGAAAGGGTAATTGAACTTCCCGACAACGCCGTACTTTTATATTCTTAATAACGGGAACAAGAAAATTATGATGATTTACGAAAAGAAATACGACCTTCGCGTGTCGGATTTTGATAAAAACGACAATATGCGTCCTTTCGGCGTTTTAGACCTCTTTCAAACTGTTGCCGACAAGCACGCAAGTATATTAAAAATCGGCTTTAATGAACTTATAGCCGAGGATTTGGTGTGGGTATTGCTCCGTACAAGATACGACGTAATTAACCCAATCGGCTTTGGCGAGAGCGAGGTTACCGTAAAAACTTGGCCACATAAAGCAGGCAGAGTTGACTTTGACAGGGATTATCAAATAGATAAAGCCGACGGAAGAGTTGGAATTATTGCCTCGTCTAAATGGTGTATTATAAACGTAAAGACGAGAAAAATAGTCTTTGGAAAAGGGGTAAGTTATCCCGAAGACGAATACTATCCACAAGTCAATTACCCCGACGGGCTTAAAAAACTTGCCGATTTTGATATTTTAAGCGCTGAGAAAAAAGAGGGCTTTGCGGGGGAATCTGCGTTAGACCACAACGGACACGTAAATAACGCAAAATACGCCGAGTTTATTTTAGACGCCGTACCTTTATTAGACGGGGAGAAAATTAAGTCCTTTGAGATAAACTACATCAACGAAATGCAAGTTGGAAATTATCAGTTGTATTTCAAAAAAGAGGGCAATAAACGACTTATAAAGGGGTTTTTCGGTGAAAAGGAGTCTTTTAGAGCGGAGATAGAAACCTTTTAAGGAGGTAAAATGGGAAATATTATCGAGGTAAAAAACCTAACCAAAAAATACGGGAAGTTTACCGCTTTAGATAACGTTAACATAAGCGTTTCGGGCGGTAAAATAATAGGTCTTTTAGGTCCTAACGGTAGCGGAAAGACCACCTTTTTTAAATGTCTTTCAGGGCTTTTGACCTACGACGGAGAAATCTATATCGGCGGTCATCCCGTAGGGGTTGAAACTAAAAAACTCGTTTCTTTTTTGCCAGAAAGAACTTATCTTGACCTTTCTATGAGAGTTGAAGAAGTTTTCTCTTTCTTTGCCGAATTTTACGAGGACTTTGATATGGAGAGGGCGTATTACCTTCTCTCAATTTTAGGCGTTTCAAAGGACGCAAAAATGAAAACTTTATCAAAGGGCACTAAAGAAAAAGTGCAACTTATAGCCGTTATGGCAAGGCGCGCTCTCGTCTACCTTTTAGACGAGCCAATAGGTGGCGTAGACCCCGCTGCGAGAGAGTTTATCATTAAAACTATTTTAACTCGCGTAAACGAAGGCGCGACCATAATTATATCGACTCACCTTATCCGTGATATTGAAGAAATATTAGACGAATATATCTTTATAAACGGCAGTAAATTCCTTTCGTACGGTAACGCAAGGGAAATTCATAGCCAAGGAAAAACCGTAGACGAACTGTTTAGGGAGGTGTTTAGATGTTTTTAAAATTATTCAAACGTTCCTTTTGTAAAAACTTAAAGTCGTCTATCGTTCTTTTGTCGCTAAGTGTGGCTATAAGCGTGTTATCGGTAGTTTTATACCTCGTTTCAAAGGAAATTAGCGACAACTTATACGTCGTTACGGTAATAGAATCGGTAAGGGCGTTTGCCTCGCTTGCCTCTTATATAATGTGTATGATACCCGTCGTTTTGACCTTTTATTCTATGCACAAGGCGTTTGCAACTGACGAGGCGTATTTGACTTTTACACTTCCCGCAACGACTTATCAGCATTTAAATTCAAGAATACTTTCAACGGTTTGTTGGACGGTCATTTCTTCTGTTTTTATGGCAATTTCAATATTTATAACTACGGCGACGGCAGGGGGATTGAACGTCGGCGGTGGAAACGCAAATCATACGGTTAGTTTTGAAGAATTTTTACTTGTAGTAGAAGTCGTTATTTTACTCCTATCACTTGGGCTTAGTTCTATTTTGCATATCGTTTTTGCCATAGTTTTTAACGGAATGCTTATGACGAAAATGAAAAAACGCGGTGCAACTATAATCGTAGTTTTAATTTTATACTTAGAAGTAGCAGTAGTCGGCACTTTGGTTTTGCTTTTTGTGATATTTGCCTTAAATTCTTTAGATTGGGACTATCTTGCGCACTGGCTTATCTTAGGCGTAACGCTAATTACTTTATCTCTTACCGCCCTTTGTTACTTTATATCTTACAAAATACTTAATAGGAGTTTAAACCTTGCCTGAAAAAAGCGAATACAAACTTAATTTTGAAATAGTACCCGACGGGTGTTGGTATAATAATTTAAGGAACAATTTACCTAAAAAAGTATGGGATACCGTGCGCACGGACGCCTATAGTCGGGCAAACGGCAAATGTATGATTTGCGGTAGAAAAGCGACGAGGCTCGAGGCTCACGAAAGGTGGAGTTACGACGAAGAGAGGGCAATTCAAAAGCTCGAAGACGTAATAGCCGTATGTCACGCCTGTCACTCGGTTATCCATATAGGAAGAACTCAACTTTTGGGCGAAGAAGAAAAGGCGGAAAAGCATTTTTGTTACGTCAATAAATGCAGTTATGCGGATTATAGAAAAGCGCTTGGAAAAGCAAACGAAGTACACCGCAGAAGAAATCTCGTTCCCGAGTGGGGCTTTGACGTGAGTTTTTTAGAAAAATACGGAATAAAAACGGGCGTTAGCAACTAAACTTGCTAACGCCTTTTGCGTGTAAAAATTGAGAAAAAGTATTGACAACTCAAAAATACCGTGATATAATTATGATATCAAATTGATAGCATAAGGAGGTTAATTATGCAAGAGAAAATTTTGAATAACAAAAAACACGGTATGAAGACGCTTATAGGTTGTATTTGCGCTCTTATCGTAGGAATTATTACGGTAATCGTAAGCGGAACTTATGAAAATCTTTTCTTTTTAATCGTAGGTATAGCGTTGCTTTGCCTTTCGTGGATTCCCCTTTGCGGACTTAGAGTATTAAAACCGCAAGAGGCGCTCGTTTTAACTCTTTTCGGTAAATACGTCGGCACTTTAAAAGGCGAAGGCTTTTATGCTGTAAATCCTTTCTGTTCTGCGGTAAATCCTGCGGCGGACACTAAACTTTCCCAAAGCGGTGACGTAAAAAAGACCTCTACTTTATCAATGGGTAGCGGTGAAAATATCAATATTAATATTCCCGATAAGAAAATTTCGCTTAAAATAATGACTTTAAACAATTCACGCCAAAAGATAAACGACTGTCTTGGTAATCCCGTCGAGATAGGAATTGCCGTAATGTGGAAAGTCGTAGATACCGCAAAGGCAGTGTTTAACGTCGATAACTATAAGGAATATCTTTCGCTCCAATGCGATTCGGCGCTTAGAAATATCGTAAAAGTTTACCCCTATGACGTTGCTCCGGGCGTTGACACGACTGGTGACGGAGTTGCAGACGAGGGCAGTTTAAGAGGTTCAAGCGAAGTAGTTGCAAACCGCATAAAGAACGAAATTCAAGAGAGAGTAAACGAGGCGGGTATAGAAATAGTCGAGGCGAGAATTACCTATCTTGCATACGCTCCCGAAATTGCGGCGGTAATGCTCCAACGCCAACAAGCGTCCGCTATAATCGACGCAAGAAAAATGATAGTAGACGGCGCGGTAGGTATGGTAGAAATGGCGCTTGAAAGACTTAAAAACAGCGGTTGCGTTGAACTTGACGAGGAGAGAAAAGCGGCGATGGTTTCTAATCTTTTAGTAGTTCTTTGCGGAAACCGTGACGCTCAGCCGGTAGTAAATTCGGGAAGTTTGTATTAAGATGAACGAGAACGGCAAAAAGCAAATAGCGTTAAGAATTAGCCCCACGCTCTACGAAGAACTTATAAAGTGGGCGGAAGACGATTTTCGGTCTATCAACGGGCAAATAGAATTTCTTTTGGCGGAGTGCGTTAAAAAGAGGAAGAAATCTAAAAAAGATGAGATAAAACTGTAAAAAACGGGCTTGCGAGCGGTTGCTCGCAAGCCCGTTAGCTTTTACCGTTTATTATGATTTTGAAGGATCCCGTTCAACGCCTAAAACTTGTTGTTGAGGCTGTTCAACTTTTTCCCAGTCCTCGAAACCGTATTGGTAAATTGCGCCGTTGCAGTCTAAAATTATAGAATTTGCATTAAGCGACCAATCTTGGTGAATATCAATCTCTTGCCAGTCCTTAAAACTACCGTCGTAGACAATTTTTTCAAGGGCGTTACAACCGTAAAAAGCGTCTTGGTCTATAAGCGCTAAACTTTTCGGCAACGCAATTTCTTTAAGCGAAACGCAAAGATAAAAGGCGTTATCGTTAATAAGTTCAATTGTTGACGGTAAGGTTATTTTTGAAAGAGCAGTACAACCCGAAAAGGCGTTTTCTTCGATACGCGTAACTCCCTCTAAAAGAGTAATTTCTTGAAGAGCCGAACAGTCCTCAAATGCGTTAGAACCTATATAAGTTATCTTTTTGCCGTTTATTTCGGTGGGTACGGTTAAAATTCTTTGTAACTGACCTTCTTGGGTAAGACCCGTAATACCGCCGTTAAAATAAGTAAAATATTCAATCGGCTCGTCGCTTTGGCTTTCTTTTTCTAAGTCGCCGTCTTTATTGCAGGAAATTCCAAGCCCCAATATTAAAACGAGCAATATTGAAAACAATTTATATGTTATTCTTTTCATTTCACACCTCACTTTTTCTTCTCGGTTTCGTCAGTTTCGCCGTATGAAATATTCTTATTTTTTTTCATAAGTTCAGCCGAAAAATCGTCGAAAAGCCCTTTATCAATTACTATTTTTAAAGTGCTTTCATCCTTAAAAATTAAAGAAAGCACGTCGGTTTTTACGTTTTTAATAATTCCCGTAACGTCGTCGATTGAATATTTATCCCCAATAAACCCAAATTTTACAGTCAGTTTTTTATCGCCAACTGTATAGTACGACGAAATAATCATAGCAGTAATAAAAATTGAAAGTACGATGGGAAGGGCAATACACAAAACGGTTCTTATAATTAGGTAGGAATCTACCACGACCGAAGAATTCACGCCGTCGATAAGTCTTATTATATTCCACACCAAACAAACAGCGCCTAAAAGGTACATAAGCGCAAAAAGAACGTAAATTGCAGTCGTAAATTTATACTTAAATTTCATTTTACACCTCAAATCCTATTATATAATAAATAAACTCTTTTTGCAATAGTTTCAAAGTGAGAGTTTTGTAAAAAAGCCGATACTTTTGTTATTAGCCTACTTTTAGATTGCAAAAAGGCTCAAATTATGCTAAAATACTAATGAAAAGGAGCATAAAATGAGTATTCTTGAAATAAAAGGCTTAACGCATAGATACGACGACAGAGATTTATTCGTAAAATCCGACCTTTCGGTAAATAACGGCGAGCATATCGGCGTAGTCGGGTTAAACGGCGCGGGGAAATCTACCTTTATAAATATCGTTGCAGGAAAACTCGTGCAAGACGAGGGAGAAATTAAAAGACAGGCAAATCTTAGAATAGGCTATCTCGACCAACACGCAACTTTGGATAAGTCTATGACTGTAATGGAATATCTTCGCGGTGCTTTTTCATATTTGGACGAAATAAACGAGCGCCTTGAAAAAATGTACGAGGATATGGGTAGCGCGGAAGGGGAAGAATTAGATAGACTTATCAATAAATCTTCCCGCCTTCAAGAGATTTTAGACGACGCGGATTTTTACGATTTAGAGGCGCAAATAAAGAGAGTTGCAAACGGTCTTGGCGTTAATAAGTTCGGCTATGAGTCGATTATCGGCAATTTATCGGGCGGTGAAAGGGCAAAGTTAATGCTTTCTAAACTCCTTTTGGAAGGTCAAGATTTAACCCTTTTGGACGAACCGACTAACTTTTTAGACACCGAGCACGTAGATTGGCTTATTAAATTTTTAAACGGATATAAAAAGACTTTTCTCGTAATTTCGCACGATACCGTATTTTTAAACGAGGTCGCAAAGACTATCGTCAGCATTGAAAACGGTAAAATCCGTAAATTTTCAGGCAACTACGACCAATATCTCGTTCAACGTGAAATACTCAATAAGCAATACGAGGACGAATACAACCGTCAGCAAGCCGAGATTAAAAAGTTGCAAGACTATATCGACCGAAACAAGGCGCGCGCCGCCACGGCAGGAATGGCAAATTCACGCAAAAAGATGCTTGATAGGATAGAAGTAATGGCAAAACCGGTCGTTGAGCACGATTGCGAATTCCATTTCCCGTATTTAGACCTAAACACTAAAGATATGCTTATTGCCACCGATTTAAAAGTCGGTTACGGTTATCAACTTATTCCCGATGCAAATTTCCACTTAAATTCGCAGACAAAACTGTGGATAAGAGGTACGAACGGCGTTGGTAAAACGACTCTAATTAAGACTTTGCTTAGGAAAATTCCTATGCTTGGCGGTAGGTTTTCTTTTCATCCCGCAGCAAAAATCGGCTATATTGAACAAGACTTGAATTTTGACAATAAAAACGATTCGGCGTATAACGTATATTTAAACGCATTTCCAAGAAGTTCGCAAAAAGAGGTTAGGTCGGCGCTTGCAAAAGTTGGACTTTTAGGCGACCTCGCCGTAAAACCCGTCGGTACTTTGTCAGGCGGAGAGATGATGAGATTGAAACTTGCTATAATGTGCAATACTCCGTCTAATATTTTAATCTTAGACGAGCCTACGAACCACTTGGATATTAAAGCGAAAAAAGCGCTTAGAGAGGCTATATCGGCTTATGACGGAGCAATGATTTTAGTCACTCACGAACCCGATTTTGCCGAGGGACTTTGCAATCAAGTAATTGACATAAAGGCTAAATAATCGACTTATAGCGAGGGTAATATGTTTATTTGTCCAGTTTGCGGATTAAAACTTAATAAAAGTGGCAATAAATATATTTGCGATAAAAACCACTCCTACGACTTAGCCCGTCAAGGCTACGTCAATCTTCTCCCCGTAAGCGGAAAAAAGAGTAAATTCCCAGGGGATAACGAAGTTATGTCGGTTGCACGCAGAGAATTTTTAAACGGCGGTTATTATTCTCCGCTAAAAGACAAAATTTTACAAATTTTATCTCAAAATGAGATTAAAACGGTCGTAGATTCGGGCTGTTCGGAAGGGTATTACACTAAGGCTATGGCGCAAACGGTTGAAAACGTCTACGCCTTTGATATTTCAAAAACTGCGGTAAAAATAGCCTCGGCTGAAGATAAAAAATCAAATTATTTCGTTGCAAGTGCCTTTCGTATTCCAATTAAAGACGGCTCGGCTGATTGCGTAACGAAAATATTTGCTCCCGATTCACCCAATGAATTTGCAAGAATTTTAAATAAAAACGGCAAAATTATAGAAGTAATCCCTGCCGAAAAACATCTTTTGGAGTTAAAACAAAAACTCTACGAAACAGTTTATCTAAACAAGATAGAAAGGGCGGTTAAAGAGGGGTTTGAACTTGAAAAAGAACAAATTTTGGAGTATAAATTTATTCCCGACCCAATAAGCCGACAAAACCTATTCAAAATGACTCCTTATTACTATAAAACCAATCCCGAAAAACGAAATTCTCTTCTAAAAGAAGAGAAATTCCCAATAACTGCCGAATTTATAATAAGAGAGTATAAAAAGATTGAAAAATAATTGACTTTATAAGTCAATTTATTTATAATGTATATGGAAAAAAGTGGCAACGCCACAAAATGTGTAAAAAATTTTTGGAGGATATATCAAAATGGCAAACGTAAAAGTTGCAATTAACGGCTTTGGAAGAATCGGCCGTCTTGCATTCAGACAAATGTTCGGCGCAGAAGGTTATGAAGTAGTTGCTATCAACGACCTTACCAGCCCTTCAATGCTCGCACACCTTCTTAAATACGACTCTGCACAAGGCAGATACGCTTTAGCAGACACCGTATCGGCTAACGACGAAGAAGGAACTATTACTGTAAACGGTAAAACTATTAAGATTTACGCTGAAAAAGACGCTGTAAACTGTCCTTGGGGCGCTTTAGACGTAGACGTAGTATTAGAATGTACAGGTTTCTACTGCTCAAAGGCTAAATCTCAAGCACATATTGATGCCGGCGCAAAGAAAGTAGTTATTTCTGCTCCTGCAGGTAACGACCTTAAGACTATCGTTTATAGCGTTAACGAAAAAACTCTTACCGCTGACGATACTATCATTTCTGCAGCATCTTGTACTACTAACTGTCTTGCTCCTATGGCAAACACTCTTAACAAACTTGCAGAAGTTAAGAGCGGTATCATGACTACCGTTCACGCTTACACCGGCGACCAAATGGTTCTTGACGGACCTCACAGAAAGGGCGACCTTAGAAGAGCAAGAGCAGCAGCTGCTAATATCGTTCCTAACTCTACCGGCGCTGCAAAGGCTATCGGTCTTGTTATTCCTGAACTTAACGGCAAACTTATCGGTTCTGCACAAAGAGTTCCCGTTCCTACCGGTTCTACTACTATCTTAGTAGCAGTTGTAAAGGGTAAAGTTACTAAAGAAGATATCAATGCTGCTATGAAGGCTGCATCAAACGCTTCGTTTGGTTACACTGAAGAACAACTCGTATCTTCCGACATTATCGGTATTACTTACGGTTCACTTTTCGATGCAACTCAAACTATGGCTACTTACATTGCTGAAACCGACGAAACTCAAGTTCAAGTTGTTTCTTGGTACGACAATGAAAACTCTTACACTAGCCAGATGGTAAGAACTATTAAGTATTTCGCTCAAATTTAAAGTCTTATCTACTTCGTTTACCTGCGTTTACTGTTTCGCCCTCAAAACCTTGGTGACCAACAAGGTCTACCAAGTCTTTTCGGGCTCACGAGCCTTGGTAAACTCGTATCTAAGCCTTTAAATCAAGTTTAAAAACTTTATAAATAGCGCAATACTGCGTTTCTAAAAGCGTTAGCGACTGGTAACCCCATCCGCTAACGCTTTTTGAGCCTTGTCTTGCTTGTTTCTAAGCCTTTAAAACGGTACTCGAACAAGGTGGTATTAGCGAGCAACCTCAGGTTGCTGACCAAAGAGGTCTATCGTGTCTTATCCTTTAAAGCGAGCCTTCTTTTGCTCGCATCTAATCCTTTAAACTGTACTTGAACAAGGTGGCGGTAGCAATCAGGATGCAACGTCACGGCGTCGCAAATCGGCTTTTTGTCAGCGAATTACTAAAAGTAATCCGCAAGACTTTTCAGCCGTTTGCTCCTTTTCGACGAAAATCTTTTGAGAATAAAATCTTTTCGTCGAACATTTTTGTTGCTTAAACAAGGTGGCGACAGCAACAAGGATGTAACGTCACGTTACTAAAAGACCGACGGTTTTCCGTCGGTCTTTTATATCGTTATTTTACTGCTAAAAGTTTTTATTGCCGTTAAATTTTATTTTATTTTTGATGCCTCTACTGCGTCTTTTGTTCCCCACCAAACGACTTTCCCTTTTCTTCCTACTTCGTAGTCAGTCTTATCTTTTAATCTTTCTCTATCTTCTTGCTCCATTTTTTTAGCGTAGTCTTCGGTTTTATACCAAGTAATAACTACCATGCTTCGATGTTCAGCATTCTCCTTAGAACCGATAACGACTACATTTCTTCTTTCGTCAAGGTCGTCTATGTTATAACCAACTTGATAGCCCGCTTTTTCAAGGGTGTTCCGTACTTTTTCAGCGGACAGCCTTGCGCAAGAGCAAAGAGAAATTGCCGTAATGGCAACGAGTAAAATTGCAATTAGGTTTTTAAACGCTTTTTTCATAAAAATACCCCCATAAGTTCTTATAATCATTATATCAATGATTTTTTATTTTTACAAGCGAATATAGAAAAACCCCGAAAGATGAAGTGCACCCCAAAAGTTAGACAAACTTTTGGGGTGCATATTTTTATTAGTTCTCTTTCGGGGTTAGTTTATTTACCGTCCTTTTTTAAAGGCGTTAATTATTTTCTTAAATCAATTTGAGTAGTAGAATCGCAAGTCATTGAACCAAGATATTTTTGAGCAAAGAAATCAGAAACCTCTTTAGAAAGCATTGCGTTAGTTAAAGCGTCGATTTTTGCCTTATAATCCTTATCGTTAGCGTAATCGTCAACTCTTGCTGCTATAACGTTTGCGTTACCGACTACTAAAGCGGTATCGTCCTCAACCGACGCGCGCTTTGAAGAGTCTACGTTACCGGTGTATGCGGTATTACAGGGAAGACAAGCAAAGTCGTAATCGCCGAGAGAAGAAACAAGTAAATTTTCAGCAACGAGAGTAACCGAAAGATCGCCCGATACGCTTGTCCAAGTTTTAGACGTTTCGCTCATATTTAAGGTTTCGCCGTCTGCGTTTACGGGGTAGTTAGTACCCTCGGTTTCCTTACTGATAACACCTTTTGCGGTTAAGAGGTTAAACGCTCTTATTGCGTTTGAAACGTCGTCGCAAATAGCAAACGTTTTACCAGCGGTAACAGCCGTACCTGCAGCTGCTTTTCCGTAATAAATACCCAAAGGCTCATAGTGAACCTTGCAAGAAGCGAAGAGTTTTGTCGAACCCGTGTAGGTGTTAAGATAAGGAACGTGCTGGAAATAGTTTGCGTCGTAATCTCCGCTTGCAACAGAATCGTTTTGAATAGTCCAGTCAAGAACGGTTACCTTTAACGTCCAGCCGTCTTTAGCTAAAATATCTTTAACGCACTCGTTTAAAACTTCAGCGTGAGGAACGTCCGACGCGCAAACGTTAATTGTCTTGTCATTTTGACCGCATCCGCTAAATAATCCGCAGGAAGCTATCAAGCATGCCGATAAAACGGTAGTTACTAATCTTTTGAAAATCTTTTTCATAATAAAGTCTCCTATTTTAAAATTTTTCTTTTATCAAGCTTTTTAGCTACAAAAAGCCCTAATTCCTGTATTCCTTGAACGATTAACACGACAAGCACTATCATTATCCAAAATAGCGTTGAGCTTAAATAGTCGCCCGTGTGTCTCGTGTAGAAGGTGTAAATTCCCGAAATAAGTCCGCCCGCGCCGATATTATAGGCAAAAGAGGTATAACCTAAAATGCTTACGGCAACTACGGCAACGCCTGTAACAAGCGAAACTCTTGCCTCGGGGAGTAAAACCTTTGTTATTACTTGAAAATCCGTCGCGCCAAGTGATTTTATCGCTTCTATTTCGCCTGCGGGAACTTCTGCAAGCGATTGCTCAACCATACGCGAAACAAACCCGAAAGCGCAAATTGTAAGCGGAATTAAAATGGTGTACCATTCGCCCGTGCCTCTGCCGAAAAATTCTCTCGTTAAAGGAATGCACAGCACGATAATTATAAGGCAAGGTATAGAACGGAGAATATTAACAATAAGTCCGACTAAAGCGTTAAGGGGCTTGCAAGGCTTTAACCCGTTTTTACCCGTAACGTTTAGGAAAACTCCGCAAGGAAGTCCTAAAACGTAAGCGAAAAAAGTTGCAAGGGCGGTAACGCCAACCGTTTCGGCTATCATTATAAGAACATCAGTAAAGAGCATCGCTATCCACCTCCTCAAACGGTACGCCTTCACGCGTTAAAAAGTCCGACAGCCTTTCGATATCCTCGTTATAATTTGCAAGTCGGAAAATTACCTGCCCGCAAATTCTGTCGTTTATAAGCTTTGTTTCCGCGTACATTATTGAAACCGAAATTTTAAGCTCGCTAATAACGTTTGAAACGATAGGTTTATCAATTTCGCCCGTAAACATAAGCTTAACAAATTTTTCACCCTTAATTCCCGTATTTACGTGTCCCGAATATATAAGCTTTTTCGCCACCTCGTTTGTAGGGGAGAGGAAAACGTCTTGCAAATATCCGTTTGACACTATTCCCGATTTATCAAGTATTGCAACCTTATTGCAAATTGCCTCGATAACCGACATTTGATGTGAAATAATAACTATCGTAAGCCCCAGTTTTTTATTAAGCGATTTTAAAAGGTCTAATATAGAATGCGTCGTTTCAGGGTCAAGCGCAGAGGTTGCCTCGTCGCAAAGTAAAACCTTTGGGTCTGTCATAAGCGCTCTTGCAATCGCAACTCTTTGTTGCTGTCCGCCCGAAAGCTCGGCGGGGTAGGAGTTTAGCTTTTCCTCAAGTCCTACAAGCTTTAAAAGCTCTATCGCCTTTTCGGTTGGATTTTTATTTCCTGCAATTAAGCCTGCAAGTTCGACGTTTTTTAAAACGCTACGTTGCTGTAAAAGGTTAAACTGTTGAAATATCATGCTGATATTTCTGCGAAGCTCTAAAAGACGCTTTTTGGAAACCTTTGTTAAATCCTCGCCGTCTATTAAAACTTGACCGCCGGTAGGCTTTTCCAAAAGGTTGATACACCTTACGAGAGTTGATTTTCCAGCCCCCGAAAGTCCGATAATACCGTATATATCGCCGTCTTCAATTTTTAAGTTGATATCCTTTAAGGCAACTACGTTACCCGATTTTGAAGAATATACTTTTTCGAGATTTACAAGTTCTATCATATCTTTCCCTATAAACTATTTAGTAGCAAAAACAAAAAATCCTTACGGAAAAAACTTCCGTAAGGACGAAAAATCGTGTTACCACCTTACTTTATTTATACCTCGCGGTATAAACCTCATTGAGTACGCCGAATAAACTTAGATACTCTTTCGCTATTACGGGCGACCCCGTTATCCCCTAAAATATTCGAGGATACCGCTCCAAGACCATGTTCGGCAACCTTTCTTCTCTCCCTTTCACCAAACGGGAGTTCTCTGTGCAAGTCCAATTGCGTACTCTTCTTTTCACTGCGTTATCGTATTAAGTTATGAGGGTATTTTACACTATGGACGATTCTTTGTCAACTGTTTTTAATAAAAAATTTTTCTTTTTTTTCGTTGTTTTTCGTCAAAGGTTATTAAAAATCAACTTTTTTCATATCTTATTATATATATAGGAATAATTTTACGGAAAAATTTTTATGTCTACGAATAAAAAGGTAATTCTCTTAAAAGAAATTTCAAACGGAGTTTTTCAAAACGACGGCGAAACGAAAGGAATAGCCAAGTTAATAGGTGAAAACTTGACGGTTTCTCTTTATTCTTTGCCAAAAGCGGAATATTTTTGCCTATATTTAAGCGCAGGCGACCTAAAAACGACACCCATTAAAGACAGTGAAATTACAGTAGATGAAAAAATAAAAAGCCTTGTCGTAATAAAAAAACAAGACAATAAAATCATTCCCGTTGCGTACGGTAAGTTTTCCGCCGACGGCGAAAGTTTAGAGGAGATATTAGAATTTGCGCAGAACCCGTATCAAAAAACTGACCAAACAACGGTCGAGAATACTGTTTTTCAAGAGGAGTACGACGACGAAGCCGTTGCCACCTACAACTATTATGAATATGAAAGCGAGGTAAAAAATAATGCCGACCAAACTCAAAGAGATGGCGTTTATTGCGACCAAAATGAAGATTGCCGACAAAAACCGCAAGACGGAAACTTTAAGAGCAATGAATTTAATGAAAATGATTTCTCTCAAGAATTCGGTCGAGAAAACGGGGGAGAAGCCTTTTTCGACAAAATAAAAAACGACGTAGAGCCGTTGTTTAAAAATTATCCTCAAGAAGAAAGGCTTATGAAAATGGTAAAAGGTAGCAAGTGGGTAAAAATAGCGGTTGAAAACGGCAAGCATTATACCGTAGGAATTATAAGTCAAAGCGGAATTCCTAAGTATATTTGCTATGGGTTGCCGAGCGATTATTTCTCTCCGCCACCCGAAATGCAGGGCTATAAGTCGTTTATTCCCATTTCGCCGTTCGATTTAAGGGGTAAAGGGTACTGGGTGATGTATCAAGACGTAACCTCAGGTTGCCTTTTGTAAAATCTTTTGTTTGAGGTTTTTATACTGACTATGAACTGTGGCGGTAGCAATCAGGATGCAACGGCGTCGCAACACGATTTTTTGTCAGCCGTTTGTCTAAAGTCAAACGGTAAGACTTTTCAATCGGTTGCTCCTTTTCGACGAAAATCTTTTGAGAAATAAAATCTTTTCGTCGAGTATTTTTGGTTACTTAAACAAGGTGGCGGCAGCAATTCAGGTGGAGCGTCACGGCGTCGCAAATCGGCTTTTTGTCAGCGAATTACTGAAAGTAATCCGCAAGACCTTTCAGCCGTTTGCTCCTTTTCAAACAAAATCTTTTACTGTGTAAAATCTTTTGTTTGAGGTTTTTATACTGACTATGAACTATGGCGGTAGCAAATCGGGTGGAGCGTCACGCTCCCAACTTCAAGTTGCTAACGGTCGAGGTTTTCAACCCAAACGTAATCGAAATCCACAGGTTCTAAGAAATCGCTTGGCAAAAATCTCACGACGTTATATTTAGCATAATTAAAAATATGGTTTTTAATAACCACGGGAGTGGCGAGGTCGAGCGTATAGCAAGCCTCGCTTAAATAATCGGCAAAAGCCGAATATTCAAACTTTTCAAATTTTTCTACGACGGTATCTTTTACGATTTTGTCGTCTTTAATAACTTTAATCCACAATTTAACCATAATAAAAGTTTACCACAAACCCGCCAAAAATACAAGTGTATAAAACTTATTTTTTTTGGCGATAATATAATCACAAAAGGAGATAAAAATATGCGAATAACCGCCTTATTGGCTTACTTTTTTATTTTAATAGGCGCATTTGACCTATTTGTTTTAGGTCTTTTTAGTTTTTCACTGTCGGGATTTATTTTAGGTATGGGTAGCGTGGCGCAAAGAATATTTTACTGCATAGTAGGTGTGTCGGGGCTGTTTTTCCTATTTTTCGGCGCGATATATAAACCCTTTAAAAGTCTGTCAAAATAGTTGCTATTTTTTAAATAAAGGTTTAAAATATAGTCGAAGGTTTTCGGTAAACACTTCAAGAAAAAAACCGAGGTGAAAAAATGAATAGGTTTTCTACGGCAAAAATTTGCAGAGCAGGCATAATTGCGAGCGTGTATTTCGTTCTCACTTACTTTTTACAAGCGATTTCGTTTGGCCCGTTACAAGCGCGGGTGGCGGAAGTGTTGACGGTATTACCGCTATTTTTCGCAGAGTCAGTGCCTGCGCTTTTTATTGGCTGTTTTTTAGCAAATTTCTTTTCGGGTTTTTTAGTTTTTGACCTCACGTTAGGCTCTTTAGCGACCTTAATTTCGGCAATTTTAACCCGATTTATTGCAAAAATCATAAAAAATAAGCACTTAAAATTCTTTTTAGGCGCATTTCCGCCGGTAATTATAAACGCGCTTTTAATACCGCTCGTAATTTATTTAGGCGGAGGTCTTACGACTACGTATTTTATTCAATCGCTATTAATTTTTGGCAGTCAAGCGATAGTTATTTATCCGTTGGGAGGAATTTTATACTACGCACTCGATTCTTTAAAGGGAAAAACTCCAAATTCCCCCCTTTGGAAGTAGAAAAACTCTCTTAATAAAAATTATTTTGATTTACGTTGACAATACTATAAAATTATGTTAATATATATTTTAGAATAGAGTGGACGGATAGGCGTTTTACTGAAAAATAGGAGAAAGTGATGGCTCAAGTCAATAAGACTCAAAAGACTTTAGAATTTAAAGATCTTTTTTATATCTTTAAGAAAAATTTAATTGTAGAAATCCTTATTTTCGTGGCTGTTTTGATAGTGGGTGTCTTATATACTTATATGAACACTGATTACTATATGGCTCAATCTCACGTAGTAATTAAAGCCGAGGTTACGAGCGGATCGGAATATAACGATACCGTTCTCTCGAAGATGTATCTTACGACCGTCTCCAGTCTTTTAAAGAAAGATCCTATCGTAGACAGAGCAAAACAAATTTACGGTAGCGACGATATTTATGCGGGAAACATAAGCGTAACGTACGAAGAGGATAACTTATTGCTCGACGTTTTCTATAAAGATTACAACGACGTAAAAGCAAAGGAAAAACTTGAGGCGATACTAAACGCGTGTGAAGATTTCTCCGCAAACGCAGGCGCTTTCCCCGCTAATATTCAAGTAGTAAACGTAAGTTACGAAACCAAAGTATACTCTGCGTCGGACGATAGAAAAATAGTTATTTTAGCAGGACTTGCAGCCGTTCTTTGCGTAGGCGCGTACGTAATTCTCCTTTACTTCGTTAAAGACAGAGTTACTTCAGTTGAAAGAATTGAAAGTATTACCGGCAAAAAGAACTTCGTTACTATTGAAAAGAAAAAGAATCAAGGCACGCCCCTTCCTCTTGGCGAGGGCGAAGTAGAGGCAAGCCATATAGAAATAGACCTTCGCAAACTTTCGGATACGCTTATTTATATGAGCGACGGCGAAAACAAGGTATACCAAATTCAATCGGGAATATCCGGTGAAGGTAAAACTACGGTATCTACAAACCTTGCAAAAGCGCTTGGCGAAAGTCAAAGAAAGACTCTTATTATTGACTGTGACTTCTCTAAGCCGTCTATCCACAGAATATTCAAACAACATAGACATAAAGGTATTACCGACTATTTCAAAGGCGAAATGACTTTTGATGAAATAGTAAAACCGACCAATGCTGAAAACGTAGACCTTATAACCTGCGGTGACAGAATTGCAAACCATACTATATTCTTTGCATCACCCAAATTCAAAGCGATTATTGAAGAGGCAAAGACAAAGTACGATTTTATTATTTTAGACTGTGCGCCCGTAAAAGCGCTTTCGGACTATATCAATATTTCAGCCGTTTCGGATGCAACCTTACTCGTTGTAGGTAACGACAAGTTAAGCGCAAGAGATTTAGAATACACGGTAAGAGAACTTGAGGCTTGTGACGCAAACCTTATAGGAACGGTATTTAACTTTAGCGCGGCTCAAAATAAAAGACATTACAGTTATTATTACTATTATAAAAAATAATACCAACGCCGCAAGAGAATTGCGGCGTTATTTTTAACTCTACGAAGGTAACAGGAAATGAAAGACAAAACCGATAAAAAAATTACCGTATACGAATACGAGGAAAAATATTCAAAAAAAGAGAACAACGACAAGGCGAGAAAGATTTTCAATCTACTTGCTTTTGCGCTCGGGGTGCTTATACTCGTCGCTCTTTTTTCGCTTTTTAAAGACGTTTACGATATTAACGTTTATGCAGGTTACGCCGTCGGTGCGGTGTGTCTTATTTTGTTTATAATTCTTTATATCGTTCCCGTTATAAAGATAAAAAAGCAAGACCAATTTGAAGTAAACGCAAGTGTGTATACTGCCAAAAAAGCCAAAAAACACAACGAAAAAGTCCGCCTATCGCTTGCCGACAAAATTATTGATATTTACCTAAACGCCGACTGCAGTTGGTACGACAGTAAAAAGGTCGAAGGGCTTATAACGGCAAAGCAAACGGGTGATAACGAAAGTTTAAAACTTGCCCTTAACGGAATTTATGAAAAAGACGTCAAAAAAGCAGGTAACGATATCATTGTAAAAAGCGCTTTAAAGTCGGGGACTTATTCGGCAATATCTCAAAAAGATTATACCGACGCCCTTTTAGTTACCGCAATAAACTTACAAATGATAAAAGATATAGTTTATCTTTACGGATTCCGTCCCTCGGATGCAAAACTTATGAAAATTTTTACAAAAGTAATATCAAACTCGTTGGTTGCATACGGCTTGGGCAGTGTAAAAGTGGGGACTTCGGTCGTTAAAAATTTAGGCGATATGGTAAAGGGAATTCCCCTTTTAGGTTCGGTAATTTCAACCGTTATAGACGGCTCGGTACAAGGTCTTTCAAATGCCGTTTTAACCGCGGTTATCGGTAGGCAGACTATCAACTATTTAAGAAAAGAGTACCGCCTGCAAAACATTTTAGACGGCGTGGAATTTGAACAAACGGACGAAGAATTTGAACTTCTCGTAGACAATTTAAAAACAGCGCTCGTAGAACAAAAAAAGCACAAATCTAAATCAGCGTAAATAAAAAGACGGGTAGAGAAAATTATGAAAAAAGAAAGATTTGAATGGATACACAGTTGGTGCGACGAAACGGCAATAGATAACCTTCCAAGAGTGCTTTTGATAGGCGATTCTATTTGTAATAATTACCAGCATTTAGTAAGAGAAAATCTCAAGGGCGTTGCGGTCGTGGACTATGTAGCGACTTCGTATGCGGTTGACAGTAAAATGTACAATTTGCTCGTTGAAAATTTTGCAAAGGACAGTAAGTATGACGTTATTCATATAAATCACGGATTGCACGGTTTTCATATGAGTATAAGAACTTATACTGCAAAAATGGACAAACTGATAAATAAACTGCGTACGCAAGGAAAGGTTATTTTGTGTGAAACGACGGCTGTTAAAACACAGGGGAACAAGCGTTACGATACCGCATGGATGAAGAAGATTTACGCAAGAAACGGGGCTATAAGTTCGTTATCTAAAAAATACGGATTAAAAGTCAACCCTCTTTTTGACCTTTCGGTGAGTATAAACGATATTCATAGAATGGATGACGGCGTGCATTTTGAAGAAAGCGGTTCGGCGATTTTAGCCGAGCAAGTTGCGAGCGTAATAAAAGAAGAACTTTAATAAACGGGAAATTGTTTGAGAAGTATTCTCGGCTCGTCGTTGGGCAGTTATAAGTTTTTTAAAGGCAAGGTTATTCCCCTTACGGCAAACACGCTAAAACTCGCTTTTGTTCGTAGGTAATTTTTAAAATGTATTAAATTTTTATTAACATCAAGTTGAAAGAATAAAAATTTCTTTTGCAATATTGCTCGTTTTGTGGTATCATATTAAACAGTTGTATAGTTAAGGAGAATCAAATGACATCAGAGCAAATTCAAGTTTTGATTGCTATGGCAATCTATATGCTTGCAGTTTTATTTATTGGAATATTCTATACGAAAAGGGCGAATAAAAATTCCGAGGAGTATTTCCTTGGCGGACGTTCTTTCGGACCATGGGTAACGGCAATGAGTGCCGAGGCGTCGGATATGAGTGGCTGGCTTCTTATGGGACTTCCGGGGCTTGCGTATTGGTGCGGTCTTGCAGACGCAATATGGACGGCAATCGGTCTTGCAATAGGTACTTACCTTAACTGGCTTATCGTATCTAAAAGACTTCGCCGTTATAGTATTAGGGCGAACAACTCAATAACTATTCCGGAGTTTTTTTCTAACCGTTATAGAGAAAAGAACAAGGTCTTAATGTCTATTTCCGCAATATTTATCCTTATATTTTTTACTGTTTACGCATCAAGTTGTTTTGTAACCTGCGGGAAACTGTTTTCAACGTTATTTGGACTTTCTTATGAGTCAATGATGATTTTAGGAGTAGTTTTCGTAATAGCGTATACGCTTATCGGCGGATTCCTTGCGGAAAGCGCGTCGGATTTTATGCAAAGCATAGTTATGATTATTGCTCTTTTCGTAGTCGTAATAATTGGAACGGTTAACGCCGGCGGTATGGGCGCTATAATAGAAAACGCTAATAATATTCCGGGATTTTTTGATTTCTTCGGTATTGCAAATCCGAGTGTGAACGAGGCGGGAACGGCAGTCGTTTGGGGTGAGGCTAAGCCTTACGGCGTTTTATCCGTATTTTCAATGCTTGCTTGGGGGTTAGGTTATTTTGGTATGCCTCAAGTATTACTTCGCTTTATGGCTATACGAAAAGAAAGCGAACTCAAAGCGTCGAGAAGAATAGCCATGGTTTGGGTAATAATATCTCTTGCAATCGCAGTTTTTATCGGTATAATGGGCAGAAAGCTTTTCCCAAACGAATTTTTAACCAACGCTGAGGCTGAAAATATCTTTATCAAACTTTCAACAAGTTTCTTCCCGCCGATTCTTGCGGGTTTCGTGATGGCGGGAATTCTTGCGGCAACGATCAGCTCTTCAGACTCGTATCTTCTTATAGCGGCGTCGTCGGTATCAAAGAATATTTACCACGGCATATTTAAAAAGGACGCAACGGATAAGCAAGTTATGTGGGTATCAAGAATTACGCTTATAGTTATTGCTCTTATTGCAATGCTTATTGCTCTTGACAAAGACAGCGTTATATTTAAAATAGTTTCCTTTGCTTGGGCAGGTTTCGGCGCTACGTTTGGTCCTATTATGCTCTTTTCTCTATTTTGGAAGAGGACGACAAGAGCAGGCGCGATTGCGGGTATGTCGGGGGGAGCAAGTATGGTATTTGTTTGGAAACTCCTCATTAGCAAGATTGGTGGTGTTTTTGCAATTTACGAACTTCTTCCTGCGTTTATTTTTTCGGCAATCCTTATCGTGGCGGTTTCGCTGTTGACGAAGAAACCGTCGGCTGAAATAGAGGCGGACTTTGAAGCTGTCAAATCGGGAAAAATTGAATAAATAATAAAATAATACGTTTTTTTGAAACTCGTTTAAACTTTTACGTTTAGACGGGTTTTTTTAATTGACATTTTAGAATGAATACTTCCGTAGAACGGTTTAGTTACGAACGTCGTTTCGTATTATTTTTTCAGCCATTTGGGAGAGGGCAATATGCGAGGCGGTATAGCCCCTTACTTTGTATTCGTTCGTTTAGACGTGAACAAGATAGACCTAAAGAGAATAATATAGGACGATATTACAATTTTTAAGACGATAATCCTATAAAAGTATAAATTGCAGTGTTATAATGTACTTGAAAGTAATAATAGGAGGAAAATATGAAAAAGTTATTACTATTTTTGATGATGAGTTGCCTAATGATTATGACGGTAGCTTGTGAAAATTTTGACGGTGGAGTTCCTAATAGGGAGTCAGTAGACTCTCAAGTTCTCGTTATTTCGACGATTGAGGAAAACTACACCGCAGAATTAGGCGAAAGGTTTGATATACCTGAAGTTACGGCAAATAGGGGAAACAAGATTGTAGAAGTCGTTGTTACCGTAAAGACTACTGCAGGTGAAGACGTAGAACTTCAAGGTAGGGGAACGAGATTTATTGCGGATGACATAGGCGGTTACGTAATGACTTTCGTTGCAGAAGACGGAGAAGACAGAATTGAAAGAAACGCAACAGTTTCCGTTTTAGACAGTCAAGGTCCTAAGATTTCGTTTGCGGAAGCAGTTGACGGTATGAACGTTAAACTTGGGGAAACGGTAGCCGTTCCTAAGCCTATTTGGTCGGATGCAAGCGGAGAAGTTTTAGATGCTACTTATACCGTTACTTTTGGCGGAGAAACCGTTACGGTAGTTGAAGGCGAGGAAAACGATACTTTCGTGGCTGACAAATACGGTGATTACGTAATAACTTACACGGCGAAAGACGTTCTCGGCAACGAAGGTGTATATACGGTTGTAATTGCTTGTTCAAGATCAATAGTTATCGAAGATTTTGAGGCGATGGATACCGTTTGGGCAGATCCTTCTTTTGCTACAATAGTAGAAGAAAATGCAGTTGAAGGAAATGCGTTAAAGGTTGATTGTACTAACGATTGGCAACTTGTCGCAATTTATCCTACTTATTACGATTTAAGCGGTTTTGATAAGTTCCAAATAACTATTTACGCAACCGCGTCGTTAGATACTACTGACCAAGGATTCTATATTCTTAATCAAAAGTATCAGATCTCGGAAGGAAAGAACGTAATAACTATAACTAAAGAAGAATTCCAAGCGCAGTATCCTAACGGAAAAATTCCGTCTACCGTAAGACCTGAATATTACGAAGCGAAATATATTTGGTGTCAGGTAAAAGGCGCTACGGGAACATTATATATTGATAATTTTATAGGTATATTTGAAAATTACGAAACCGATACGGTTGCTCCCGTTATTGATTTCGGTAAAGACGTTACTTTTGATAAAATAACAGTAAACGAAGGTAGAAGTTTCGTTCTTCCCTCTGCTACGGCGTACGATAACAGTATGGAAGAGATAGCCGTTACCGCCGTTGTTACCAATAAAGCAGGTGAAGATATCACTGAATCGGTTATCGCCGGCAATTACTTAGTAAAAGGCGACGAAGAGTATTCAATTACTTACACGGCAAGCGATTTAGCAGGCAATAGAGCCGAAAAAACTGTAGAAGTTGAAATTATTCCTAAGGCAGTTATTCCCGATATGTCGGCAAGCGCATATTTCCCAGCGGACAGACAGTACGACGTCCTTCAAGATTTTGAAAATACGGGAATGAGTTGGACGCAAATAGAGAATAGTTATGAAAGCGAACACGTTTTAAGCGGAGAAAAATCGTTAAGACTTTCAACTCCTAATTCAGACACTTGCGTAGTACTTACTATCGTTAAAAACGGTCAAAGACTTGAAACGGCAGATTGGGAAAAATACGAATATATTAAAGCGTACGTTTACGCTGAAAACGAAGGCGCAAGATTTGATTTTTATTTAAATACGCACAACCTTGAAGTAGGACCTAACGTAATTACTGTTACTCCTGCGGAAATTATAGCCGAAATTGCTAAGGCGTCTAACGTGTACGACGCTCTCGGCGGATTCTTCTGTCAACTTACTAAAGGAACTGTATATATTGACAGTATTATCGGCGTATATCCCGAAGGATACGTTCCGGGTGGCGACGAGGAAGAACTTGAGCGCCCCGACGCAACAAAATATTATCCTGCGGATAGATTATACGATACGCTTCAAAGCTTTGACGAAGCAGGTTGCGTAGATACGTATTTCTTCGCTGGAAGTGAAGGAATAACGACTGCAAACGCAGTAAAAGAAAAAGCGTTTAGAGTACAAGGCGATGCAAACTGGGCGAAACTTCCCGTAATGATAAAGAAAGACGGAGCGCTTTTAACCGAGCAAGATTGGAAAGCGTACGAATCTTTCAAACTGTCAATATTTAGCGAAACGGCAGGAAGATTTGCTTTCTTAAATCACGTAATTGATTTATCAAAAGGCTGGAACATAGTAACTATATCTTCTGCGGAAATGTGGGCTCAAATTTCGTCTAATGGAGATTGTTATCCCGAAAGCGGTATGTTCTTCTGTCAACTCGTTGGTAACGGATTAGACCTTTACTTTGACGAACTCATAGGAATATATCCCGAAGGATATAACCCAGAGGGCGGAGAAGACCCTGAAGAGCCTGAAGTTCCCGAACTTCCCGAGGCAATACAAAACTATTTCCCGACGGATAGGGCATACGATACGCTTCAAAGTTTTGACGAAAATACGGCTATTGACCCGTGGTCAGTTCCTAATAGTTTAGGAAAAACAACAGAAAACGCTATAAAAGGAAACGCTTATAGAGTTATAAAGAGTGACGCCGCTTGGACAATGTTACAAGTAGTAATGCTTAAAAACGGAGAAGTGTTGACCGAGCAAGATTGGAAAGCGTACGAAAGTTTCAAACTTGTAATTTACAGTGAAGGAACGGCAACGTTTGCATTTTTAAGCAAATTATACGATTTAACTCAAGGCTGGAATATAGTAACTATAACGTCTGAAGAAATGTGGACTCAAATTTCGTCTAACGCAAACTGTTATCTTGCAAGCGGACATTTTTGGTGTCAGTTAAACGGTAACATAGATATCTATCTTGACGAACTTATAGGAATATATCCCGAAGGATATAACCCAGAGGGCGGAGAAGATCCTGAAGAGCCTGAAGTTCCCGAACTTCCCGAGGCAATACAAAACTATTTCCCGACGGATAGATTATATGACGTACTTCAAAACTTTGATACTGCAAATAGCGTAGATACATGCTTCTTCCCCAATAGCGAAGGAGTTACAACTGCAAATGCAGTAAAAGAAAAAGCGTTTAGAGTACAAGGCGAGGCAAATTGGTCGAAACTTCCCGTTATGATATTGAAAAACGGTCAAGTTTTAACTGAGCAAGATTGGAAAGCATACGAAAGTTTCA
>SVIB01000041.1 GCA_015055505.1 Clostridiales bacterium
ACACAGTCTGCGGTAATTTTTACGAGGTCGTCGCCCTGACGGATGATAGGCGCTCTCACTCCGCGTGAAATTGTTCCTTGATAATCCATAAATAGAACTCCTAATAAAATTTTATGTTCTCACAACCATTTAATTTTATTTCATTTTATAACTTTTGTCAATAGTTTAAAAAGATTTTTATATTTATATTTTTTTATACCTAATATAAGTCATATTTATAGCAACGTGACGTTGGGAGCGTGACGCTCCACCCTTATTGCCACCTTGTTAGAGCACAATTTAAAGGGTTAGATGCGAGCACACCAAGGCTCGGGAGCCCGAAAAGACTTGGTAGACCTTATTGGTCACCAAGGTTTTGAGGGTGAAACAGCAAACGAAGGTGTGCGAAGTATATAAGCCTTTAAATAAAGGATTAGATGCGAGCAAGACAAGGCTCTCTTTAAAGGATTAGACACGATAGACCTATGCGGTCATCCCAGTCGAGAGCATTTTACAGTAACGCAGTATTGCGCCGTTTATAAGCCTTTAAAATTTAAAGGGTTAGAAACAAGGTAGGCGAGGCTCGACTTAGGTTGGCGGACACAATAGACCTTGTCGGTCATTGTGGTCGAAAACCTAAGGCAGTAACGACGCATACCGCCGTTTATAAGCCTTTAAACAGCGAAGGACCCGAACTAAAAAGCCCGAGCCCTTCACCGTATATTGAGGGATAGGATAGGTTGTGTAATACCTTAAATACTTTGATAACCAATTATATAATTACTTCTAATTACTTTTAATTACTTTTTAGGTCTTCTTTGTTCTTTAAGGTCCTGCAATTTGTCTTTAACGTCTTTTTCCGCTTGAGTTAAAGTGTCTTGCATTTTTTGTTTAGCGTTATTTAAAGAAGTTTCAACAGCCTTTACTCTTTGTTCGATTTCGGCTTTCTCTTCTTCACTTAAAGAATTTTCTATCTTAGTTAAAGTTTCGGTGGCTTTCTTACCTGCATTGTCAGCATAATCTTTAAGTTTTACCGAATTAATTTCACCGTTTTCAACGTCCTCTTTCAAACTTGTAATTACACTTTGCACGTCGCTTACAAAGGCGTTAAGTTCGGTCTTTAAACTGTCGGGAATTACTGCAGTCGCAGTCTTTAACGTATTAATCGCCGTTTCAACCGACAACACTATTTGGTCTATTTGAGGTTGGTATTTTTTTATTTCCTCGTTTACGTCGGCTAAAAGTTTTTGGTCAATCTCCGCTAAAACGGTATTTAACTGCTCTTTTAACTGAGAAAGGTCAACGTCTTTAGATGCGTTTTTAATTACTACGTCCGCATAACTTTCAATAGACGAAAGAGTTATCTTTCCGTCGGAATTTTTAAGTTTATCAACTTCTTCAACTCCCAAACCGAAAATATCTAAAACTTGAGTTACGGTTTGTTCGTCTAACGGATATTCGCTTGCTTTTTCCGCATATTTCATTACGTTTGACAACGCGCCGAAACATCTTTCCATAGTCTTATAAACTTGATACGAATGTCCATACCAGAAAGTAGTGGGATATTTCATAAGGTTTTCAAGATAGTACCCTGCGTATATTCCGTCTAAAATCTCGCTTACAGCCCTGTCGTAGATTAATAACGCTTGCGCTTTCGCCTTGTTATAGGCGTCGGTTACGACTTCTTTTACTTCTTTTCTTTCTTTATTTATAAGGTCGATAAGTTCTTTTTCGTCAAGAGTTACCGCTACATCTAAACTAACCTCACCGGTTTCGCTTGCCGAAAGAGCAAGTTTAAATTTTCCAACTGAAAGTGCTTGTATAAGTTGATTATTGGGGTTTTCCGCCTTGTAGTTTTCAAGTTTTCTAACGATTGAGAATGCCCCTTCAAGGTCGGTTTTTACCTCTAAACCTAAGTTTTCTGCAGTAGCAGTTACCTTAGAGTTTATTTTACTTAATACCTCGTTTACTTTTTCGTTGTTTGAAGACGATACGCTTGTGGTTACAACCTTATTGTCTTCGGTTAAATAGCCAAGTTCAACAGCTAAAGATGTAATTTTTTCAACAGCCTCTTCAAGAGATTTTCCTTCTAAACTTTCGTTTACAAGAAGGACTTTTCCGTCCTCGTTAACACCGTAAACGGTTACTACTTTTTCGTTTGCATCAACCGTAAGTTCTATTTCGGGATTTATGTCAAGGTTTACGTAAGTCACTTCGGGGTTGTTTACCCCTGCGCCGTTATCACTTTCGCCGTTAGGCTTTTTACAAGCTGAAAAAGATATTGCCGTAATTACTGAAAGAACTAAACATATTAAACCTGTTAATTTTTTGTTCATATAACCTCCGTATAAAAGTTTTTTATTTAGTTTTCACTTATTAAACGATTGAACTTGCCGTTTTATTGCAAAGTTTTTAAAATTTTTGTTACTGTTTTTGTAAACTTAACCAGTACAACTCCATAGAGCCGTAGGAAGATATAATTGATTTTACGTAATCGTCATACTCCTCTTTCGTTATTTGCTGTCTATCGTAATTATAAAGTTCGTCGTTTTTACCTTCTTTAAAATTATAGAGAGATTTCAAATAATCGTCACTCTTTTTGCTAAATTCTTCTTTATTTTTAGGGATGTTTAAATATTCATCTACGAAAGAAACGTCCTCGCCGACTATTTCCAAAAAGGCAGTCATAACGGGCAAATATTCAGTAAAGTTTTGACTTGTAACGCGCTCTAACGCATCAGTTATTGCCGTAAAATCTATTGAAGAATAAAAAGTTCTCAACGCCTCAAGGTCAATTATACCCTTTATTTCTATTCCGTATTCGTTTTTACACTTATCTATTGCAGTATCCATGGCTATCATAAGCCACTTAAACTCGTCACTGAAATCCTCGTAACTATCGTTAAACGATTTTACCGACCAATAATCTTTTAATAATAACTGAGGATTATTCTCACTCGTTTTTATTTGCTCGTTTATCCCGTTAATATTTTCAATTTGGTCTTTTACGGCTATTTGCCTATTTATCTTACTCACAACTATATTTTTAAGCGCTTTAGAAATTACAACGCTATTATAAAGGTCGCTGAGTTCTTGATCGGTCATATTCGCCCACTTTCTCGACGTGTACAAATTAGACAGCCTTGTAAAATCTTCTATGGCTTTATTTGCTGTTGTTTCTACGTCCAACCCAACCATTTCACACAGTTTTTCTACCGTTACTTGCTTTTGAAAGACAACGGCGTGAGCGCCTTTTTCTCTAAAATATTCTTCTACGCTGTTGACGGTTTTTATTAAATCGTCTTGCTTTCCGCTATGGGAAATTTTCACAGCCGACTCGCCGTCCAAGTCAATATACCCAAGTTTAGCGCAATAATCAACAAATTTTTTAACCGATTTTTCTATTTCTATACCCTTTAATTCCTCTAACCTTTCCGCAGAAGAAAGAATAACGTCGGCATCCGTATTAAGCGCCGTTACATCCGCGACCTTTCCGCTATCGTCTACCGAAAACATAACTTTGGGATTTATTTCAACTATAGCAGTATACGAATTCCCTACTTGCGGTGGATTCGTTGCGGGGTTTCTTATACCGAAATAAACGGATAAACACACAGCAAACACTATCACTATACAGGAAAGCGATAAAGAATACGCCCATTTCGTGAAATTCTGTTTGCGGGATTTTTCCATCTTTAGAACTTCTTTTTCGTCCACTTCGATAGGCGCAAAACGCACTTCGGCTGAAAGGTCGGGGATTACCCTATCAAGTTCACTATTTAATTTTTGTTTCCACTTTTTCATAGGTTATCCTCCTTTAATGCTTTCTTTAGTTTATCTATGGCTCTTTTGTATTTTGAAACAACCGTACCTATAGGACTTTCTATTAACTTGCTTATTTCACGGTGCTTATATCCCCATAAAACGTGAAGAATGACTATTCTTTGCTCTTCCTCGCTTAACGCCCGTTGCATAGCGTCAAACACCTCTCCTTGAGTAAAGCCAACAGAAGATTTATCCTCGTATTCCTCTTTTCGGCTGTTTTTCTTTAACTCTGTTAGCGCGTGATTTTTTGCTATTTGAAAAATCCACGCTCTTCCGTTTGTGCCGACCTTGTAAGAGGATACGTGCGTTTTAATTTTTAAATAGACCGTTTGCATGGCGTCTTCGGTGTCGTGTTGGTTTTTAAAATAAGAATATAAAAACGCATACACACCCCGTTTTGTCTTTAAGTATAACTGCTCGAAAGCGTCGTTATCCCCCTTTGCCACGAGTCGCAAAAGCCTATCCGTCTCAATACCGTTCATCTTCGCCTCCAATTATTAAACGATTTTGATATGGATTTTATTGCATTCATTATTATATATTATTTGGTTTTATAAAAAAACCCCGATTACCGTCGGGGTTTTTATGGTTTATTAGGTAGATTTAATTGGTTATGCTACAAAATTTGACGAGTATTGCTCTAAATAATATTCGTATATAACTTTAAAGAATTTATTGTAATTCTCTCCGCTTGCAACGGCTACTTGCTTTTCAATCAAACTTGCCATAGCTGCTTTAAACTCGTTTTGATTGCTTACTACGTTTTCTCTATTGATAAATTCTACGAATGCCTTTTCAACTTCAACGAGAGCGGTTATAAACGCCTTCTCTTCAGCCGAGAAATTCTCACTTACAGTAGTGATTGCCTTTTCTAAAAGGTCAGCACCGCCGATTCTTCTAAACGCAATCTTTGCATCATTACTAAGAGTTTTATAGTTATCTAACGCCCACTTAAGGTCGCTCTCGCTAATCTCGGTGCCGTTAAAAGAAGCCTTTAATACGCCGTAAACTGAAACGAGATATTCTTCCACACCGGTACCCAAATAAGCGACACGCGCGTTTGAAGTTAAAGTTCCGCCAATGTTAACGCTTACGTCTATTAAACAATCGCTTGCAGTCTTTAACGCTTTATAAATTGCATAATCGTACGTTGAAGAAAGGCTTGCTACTTCGTTATAAGCGTAATACTCTAACACGCTTTGAGTTGCATTACTTAAGATAGTTTGTTTAACTGCTTTTAAGTTTTCGTACGCCGAAATTAAAAGCGCGATTTCATCATAAGGAATTTTACCCTTTTTAAACGCTTTTACCACCGACGAATATTTGTTGATATCTTTAATTAAAGTGGATACGTATTCAAATTCATCACTTAAATCGCCGAAATCTACGGCGTTAGAGGTGTTGTTATACTCGTCTATTTTATTGTAAATAGCAAGATATTTTTCGTATGCCGTCTTCATTGGACTTGCATCAAACTCAGTCTTTGCATTTCCTGTAATTTTGCCGTATTCCTCGGTTACGTATTCCATCAAATATTTAAATTCGTCAACTGCTTCGTCGTTTACAAAACGGAGCGACCAATTTTCAATAGCAAGAAGTAAATTGCTAACGACTGGGAATACGGTTTCGTTTGAATAACGTGCCATAAGCACTTCGCAAACCATAAATCTTTTAAAACTGTCGTTGCCGATAGATTCAAATAACACCCTTGCATCGGGTTGTCCTTCAATATATCCGTTGTAAAGAGATGCAAAAAATCCGTGTTGCGTAGCAGGGGTGAGGTCTATAAATTTATTGAAGAATTTATCTACTTTTTCTTCGGAGTACACGCCTTGTTCTAAGACTTCCAACATCATATCGCCGTAAAGGTTTATAAGTTCTGCGTACGAACTGTCTTCCGCTACACCGCCTGCAAATTTATAGTAGCCAATGCCTTCGTCGTTTTGGTTTTGTCCTATATTTATAAGCATAAGTTGAGCAAAATCGCTCTTTGAAAGTATATCTTTATAGAATTGATTGTCCCCACTCATTATGTTGTTGTACTTATCTACAACTAAATCGTAATGTACGAGGAATCCGGTATTATCGTCCGTATCTTCAAAGCCTTCGATGGTTATTTTTTCGCCCGAAAGCAAATAGTTAAACGCAGCGTTGAATTGAAGGAACATTTCTTCAATTTCCGCAGGACGGCGCACCGAAAGGAAAATGGTATTTATATCCACACCTTCGCCGTAGGTATAGTAATAATAAATTATATCGAAAATATCGTCCTTTTCTCTCCAAGCCGATGCAGCGCCAAAGAACGAAGAGAAATTAACTGCTATAAAGTCGCTGTTTACAATGCTAAGCGCAGCGTTGATAACGTGCGTTTTATTGCTTTCTAACGTAGTTAAATCCCACTCTGTAGGAATATAAGATATCTCGTCGTAAACGTAGATAAGAAGACCCATTAAATCACTTACCAACTCTCTATCGTATCCTAAAGGATACATTATCATATAATCAAAAATAGTTCCAGCGCCGATAGTTACGTCACCAAAAGTATCGTTTACGTTTGTAAGAAGGTCCATTAACACGTTAAAGGGAAGAGTCTTATCGTTTAAAATTTGATAATCTTCTTTTGCGTTTTCGTATGACGAAGCCTCGGTAAACTGATATCCGTATTGAGAATCTATCGAAATCATTTTGTATACGTTTTTCTCATCTTCGTATTTATCAATACCGTATCTTATTCCGTAACGGGCTAAAGCCGTAGTTTCTTCAACCGTAAAGAAAGCCTTTTCTTCGTCCGAAAGAGCAAAATACGAGGTTAATGCGGAAAGGGCGTTTTCACCGATTTCTACACTTACTCTTATTTGAGCAATATCAGGTTGAAACCAGTTTACACTCTTCGTCTTAGTAATAATATCTTTCGCAATAGCCTTTACGTAAGACACTTCGCTATATATTACGTTGATAGTAAACGGAACACTTTGACTGCCGTAAGTTAAGAAAACAACTTGTTCTAAGGGGTTTTCCGCAGTATTTTCAGCAGTTGCAGACGACGGATTAAAACCGCTTACCATATCTACGGTAAGAGCAACCGTTTCAGTTTTCTTTCCGTCCGCAGAGGTAACCTCTAAAGTTCCGCCCGTAACGTCAAAAACAGTTTCGTGACTGAAATATTCAACGCGAAGAGCATCAGTATTAAATTCTACGTTTTCCCTTTCGTAAACGTTTACCGTTACGGTTGTAGAAAGAGTGGTTTCTTCCTCGGTATAGGACACGGTTAAAGTAACCGCACCGGCAGTTTCACTCGAAAAACCGCCAACGCTTACTCTTTCATCGTTTAAAGGAACGGTTTCTTGACTGCCGTCGTTTTGAGCAACTTTTACCGAGCCTTTAGTAAGGTCTAATTCCTCGCCTACAAAGTACTGCGCAACGAAATCTACAACGTCCAACGCGGGAATTACCGTTATTTGATACTTAATCGTTTCTCCTGCGTAAGAAACAGTAATTTCTTGTTCGCCTAAAACGTCTTTTTCATAGCCTTGTACCGACACTTCACTGCTATTAAGTTTAATTTCGGTAACGCCGTTTTTAGTTCTCGAAACGATAGAACCCACGCTAAGATCAAGAGGTTGACCTTGAACGTAAACGGTTTTGGGAACGTCGAAAAATTCAACGGAATTACCGTCGTTGTTATTTTCGCATCCCGTCGTTACGACAGCAGTTGCCATCATAAGCGCGCTTACAACTAACGTTGCTAAGATTTTAAGCATTTTCTTCATAATTTTTTCCTATCTAAAGTTATTTTATTATATCTATAATAATATATGTGTGCGATATATTATCACTTAAATTTTATTTTTTGTCAACTAAATAAAGGGGGCTAACTGATTTTTCTTATAATTTTGTAAAATTTTCACATTTTAAAACTACGTTTTACACCCCCTTAAAGTTTGAGAATAACACATAATTTTATACTATTTTACCTATCGTAATTTTTATAAGTCTACTTTAAAAACGCAACCGCCACAGTTTAAGAGAATTCTTAATATCGAAAAAACCCGTTTGAAAGATAATTCAAACGGGAAATCTTTTATTAAATAGACGTTTATAAAAACACTCGTAAAATAAAGTTTTTATTTTTTCTTTTTTGTCCGCTTTAAAACAGTCAAAAGTATATACAATTTATATTTATAATAAGCACAAAAATAGCGATAATCAACTTATAGGGCAACTTTTAACAATCAGCATTTCACGGCAAATGCAGTTTTCATCTACGGAAAACTTGCAAAATTATCCCGCGCCAACTAAAAGACTGTCAATTTCCGCAAACCGTTTGAAACACCGCTTGCGCATATACTCTTGATAAAAAATCATTTGGATGATTAACGTTATTGCCCGTCATATCATAATATCGTTTATACTCCAACAATTGTTTGTGCAATTTTGTAACGTTTGCAACACATAGCCCCGTTTGTCTTTGTTTGCGACAATCTTCTAAAAGTTTTAAATACTCAAATTCAAAATCTGCCTGACGGCAATAAAACCCCTTAACCTCAGCATTTGCAAGCATCGGCGTAACCAAACAAATCTCCGCAAAAGGAAGCGCTGACCAAATACGCTCTATCATTATACGGATATTTTTTATATGTTGCGTTGGAGTCAATGCGCCATCATTCATACCAAAGGCGAGGAATACCGCGTCAGGAGCATAGGAAATAACCCCTTCATCTAAATTCTCCAAACCATTGCCCGACGACCAACCCCCAACCGCAGTATTGATATATTCGGCATTTGTCGCGCCATGCTTTTTGACTATGGATTTAAACACCATTTGAGCCCAAATATCCGCGTATGGCGGATAATTAACCTCTTTGTACCCGCTCGCATTCGCTCCTACTGTAATTGAATCTCCGTAAAAAAGGATTTTTACCCTTTCATTATTCTTCAATTTTTGCATTGTCTTTTCAAATGCCTCATTTTGCGCGACGGGTTTTTCTATAACCGCTCCCGAATGACGGTAAGTTACCGCAATTTGTTTTTCACAAAAAAACGAGCCTTCCGAGCATTGAATATATGATCTATCGGGATTAGTGCAGGCGAACGTCATTCCATTTATAATTCTATTAGGATAATATATTTCTTCGTCCATAAACGGCATAATGCCGTCTTTTAGCATAAGTATGCTGTTATTATTTTCGTTATATTCGTAATCTATGCCCCGTATATATTCCGTCTTCAAATCATAAGAGCGTACTGAAATAATTTCCGTAGCAGGATAAAGCAAAGGAGCCTCATCTTCCCGTCCTACAAACATAACGGTTTCATTGTAAACGATTTCCTCTTCCCATATAGGTTTCATATACACGTCCAAAGAATATTCGTCGTACCTACGCCGTTTTTTTTGTAGGTAGAGATACAAATTTCTTTAATTTTCGACAAACGAAAAGACGCGGTTGCATGAATCTTTAATCCATGCACCGCGTCTCGCGTCCGGCATAATTTCTTATGCCTAAATTATATCATTTTGTTTTTCGACATTCAATGCGTTATGAGTGAAACTTTTGTCGAAGAAGGGCAAGGTTTGTCATTTTTGGCTACTATTGATAACCTTCACCGTATAATTTTCAACCTTTACAATTGTTTCAGTCTTACACCACGGACAAAACAAAGGAAAATTATCCATTTTTGTCTGTTCATACACTTTTACTCTTGTCTTTTCATTGCATTTAGGACAATACAACCATTTACCTTCATCAATATCCATTCAACATTACTCCACACGTATTTCTTTAGTGTTGAATTTACTACGCTAATTAATCATCAGCCGATGATTGCTGCTTTGTATGAGCAGCTCCACGCGGTCTTTTATCCACCGCAATTTTTTAATTCTCCTTATCATAAAGTATTGCTTCAGATTATTTAACTTCGCATTTTATCCACGTTTTTAGTAAATCAGTCCACTTTGAAACTTGTAAATTGTTGACTGCACGTCCTAACCCGTGAGGTCCATTTGGAAATACATGCATTTCACATGAAATTCCATTATTTTTTAACGCTTCAGCGTACCTATAACTATTCAAAACTGACACGCAATCATCATCAGCCGTATGCCAAATAAATGCTTTTGGTGTCGTCTGCCCTACTAATAACTCGGGACTATAATTCGCTCGATTATAATATTCTTCCCCTAACAAGTTTTCAAATGAACCTTTATGTGAAATGCTTTCATTAGAAGAAATTACTGGATAGCAAAGAATTTGTGCGTTCGGCAAGTAATCCTCCTTACCAATTTCATCACAAGGCACATCAAGTTTTTCTGTATATGTAGACACGAGTGCTGCCAAATGCCCGCCGGCCGAGGATCCCATAACCGCGATCTTTTCTTTGTCAATACCAAATCTCATCGCATTAGATCGAACAAATTGTATTGCTCGTCTTGCATCCTTCAAAGGCTTAGGAAAACGTTCGGGAAACACCCTATACTGTACAACAAAGGCCGCCATCCCCCATTCACTTATCATCTCAGCATAATCTTTTCCCTCATGCTCAGCGCGCATGCAATATCCACCACCTGGAAATATAATAACAGCCGCATCACTACTTTTTTGAATGGGAGGATAATATTCGATTTCCACAGGATTTTGTTCTAAATTTTCCCACAAATTAAATGTTATCATCTTTTTCTCCTTAACCCCTCAAAAAATCAAAGTCAATAATATTGTTTTTTAATCTTTGATTTTTTAAGACAATTCCTAAATTCATCTTATAGCTTAATCGCCGAAGCAAACGCCCATTGCTTTTGCAAGCGTTACAAGTTCGCCGTTGGGATCTACATTCTTCGTCTTTTGACCGATTACGTCTTCCAACGAAACGTCTACGATTTCGTCGCCTTGCAAAGCCACCATTCTGCCGAATTTTCCCTGCATACAAAGCTCTACCGCAGCATACCCGTAACGGGAAGACAATACTCTATCGTGCGCCGTAGGCGTACCGCCGCGTTGAATATGACCAAGCGTGGTCGCTCTTGCTTCCGAACCCGTCAAGCGTTCCAACTGGTCAGCTACAACCGCGCCTACGCCGCCCAAACGGATGGAGTCCGCGCTGTCTTCGATAACCTTTGCAACGACCTGCTTACCGTCCAAGGACTTTGCGCCTTCGGAGCAAGCAACGATGGAAAATCCTTTACCGTTTGCCTTATCCGCTTTAATCT
>SVIB01000007.1 GCA_015055505.1 Clostridiales bacterium
CGCCTGCCGAATCACCCTCAACAATAAACACTTCGTTAAGTTCGGCTTTTTTGCTTGAACATGCGGCAAGTTTACCTACGAGTTTTGCCGAATCCGCACCGCTCTTTGCTCTTGCTATTTCTTTTGCGTGGCGGGCAGCGTTTCTTGCCTTTGCCGCGCCTAACGCCTTTTTAATCATTGCCTCGAAAATTTGCTTATTTTTCTTGTTTTTAATAAGCCTGTCGAGTTCTTCCATAGTAACGCTTTCAACCGCGCTTTTTGCCTCGGGGTTGCCGAGTTTGGTTTTTGTTTGACCTTCAAATTCTACGTTCTTCATTTTAACGGAGATAATTGCAGTCATTCCCTCTCTAAAATCCTCGCCTTGAAGAGCCAAATCTTTATCCTTTACGTAGTTATTAGACTTTGCAAAGTCGTTTAATATTCTCGTAACCGCGGACTTAAATCCTATCTCGTGCATACCGCCTTCGGGAGTGGGAATATTGTTTACGAAAGAGAAAATACTCTCCGTATACGCGTCGGTGTGCTGAATTGCAAATTCTACGCTTATTCCGTCTTTTTCCGCCTTAGCGTAAACGGGAAGGTCGAAAAGTTTGGTTTTGCTCTCGTTAAGATACAAAACGTAGTCTATAAGACCGCCGTCGTATTTAAAGGTTTTATTATAGAATTTTTCGTCGTCTCTAAGGTCTGAAAGTTTTATCGTAAGACCTCTGTTGAGGAAAGCAAGTTCACGAAGTCTTTTTGCGATAGTCTCTAAACTAAATTCTACCGTTTCAAACACCTTAGCGTCAGGTTTAAAGCGGACGTATGTTCCCTTTTTATCTGTCTTTTTTCTCGTATTTACAAGCGGAGCAACCGGCTCGCCCGAAATAACTTTCTTTTTCGTTTCGTCATAATAACTGTGGAATTCCATCTTGTAAACGGTATTTTTATAGACCTCTACTTTAAGCCACTCCGACAAAGCGTTAGTAACCGACGCGCCTACACCGTGAAGACCGCCCGAGTAACTGTAGTTATCGTTGTTAAATTTACCGCCTGCGTGAAGTTGGGTAAATACGACTTGTACGCCCGACACCCCTGCCGTTTTATGAACGTCGGTAGGTATACCTCTTCCGTTATCTTCAACGGATACGCTACCGTCTTTATGCAGTACGACCTCGACTTTATCGGCATATCCGTTTGCAGCCTCGTCTATTGCGTTATCTACGATTTCCCAAAGAATATGATGAAGTCCTTTAGGTCCGGTTGAACCTATATACATACCCGGTCTAACTCTTACCGCCTCAAGTCCTTCGAGAATTTTTATGTCCTGTGAATTATATTCAGTATTTGGCATTGCTCTCCTCCATTATAACTTACTATGTATATAAGTATAACATATATATAACGATTTTTCAACTTTTTTAAATATTTTTAAGCGATAATTCGACAAAATTTAACAAAAAAACGAGGTGCAAATTATCGAAACGCACCTCGCCTTTATTAAATTATTTAATTGACGCTTTAATTAGGTCGGTATTGTCTTGACTGTACTCGATTTCCTCGGAAATAATTCTTGCGATTTCAAACGCTTCTTCGGTCTTTTTGACCTGTTCGTTTTGTAAAATTGAAACAAACAGTTTTACTAAGAACAAACTAAATCCAACCGCCTCTTTAACCCCTCTTTCGTCCAGCGCTTGCGGTAAATGGCGATATATTAAATAGGCAAAAAACCGTTCGGTTTGTTTTTCAAATTCCAAAGGAATTTGTGCGTCTGACGAAAAGGCTAAAAACCTACTTTTGTCCGCAATATCAAGATATTCGAGCGAAGATATAATTCTTAGTTGCTTTTGCCCGTTTTCAAACGCATTATCCAGCCCGTATTCACGGCTAATCTCAAAAAGTTTATCACTTAAATTACGGTTGCCGTCTTTTAACTTCCTGAATATTTTTTCTCTTTGAAAACCCGTATCGAAATCCGCGAAACAACCCTCTTCCTCTCCAATTTCCACAATCTCGTCGTAACAATCGGCTGAGAGAATAATTCTACACGCCTCTTCGCAAGAAAGTCCAAGCCCAACTTCCGTCCCCTTTGGCGTTTGGTTATAAAAACGCGGATGCTCTTTACATATCTCGCACAAATACTCTTCGCCTAAATTGATTATAATTTTACACAGTCCGTCTTTATCCAAATGAGGACATCTATCCCCTTTTTTCAGTTTAAAATGCGGAGTGCCACGCTTTGCGATACTCTCTTTTATCTCTCGGGCGTAAGCGCACTCTAACCCCGAATATTTTTCAAGCGTTTTTTCGTCTACGTCAATCTCCCATCCAACGCAACAACTGTGCTTGCACCTACTTGCAATACACTCGAAATCCTTATAGTATTTAGGAGCGTACAACTTCATTTTTAGAGTTTCTCCATTTGCTCAGTCAAAATTTCTTTTGCGTAAGAAAGCGCTTTTTTAACACTGCCGTCTTCAAACGGGATTGACAAATTTGCAAGTTTTAAAGTTTCAAGATAAGACTTACTTCCGCCTACTTTACATAAATTCATATAGTCTTCCCACGCAGTTTCGGGGTTTTCGTTCATCTTCTTTTTAAACTCCATCGCACCCATCGTCGTAAGCGTATAATTTATGTAATAGAAAGGATAAAGGAAGATATGTATTTTATGATACCACCATCCGCCTTTAGCAAAAAATTCGATATCGCCGTACTCTCTCCACGGCATGTATTTTTGCTCTAATTTTTTCCACTCTAAAGTCCTTTCTTTTGGTGTTAAGTTTGGATTTGAATACATAATATGCTGAAACTCGTCAACCGCAACGCCGAAAGGCACGAAAGTTAAAGCCTCTTGGAGATGGGCAAATCTAAATTTATCCGCCTCGTCGCCAAAGAATTCTTCAGCGTAAGGATAGAGGAACTGCTCCATACTCATAGAGTGAATTTCGGCAATATCCGTAGACTCGCTATAGTAGTCAGAAATAGGTTGATTTCTCATTGCCATATAGCCGGCAAACGCATGACCTAATTCATGCGATAAAACTTCCATATCGTAGGTAGTACGGTTAAAACAGGAAAATACGAAAGGCGCTTTTAAGGAGTTAAACGCCGTCATATATCCAGTTGCCGCTTTACCCGCTTTATTTTTCAAGTCAAAGAGTTCGTGTTCTTCCATAAAATCAAAGAATTCTCCTGTTTCTTTGCTTAAATCGTGGTATACTTCTTTTGCAGTTTTCATCTCGAAATCTTCGTCGCCGATTGGGGTTGCGTTACCGCTTTCAAACACCAATTTCTCGTCGTACGCCATAACCTTTTTTATGCCGATTCTCTTTGCTTGAGCCTCGTAGAGTTTTTGGCAAAAAGGTACTAATTCGGTCTTTATTTGCTCTCTAAACGAAGCGACTTCTTTTGCGCCGTAATCAGTCCTTCCCTGTTGCATATAACCTAACGGAATATAGTTGTCAAAGCCGAGATTTTTACCCATTTGGTTTCTTATTTTTATAAGTTCGTCCCAAATTTCTTCAAAGCGTTTTTCGTTACTTTCATAGAATTTAGAATATGCCCTATACGCCTCTTTTCTAACCTCTCCGTCCTTACTTTCAAAATAGGTCATAATACCGAAAAGATTATGAGTTTTTCCGTCGAATTCAATGCTTGCTGAGGCTATTATTTTTTCATATTCGTTACAAAGTTTTGCCTCTTGTTGCATAAGTGGAATATTCTCGTTTGAGAAAGATTTTTTCTGTAATTCAACTTGCACGAACAGTTGTTTACCGTATTCCTTTTCAAACTCCGCTCTAAACTTATTTTCATATAACGCGTTAGAAAAATCAAGTAAAGTAGGCATTACGGTCGGGTAAGTTTCTTGCGCGTATTCGACCTCTTCGTCGTAAAACTTGTCGGTCGTATCAATAGTATGACGGATGCTTGCAACCGTATTCATATCGTTAAACTCACAAGAAATTTTATCAAAAGTTAAAAAAACTTCCCTTGCCTCTTCATAAGTTTTTGCATTTTTAAGTTTTAAAGTCAATTCTTCAACGTCTTTTTTGAACGCCTCGAAATCGGGGCGGATATACTCCATCGTCGTAAATTTAAAATTTTCCATAACTCTCCTTTGAAAAAACGGGCGGTATAACCGCCCGCATCATTAAAACGCTAATAAATTAATATATTTTGCTTTGTCTATTGCCGACAAGAAAAGATAAAGTCTTGGTCCTTTATCAGTACCGAAAAGTACGTTATAAAATACTGCAAAGAATTTTTGCTGTCTTTGAGTGTTTTCCTTTTTGGTAAGTTCGGGTTTGTTGATAAGACTGTAAAGGTACTGTTGAATTTCCTGTTCAGTAAACGATTCTCTTTCAGCAAGATAATCGTAAAGTCCTTTAACCGCCAACTTTTCTTCTTCGCCGAGTTGTGCGTAATATTCGTCGTTTCTACTCTCTAAAAGTTTATACATCTTAGAGGGTTGATGCTTAGTTATCCAATTTTTAACTCTCAAAAGTCTAACTTCGTCACGAGTGTCAAATTCTACGCCTATTTTAGCAAGAATTTCCCTTACCGCTTGAGAATTGAAATCGACGATAGTAGCAACTGACGCTAATACGCCGAAAGGAACTTTTGCCTTTACGTTAACGCCGTCAAGCATTGAAAGATTATAAACTGAAGTGTTGTATTCATCCGCCTCGCCTGCTTTTACAGCCTCAAGACCTTTGTCAAACTCACTGTAATGACGGATAATAGTATCGTCAAAGTTAAACGCAAAACCGTCGGTTGGAGCGTACTTTGCAAAAAGCCATCTAATCATATCAGGCTCGTAAACTTCTAAAACGGTTGCAGGAGTAATGTTGTTACCCGTTGACGAGTGCATATCGCCAAGCCCTGCAATAGAAAGCCAGCCGTAAGGTTGGAATTTGGGCGCTTTTACGCCGTAAATTGCCTTTGCGATATCCTTTGCAACGACGTATGAACCCGACGCTGCGGCGTGGTCTATTCCGCCCGGCTCGAAGTCTACGCCTTCTGCGCCCCAACGCATTGGCCAGTCAATCTTCCACATAAGTTTAACGAGGTGATAATCTCTTAAACTTACAGTTTCTTCTTTTCCGCAAACTTTACATTTATAAGTAATTTCTTCGGTTTCTTGGTTATACGATACCACCGTCGTAAAATCTTTTTTACAAACCGAACAGTAAACGCTTATGGGGTAATAAGATTCTCTTTCCCCCTCGTCGCTGTCTTGGGTTTTGTAATTCATTAAAATATCGTAAATTTCCTTTCTCTTGTGCATAGCGGTTATAATACCGTCTACGTATCTTCCCGAAGTGTATTCTTTACCTTGATAACGGTATTCGATATCTATACCCATTTCGGCAAGCGACTGCTCGTATTCCTTTTCGTAATACTCTGCGTATGACGAACATTTACCGTTGGGGTCGGGTATCATACAGTACGGCATACCGATATATTTATCAAAATCGGGAGCGATTGCCGCAATATTTTTGGGAACTTTTCTAAGTCTGTCAAAATCGTCCCAAGAAAGCATAAGTTTTGCCTTTTTACCCTTTGCTTGGAGCGCTTTTACTACAAAATAAGGGGTTGCAATATCCCTAAAGTTTCCTATATGAACAGAACCCGACGGGCTTGTACCTGCCGCGCATAAAAATTCTTCTTTTTCCGGATTTTCCGCTATAAGTTCATCTGCTAATCTCTCAGCCCAATGCATAATATCATCCTCTCGTTTTTATTTATTTTCTATATAATTTTCCCAAACTCTTATAATTTCTTCGGCTACCTGTTCGGGCGTTCTTTCCGTAGTATCTACAACCGCGTCGTAATTAGTCAAATCGGTAATATCCACTTCGTAAAAATCGTAATATCTCTTTTGTTCTCTTTGACGGCGAAGCGTAAGTCTTGAATAAGCCTCGTCGACGCTATCGTACGCCTCGTCCTCACGGTTTGCGCCAATTACCCTTCTTGCCGCCTCTTTTGGCTCGCACGCAAGATATACGCTAAACGCGCTTGGAACGAAATGCCACGCCATGCGTGAGTCAAAAATGTAGTTTCCGTCAAGTTTTTCATATTCGGCAAGTTTTCCGTCAAGTATTTTGTCAAATTCGGGATGTGTTTCCTGATATTTGTTAAACTCGCAAGTATCCATATTAAGTTCGGCTGCCATTCCTCTTTGGATTTTACCGATTGATACTATTTCGGCGTTAAATCTATCTTTCAAAATAGCGCTGACCGTACTCTTTCCGCTACCGAGGTCTCCTGCCAATGAAATCTTAAAAAACTGCTGTTTCATGTAAATTCCTCTTATTAAGTTATCTTTGTTATTATAACAATATACGGGTGGTTTTGTCAACTAAAACCACCCGTTTGAAGTTATTTATTCATTACGAGAGCAACCGCCCCTAAAATTCCCGCAGAGTTTCCAAGCGTTGCAATTCTAACCTCGCATTTAGGTCCTGCCTCGCCTGCAAATATTTCTCTATCTACTATCTTTTGTAACGGTTTAATTAAATTATCTCCCTGAGCGCAAACTCCACCGCCCAAAACTACTGCGTTTGGACGGAATATATTTGCGTAATTGGTTATACCGAGAGCAAGCATTTCTATATAATTATCAACTACCGCTTTTGCATAAATGTCAACTTCTTTATAGTCAAACGCCGTTTTGCCCGTTACCTTATCTAAAGAGCCTATCTCCCACATTTTACTGTCTTTATGCTCTTCCATCGCCCTTTTAGTATCACGGATAAGAGCGGTTGCGGATGAATACGCCTCTAAGCAACCCTTTCTTCCGCAAGTACACTGCTCACCGTTTGCAACGATTACTGCATGACCAAGTTCAGCCCCTGCGGATTTATTTCCTTCAATAAGTTTATTATCGACGACTATTCCTCCGCCGACTCCCGTACCGAGAGTTAAAAGTATCATATTGTCAAAGTTTCTTCCCGCGCCGAAAATAGCCTCGCCAAGCGCAGCGGCGTTTGCGTCGTTTGAAATTTCTACGGAAACGCCTATTCTCTTATAAATGCCTGCGGAAATTTTAACGTCGTTCCAACCGAAATTGTTTGAGAATATAACCGTTCCCGTTTTACTGTCAATCATACCGGGAACACCCATTCCTATTCCTTCTATCTCACTTTTTGAAAGTCCCGCTTTTGAAAGTACGAGATTAATAAGGGTTGCGATATTATCTAAAACAACTTCCTCGCCCTTTTCGGTTTCGGTAGGAATTTTATCCTCTACGATAATATTGCCGTTATCGTCAACGACTCCGCCTTTTATAAACGTACCGCCAAGGTCAATACCAACGTAATATTTTCTAACTTCGGTAAATATAACCTTTAATTTTCCCTCGATTTTAAATTCGCCGTACGAGGCAGGAACGAAGAACGTGTCTCCTAAATTTACCTTTTTACCCTCGCATTCGCCCTCGCCCTCTATACAAGTAAAGGCTACGAAAGATTTTTTATCGGCAACGAATTCCTCGTCTCCGTCAATCTCGGCAAAATACGCGCTAAAATACTTTGATGCGCCTATAAGTCGTTTATTTGATATTTTTAAGTCAAGTTTTGAATTCGCAAACGCAGAAAAATCGCTTACGGTTAAAGCCTTGTCTACGTGAAGAGGTCTTTCTTTTCCGTCCGCGCCGACTCTCTTATAATCGTATACACGGTAGGTTAAATTACTGTTTTGTTGAATTTCGCATACGGTAACGCCTTTACCGATTGCGTGAATAGTACCAGATTTTATAAAGTACCAATCACCCTTTTTTACCTCGTAAAAATTGAGCAAATCAGTTACCGTGCCGTCCTCTAACGACTTTTTAAATACTTCTTTGTCGGTATCCTCTTTAAGACCTAAATATATCCCCGCGCCCTCGTCAGCGTCAACGATATACCACATTTCAGTCTTGCCGTACTGTCCCTCGTTTTTTAAGGCGTATTCGTCGTTTGGGTGTACTTGCACGGAAAGATTATCCGCTGAATCTATTAGTTTAACAAGAACGGGGAAATTCTCAAAATCATCTAAATTTGAACCTAAATCGCTTGGCATTAAAACCTCGCTCAAAAGTTCTCCGTTTTCATTTTTTGACGGGCCGTCTTTATGAAAAGAAAGTTCCCAACTTTCGGCAATTTTATCTTTTGACGAAGTTTTACCGTAATTGCGGAGTTTATTACCGCCCCATATATAATCTTTATTTTCGGCTATTACCTTAATAATTTCTTTTCCGTGCATATAATCCTCCGTATTATTTGTTATATAATTAAGTATATATTTTTTTTAAATTAAAGTCAATGAGAAATTAAATTTTTAGCAATTTTCCATTGATTTTTTAACCTATATTTGTTAAAATCAATTTATGAAATACGAAATTATTTTATTTGATGCAGACGATACGCTTTTCGACTTTCAAAAAACTGCTGAAAAATGTTTTTTGGAAACGAGTGAAATATTAGGTTTGCCAAGTGAAAAAGAAAATTACGCCGTATATAAAGATATTAATCAATATTATTGGGATTTATACGCGATAGGTAAAATTGAAAAAGATAAAATTTTAACCTTGCGTTTTATTGATTACGGAAACAAAATCGGCTACGAGTTTAGCCCCAACCGTTTTGCCAAGATTTACGAGAGTAAACTCTCTCAAACTTCAATTCTCTACCCCGAAACGGTATCCGTTTTAGACTTTTTTAAAAATCAAGGCGCACGGCTTTTTTTGATAACTAACGGCACTTCACACGTTCAAAGAGGAAGAATTGAACTGTCGGGAATTAAAGATTACTTTGAAAATATATTTATATCCGACGAAATGAAATGCAGTAAACCGTCTAAGGAATATATACAAAAAGTTATTGACGGTATAGACGGCTTTAAAAAATCAAAGGCGTTAATCGTAGGCGATTCTCAAATTAGCGACGTTCAACTTGCTATAAACAGCGGAATTGACGTATGCTTTATTAATCATAGCGGTTGCACTCCAACCTTACCCGTCACTTACGAAATTAAAAATCTTAAGCAAATACTTGAAATTTTTTAACTAAAGGCGCAGTTACTTAGCCAAACAAAAAAACCGAGGAAAAGCCGAGTCCCTACAAGGGATTCGGCAACTAAATAAATCCTTGCGGATTTGTGATATTCGTCTAATGACGAGTGAGATTGCCTTACGGCAGTTATATTCGCCTTACGGCGAGTTAAGGATTTATTTAATATAACTTCTTCGAGAGAAATATAAGAACCTGCTAAAGCAGAACCTTGAATTTTTCTCTCGAAAAATATAACGCAAAACTTGTTTTGCATATCACTTTTAGCCTCACGGCTAAAAATATCACTATATTAACTTAATCTTTTGTTGATATGAAAAGCCCACCATATTTCGCTTTTTGCGAAGTATAGTGGGCTACACTTTTGTATTAAATTAAAAATCCCTTATAGGGTATCCCTAAATCCTCGGTTTTTGTTTTTTCTTAATTATTTAGCAGCCTTAACGCCAGCTTTCGTTCCAGCCCAAACAACTTTACCAGACTTACCGAAGTCAGAATCTTCTTTTTCTTCGTCGTCTGCTTCGTCGAATTCAGCCTTAAGTTTGTCGTAAAGAGTGTTTGCTGCGTCTTTATCTGCACAGTAGAAAATAGAAACGCCGTCGTCATCCTTCATTCCAGTTACAGAAGCAACGAGGTCACCACGTTCAAGACCGTACAAAGCCTCAGCAGAACCAAGAGTAATAGCATCAGTTAAAACCATTACTTCATATCCTTCTTCTTTAAGGTTTGCTTCTGCTTTTTTATAATCAGAAGGAATACCACAAGAAGTGAAAGCGATAGCCGTCATAGCTACGAGCATAATTGCAACTAAACTTTTAAAAAACTTTTTCATTTTTAATTTCTCCTTGTATTTATATTTTTTAAAAAGTTAATTTTATTATATCACTTGTTTTTCACAGTTTCAAGTGTTTTTTAAAAATTTATCGTTTAAATTTTAAAAATTTATCACTTGCAACAATTTCTTTGACCGTTTTCCGTGTTTTCTCGTTATCAACTGACAGTAAAAAAGTATCGTATTTTCCGTATTCATTATCTAAAATACTAAATACCCTTTCGTAAGTTTCAAAAAACGCGTCTTCGGTTTTGTTTCTCACCGCTATTGCAAACAAGAAAATAGTTTTTCCGCTTTTTGCCTTTCCGTCCGCGCAGTAAATTTCGCTTATATTATCGTCTTTCGTTAAAACTTCTATAATTTCGTTTAATACGCCCTCGTCTAAAGAAATTGACTTAAGTTTCTTTCTTTCGTTTAATATTCTATCCGCAAAACCGCCGATTATTTCGTCCATTTTACCGTTTTTATATTCGCAAAACTTTTCATAACCGACTTCGTCGCCCGAAAGAATAAAATACTTGCCTAAGAGTTCAAACCCGTCGTCAACGAGGTTTTCGTTTTCCATCGCTTTGTAAATATAGTCTACTCCCCTTTCGTCTTTTTTTACAGTTAGCAAAAACGCGCCGTAATCAAAATTACTCTCGGGAGAATTATAATTTTGCAAAATTTTTGCGTATACTTCTTCGGTTTTTTCAAGGTCCCCCATCGAAAAATATGCGTGCGCAATCTCAATAAGTTTTAACCTTTCGGTATAATCTTCGGGGTTTTGTTCGTAACGCATTATTTCGCGGTCAAACTCCTCGAAACTTTGTTTCCTCATCTCGTAAAAATGCTTACTCGTTTGATAGTATTCCGCCCCGAATTTATCGTAAATACATTTCATTTCTTCAGTCGCATTATTATCAAACGAAAGATTTTCCGCTCCAACGCCCAAAAGTTCAACTTTTTCTCTATACGTCAATTTTTCGCTGACTTTTGCCGTCAACTTATTCTCTACTTGTTTTGTCCAACTGTTTCCGTAAAATAAATATAACTCTTGAAAATGATTAAACACAAACGAAGTAAAGTTTTTCAAATCTTCGTCTTGCCTATAAATATTCAAATATATATAACTTCTTGAATCGCCAAGATAAGCCTCGAAAATTCGCATTTTTTTATACGCAGTTATATAATCTTTTGCGTATTCGGTATCTTTTACTTTTCCGTCTTTGATTTTTTCAAGACGGCGTTTTATTGCATTTTTTGTAAATTCGTAATAAGTAACGGTTTCTTCTACTATAAACGAAAATAAAAAACCGTTGATTATGCCTATTGGGTAATCGTTTGAATAAAACTCTCTTGAATTTAAAAGCTTCTCGGTTTTTTGATATTCGGTATCTTTTATAGCCTTTATTTCCCTATACAGTAAAGCCTTAATTTCTTGACTTGTAAAGAGAAAAAACGCATAAGTATTAAACCCTATTAAAAGTGTTTTCCCAATTTTTTTAACGCCAATTTCTAAATCTGCGCTAAAAAATACTTTTACGTTAATTTTCTTTCCCCAAAACTCTTCCGCTGTTTTTTGAATAAAGCAAACCGTTTCGGGAAATTCTTCCCCATTTATATCGCCTTCGCCCTCGCTTGCGTTGTCTTTTTTAAGCGCAATACATACCCATCTGTAAATGGGCGCAACAGTACATAATATTATAATTACGTTAGAAAAGTTAAAGTCTTTAAAAAATAAAAACGAAATACTTAAATAGCCTACGACTCCCAATGCGGTAATAAATACGTTATATAAACTAAAAAATAAATTTTTTAACTTTAATTTATTAGCAAACTTATCAAAATTCTTTTCCGCATCGCTAAATACGTCGGTTAGTTTTTTTCTTATCTTTGACGGCGTTATTTTTTTCTTGGATTTTATAACTCCGTAAAGCATACCGACAATTAAAGCAACGGCTACAGTTAAACACGTTACAGAGGCTAAAATCATAGCGACCGTGTAAACCGTCTCGGGAAACGCTATCCTTAACCCCACTGAGGCAACAAGTAAAGAAATTGCAACGAAAAGTAAGCCTATAAGTATATTTAACTTGTTTTTTACTCCAATTTTCATTTATTCCCTCTAATATCCTTTACAGCCTTTTCGATATCGCTTGCGCCGAATACCGCACTACCGGCAACTAAAACCGAACAGCCTGCGTCGATTGCAAGTTTTGCCGTAGTTGAATTAATTCCGCCGTCTATTTCAAGTTCTATATCTAAACCTTTAGCATCTATAATTTCTCGTATTTTTTTACATTTTCCCAACACTTCGGGTATAAACTTTTGTCCGCCAAAACCGGGGAATACGCTCATTACGGTTACCATATCGCAAAGAGGAATACAGTTTTCAACCTTTTCAACGGGTGTGTCGGGATTAATAACCAATCCGCATTTTACTCCGTAAGACTTTATTTGTTTTAATACGTTTTCGAGGTTTTCTTTGCACTCCTCGTAATGCACGGTAATATAATCCGCACCCGCCTTTACAAACTGCTCTATATATTTTTCAGGCTTTACAATCATAAGGTGACAATCAAAAATGAGATTTGTAACCTTTCTTATATCGGCAACCATTTTTATACCGAAAGTAATGTTAGGTACGAAAACACCGTCCATCACGTCAAGATGGATAAATTCCGCACCTGCATTTTCTACCCTTTTAATTTCTTCGCCCATTTTTGAAAAGTCTGCAGATAAAACAGACGGAGCAATTTTAACGTTTCTTATCATATTTATCGTTTTCCTTTATCTCTTTGTAAATTTGTTTATATCTTAAATATCTACCCGAGAATATTTCCCCGTTTGAAACAGCGTCTTTTACAGCGCAATTCGGCTCGTTTATATGTCTACACTCTCTAAACTTGCACCCTTGCGCCCTTTGACTAAATTCGGGATAACTCCAAGGTAAAACGTCCTCTTCCATATCAATATCCATCGCCGAAAAACCGGGAGTGTCTATTATGCGTATTCCGTTTGACTCGGTAATTTCGGAAACTGTCGTCGTTTGTTTTCCCTTTTGAGTTTTCGCGCTAACCTCACCCGTCCTTTTGTTTTCACCAAAGAGCCTGTTTACAATAGACGTCTTTCCTACGGCGGACTGACCTGAAAACACCGAAAGTTTTCCCTTTAAAAAGTCTTTAAACTCTTCAACTCCCTCGCCCGTTTTTGCGGAAACTAAAAATATATTCTCTACTGCGTTTGAATAATTTTTTATTATTTCTTCAGCCGTTTCTTTGTTGAAATCGACTTTATTGACTACTATTTGACAAGGAATATCCCTCGTGTAAGCAGTTGAAATGAGTTTGTCAAAAAGTAAAAAGTCGGGAGCAGGCGGATTTGCAACTACGATAATAAAATTATCAATATTTGCTACGCTCGGTCTTATAAGTTTATTTTTTCGCGGTTTTACACCGATTATAACTCCGCCGTCCACCTCTACGAAATCGCCCGTATAAATTCCGTCCGCTTTAATTTTTAACGCGCCTTTTGCGCTACATTCGATTATTTCTTTATCGCATTTTACGAAGTATTTACCCGAATGTATTTTAATTATTTGCCCTAAAATAAGCCTTCCTCCGTATTTTCTTTTTCAAGATAATTTCTTCTAAGTTGTCCGCAAGCGCCGTCTATATCAACGCCTATTTGCCGTCTTACGGTTGCCGACAAACCACCTCTTTCCAAAAGTCCCAAAAACCTATATGCGTCTTTATCCGCGGTAGCCTCTAAATTTTTCTCTTTCACTTCGTTAAGTCTTATTAAATTTACGTGACAAGGTCTGCCCTTTAATAAGCGGATAAGTTCTTCGGCGCACTCTTTCGTGTCGTTTTCGCCTTTTACGAGAGAATACTCGAATATATAACGCCTTTTAGTCTTTTTAAAATACTCGTTACAAGCGTCCAAAATCTCTTTTACCGTGTATTTTTTTGCAATAGGCATAAGGTTTTTACGCCTTTCGTCAAAGGGATTATGTAGTGATACGGTAAGGTTTACGTCTAAATTTTCGTTAGATAATTTCTTCATTTGAGGAACTAAACCGCAAGTCGATAAACTGACGTTTCGAGGACTTACGTTAAGACCTTTAGGGGAAGATAAATTCCTTATAAATTTAACGACGTTATCGTAGTTATCCAAAGGTTCACCGCTACCCATCAAAACGACGTTTGTAACCGCCCTTTTTTCGGTATTACCGCCAAGATATGCGTTTACTGCCGTTATTTGTCCTAAAATTTCCCCTGAGGTTAAATTTCGCACGAGACCGCCGATACCCGAAGCGCAAAAAGCACAACCCATACGGCAACCGACTTGAGTTGACACGCATTGAGTGTTTCCGTACTTATATTTCATAAGAACGCCCTCTATGACGTTACCGTCGAAAAGCCTAAATAAAAACTTTTCCGTTCCGTCGATTTTCGACTTTCTCACCTCTATAATTTCTACGGGATTATCCACAAATCTTTCCAATAATTTTTTGCGTAAATCTTTACTTATATCGGTTATTTGGGAAATTTTCTTTCCCGAATGAATCCCCCTGTAAATTTGACCGGCGCGAAAGGACTTTTCTCCGTATTCTTCTATTAAATTTTTAATTTCTTCTTCTAAATAATCGTGTAATATTTCCATATTATTTTCTCTTGAATTTACAGATGAAAAAGCCTGCGCCGTAGGAAAGGTCGGGGAAAAAACTAATTCCCCTTTTCATCCTTTCGTAAGGCAATTTACTTTCAATTACAACCTCTTCAAAGTTTGGATTATTCTTTAAAAATTTACCGCAAATTTCTTCGTTTTCGCTTTTGAAAACCGAACATGTAGAATAGTACAAATACCCACCGCTTTTTACGTACTTTGCGCAAGTATTTAAAATCTCATATTGCGTTTGGTTTAAATTTTTCACGTCGTCGTCCGTTCTTCTTAATTTTATTTCGGGATTATCCTTTATAACCCCGTAACCGCTACACGGACAATCGCAAAGTACGGTATCAAAACTTTGTTCGTACTCCCCGTCAAAAACTGACGAGTCTTTTTGGAGTGCTGTAACGTTTTGTTTACCCATTCTGTTTTTATAATCTTCAATAAGAGAAACTCTATGCGGATGCAATTCAAACGCGGTAACTTCCTCAAATTTATCGGCTAAATTCACACTTTTTCCACCGGGTGCTGAACAAGTGTCTAAAAGTTTTTGTCCACCCTCGATTTGGTCGCAAATAGCCACGCTACCTATCGACTGAAAGGTATAAACTCCGCTGTCAAAATCGGCGTTTCTTTTAAATCCGTTTACAAAAAAAGTGTTTTCAAAAGGGGTTTTTTGATATTCCCAACGGCTGTCCGTTAGGTATTTTTCTCCGTCTATGCCTTTATTAAATCTAACCGCCGTTCTCTCGGTATCGGCGCTCATAATCCCCTTTGCACGCTCTTCTCCGTAATCTTTAATTAGTCTTTTAACCGCAAATTCGGGATAAGAATATTCTACCGAAAGCCTTTTTACCTTATCTTGCGGAAGTTCAATTTCCGTCTTTGCGTACTTTCTTAAAAAGGCGTTGACAAACCCCGAAGTACCGCCTTTGCCAAGTTTTTTTATGAGTTCAACTAAATTGTCGGTAACCGCGTAAACTGCCGTCCCAAGATATTTAATAGAATACATTCCTATCTTTAAAATTATTCTAACCGCCTGCTTAGGTCTTTTGTCGCAAAGCACGGACAACTCGTATTCTAAACTGCAGTCTTTATCCAATACGCCGTAACAAATTTTCGTCGTATGCGAGCGGTTTCTTTCCTCGATAGGAGTTTCGTTTAAGGCTTGTTTTATAAACGCGCCCCCAGAATACACACTTGAAAGAACGCGATATGAATCGTAAAAAAGATTAAGCATATTATCTTCCTAAAATATCTCCAACCTTTAATTTTCTTCCGTTCAAATACGAAAGCGCGGACATTGCTTTTCCGCCCTCTTCCTGTATCTCTAAAATTTCCACCGCTCCCTCTCCGCAAGCAACGACGAGTTTTTTATCGGCACGGATAACTTCTCCAATTTCGCCTTGACCCATCGCCACGCCCGCTCTATAAAATTTCAGTTTTTTACCCCCGAAATAGGTATAGGCAACAGGCCACGGATTCATACCGTTGATAAGGTTTTTTACAGTTTCGCAATTTTTAGAAAAATCAACGGTTGCATCTTCTTTTTTGATAGTTTTTACGACTGTCGCTAAGCTATCGTCTTGCTTTGTTTTTACTATGTTTCCGCTTTCAATTTTATCGAGTACGGCACAAATATTTTGAGCCCCTAAATTAGACAGTCTTTCAAAGAGTTCCGCCGCCGTTTCGGTTTCCCCTATCGGGGTTTCAAACGCCTCTAAAATATCTCCCGTATCAAGACCTTCCTCGGTTTGCATTACGGTAACGCCCGTAGTTTTTTCACCGTTTATAATTGCGTACTGAATTGGCGCAGCCCCTCTGTATTTAGGAAGTAGCGAGGCATGAATATTGATTATTCCGTATCTGCAAATATCAATAATCTCGCGCGACAATATTTGTCCGTATGCGCAAGTGATCATAATATCCGCATTTAGCGATTTAAGGTCGTCTACTCCCTCTGCCCTTATTTTTTCGTATTGAAAAACGGGAATATTATACTCGTTAGCAACGACTTTTACTGGGGGCGGAGTTATTATATTTTTTCTTCCCACCGGTCTATCGGGCTGAGTTACAACGCCTACGACTTGGTGGTTTTGACTTTCAATGATTGCCCTAAGCGGTTTTACCGCAAAATCGGGCGTACCTAAAAATATTACTTTCATATTAATCGTCGTCCCTTAAATTATCGGCTTTGTCAGTATATAAAATGCCGTCTAAATGGTCGTATTCGTGACTCATTGCTTTAGCAAAGAAATCCCTGCCTACTATTTTAAATTTCTTGCCGTATCTATCGAAAGCCTCTATCGTCACCTTTCTTGGGCGTTTTACGTCCCCCCATTTTCCTTTGACCGAAAGACAGCCCTCTACTCCGTACTGACTTCCCGAAGTGCCTAAAATAACGGGGTTTATAAATTCGACAATTCCCTTCTCCTCGTCGTCTATGATAAATATTCTCTTTGTAACGCCGACTTGAGGTGCGGCAAGCCCTGCCCCCTTAGCGTTTTTTAAAGTATCTTTCATATCGTTTAAAAGATTGCAAAGTTCAGCGTCGAATTTATCTACGCTTTCACATTTTTGTCTTAATATTTCATCTCCGGTTTGTAAAATAGGTAATATAGCCATAATCTTCTCCTTTAGTACAGGTTACTTGGATTTTCTTCTACGTAAATTAAGACTTTCGCCGTCTTTTTACTTAAAGATTTTTCATATATTTGGTCTTTAATTTTTTGGTAATCTCCGCATATACGCATTAGCGCTTGATAGCGGTATTTTCCGTTTATCTTTTTTACGGGACTTCTCATCTTATTGAAAAATAAAAAATTATCCCTATTTTTATCGTAAATTTCTTTTATTTCGCCGTAAACCTCTTTAAGGGCATTCATTGCCTCGCCGTCCTCGTTAGATTCAATCATTACTCTTAAAACTAACGCGTACGGGGGAAATCCCGTCGCCCGCCTTATAGCCCTTTCGTTTTTAAAAAAGCCCTCGTAATCGTAATTTATGGCTTGCGACAATATCAAGTTGTCGGGATTATACGTTTGTAAAATAACCTTGCCTTTTTTGTCTGCCCTACCGCTTCTGCCTGCTACTTGTGTTATAAGTTGGAAAGTCCTTTCCGCACTGCGGTAATCGGAAAAATAAAGGCTCATATCGGCGTCTAAAATACCGACTAACGTAACCGACGGGAAATCGTGACCTTTTGCAACCATTTGAGTACCGACTAAAAAACGAGCCTTTCTCTCGGCAAATTGCTTTAAAATTTTAAAATGCCCCTCTTTGTTACTGGTCGTATCGTTATCCATTCTCAGTATTTCTTCATTTGGGAAGAGTTTTCTAAGTTCCGCTACTATTTTTTGAGTTCCCGCTCCGCTATAACTTAAATTTACCGAACCGCATTCGGGACACGCCGAAAGCATTTTGTATGCGCTTCCGCAATAGTGACATTTTAATACGCCCGTATCTCGGTGATAGTTTAAGGTTACGTCACAGTTTTGACATTTTGCCACAAATCCGCAATCTCTGCATATAACTTGCTGAGAATATCCCCTTCTATTGAAGAAAATAATTGCTTGACTGTCTTTTTCAACGCACTCTTTAAGGGCGTCTTTTAAGTCGGCTGAAAATACACTTTCGTTACCCCGCCTTAGTTCTCCCCTCATATCCGCAACGATAAATTCGGGTAAATCTTTTCCGTTTATTCGGGTTGACATTTTAGCGAGATTATATTCGCCCGATAAGGCTTTATCGTAACTCTCTATCGACGGGGTTGCACTGCCTATAATTATTTTAGAGCCCGAAAGTTCCGCCCTCTTTTTAGCGACTTCTAAAGTTTTATATCTCGGCGCAGTTTCCGCCTCGTAACTTCCGTCGTGCTCTTCGTCGATAATTATCAAGCCCAAATTTTCAAGCGGAGCAAAAATCGCGCTTCTTGCCCCTATGGCTATTTTCGCCTCGCCCGTTTTCAGCCTTAACCACTCGTCGTATCTCTCACCCTTTGAAAGTCCGCTGTGAAGAATAGATACGCTATCCCCAAACCTTGCTCGAAGTTGACGGAGCATTTGAGGTGTAAGCGCTATTTCGGGGACTAACATTATTGCCGTTTTCCCCTCTTTTAAAGTGGAATTTATAAGTCTTAAATAAACTTCGGTTTTTCCGCTACCCGTTACGCCGTATAAAAGCGTTACAGTCTTTTGGGTGTTTTTAAAACTTTCTATCGCGTCTTGTTGCTCTTTAGAAAGTTTTACGTCTTTAGAAAAAGCGTCAAGTTCTTTATACGGAATTCTTCCTGCCTTTTCTTGAGTAACGGTAACAAACCCCTTTTCTTTTAACGACTTTACTGCCGAGCCGAATTTTTCATTTAAAACGGTTAGCGAGGTTTTGCCCTCTTTTGACAAATAACCTATTAAATTTGCCTGCGCGGTTGAGCCTTTTCTAAGCGAGGCAACCATTTCAATCGGGGATATCCCTTCCGTTAGCGTTACGAAAGAAAGAGTTTTTTCTTTTACCCTTCCGCCTCTAAGTTCCGCAGGAATAAATTGCCTAAGCGCAAGGGCAAAAGGCACGTGATAGGTATCTTTTAGAAACTGCGCTAAGGTTAAACACTCTAATGTCAGTGCGGGAAAATCGTCCAAACAACGTATAATTTCTTTAATTTTACTTTCGGGAAAATCCGATTTTTCTTTAAAACCGATAATAAACCCCTCTATCTTTTGATATCCAAAAGGGACTTCGACTCGGCTACCGATTTGATATTCGGTATCGCCCGTCTTATAGTCGAAAATTTTGTCCACTTCACTGTGGGCAATATCTACTATAACTTGTGCTATCATAAGTCCTCCTTTTGTTTTTCGCTATGTCAAATTTTGTGACGTAGCCTTTTTTATTGGGTTTCGTCACAACTTGTAAAATTAAAAATTACGCGTTACCTTTAGTTAATCCCCTTGAATAAAATAAGCATAACCCGAAAAAGTTATGCTTTTTTTAATTAGTATTTGGATACGGTAACTTTACCTTCCTGAATTTCAACGGCAGCCTCGGATAAGGGCTTGTTTTTGTTGGGAAGGTCTGAAAGTCCCTGATTTTGAGCGTGGTCTATAAGTTGTCTTGCTCTTTTTGATGCAATTACGCAAAGACCGTATTTAGAGCCAATTTTTTCTGTAAGTTCGTCAATAGGTGGATTGTTTATCATTTTCAATATCTCCTTTATGTTTAATATATGGTCGAAATTTTAACTAATTTCATAGCTTATTCAATATTTTGCACCTGTTCGCGCATTTTTTCAATTTCATTTTTAAGAGCAAGTCCACGTCTTGTAATTTCTAAATCGTTAGACTTGGAACAAACGGTATTCGTTTCGCGGTTAAACTCTTGCATTAAAAAGTCAAGTTTTTTACCTGCGTCAATTTCGTTTGCGCATATTTCTCTCAGTTGAGCGATATGGCTCGTAAGTCTTGTAAGTTCTTCGTCGATATTAGATTTATCCGCAAAAATTGCAACCTCTTGTAAAAGTCTGGTTTCGTCGTATTTTACGTCGCCTAAAATTTCAGTCATTTTCGTGCGTAAACGCTCTTCGTATTCAGCTTTTATCTTTGGCGCTCTCTCTTTTACTTCTAAAACGAGAGTTTCAACCGTTTTTGCCCTTGATAATATATCGCTTTTGAGTTTTTCCCCCTCAGTCTTTCGCATTGATATGAGATTATCTAATGCGGAAATTAAAGTTTGCTGTAAAATTTCGGCAAGCACTTCGGTATCTTCACCTTCCATTTGCTCGTTTACAACGTCGGGACAACGCATTAGCGAAGTTACGCCGAAATCGTCAACTATTGGATAAATTTTCGCAAACTCTCTCGACACGTTGACGTAGGCGTCGGCAAGCGACTTATCTACGGTTAAGGTTTTACCCGATTCGTTTACGTTTTGATAGGTAACGAAAAGTTCAACCCTACCCCTTTTTATTTTAGACTGAACGGTCTTTCTAATAAGGTCGTCTAAAGAGACGAATGCCCTTGGATATTTGGGAATTATATCCAAAAATCTGTTATTTACGGTTTTTAATTCAACGGTTAGCGTAATACCGTTTTGGGAATATTCGGCTTTCCCGTAGCCCGTCATACTTAACAATTTGGAATACCTCCCCATATAACTTTTTAATTTTAGCACATATTTTTTAAAATAGCAAGTAATTATTCAAGTATATATATTATATAATGCGCAAAAATTATACGAAAAAATCAAAATTTAACTTTACAGCAACCCTTTAAATTCTTCTTCGCCTATAATTTTTATACCGAGTTTTTGGGCTTTATCAAGTTTACTTCCGGCAGATTCTCCCGCCAAAACCATAGTAGTTGCTTTTGTAACCGAACTTAAAACTTCTCCGCCCCTCTCTTCTATAAGTTTCGACGCTTCGCTCCTTGTAAACGACGAAAGCGTACCCGTTAATACGATTTTTTCGCCCGAAAATACTCCTTCATTGTTCTTTTCTTCAATAAAAGGCGTTACGCCAAGCGCAAAAAGTCTATTGATTTCCTCTACGTTTTCTTCATCTTGAAAATACGCGCTTATATCGGTTGCCATAATTTCGCCGACTTCGGGAATTTCTAAAAGTCTTTCTCTACTTGCTAAAGCCAACTCTTTTACCGAGCCGAAAGTATTTGCCAAATCTCTTGCAGTTTTTTTGCCAACACCCTCTATTCCAAGCGCAAAAATAAAGTTTTTAAGGTCGGGCTTTTTACTTTTTTCTATTGCTGAAATTAAATTGTCGGCTTTTCTGTCTTTAAATCCTTCTAAACTTAAAAGTTCTAACGCAGTAAGGGTGTATAATTGCGAAAACCTCTTTACTCCTAACTCTCTATGCAGTTGTTCGGCAGTTTTTTCCGAAAAACCGTCTATATTCATTGCGTCTTTTTGAGCAAAATTCGTAAGTTTTGCAACTATTCTCGGTTCGCAATCTGCGTTAGGACAAAACAGATTTGCGCCGTCTTCAACTATTTCGCTACCGCAATACGGACAAACGGTGGGTTTTTTGACCTCTTCGCCTTGTTTACCGTCGTCGGTTGCGCCTAAAATTTCGGGTATAACGTCGTTACTTCTTCTAATTAAAACGGTGCTACCTATTTTTACTTTTTTCCTTAAAATATCGCCGTAGTTATTTAGAGTTGCCTTTCTTACCGTCGCACCGCCGAGGTCAACGGGGGTAACTAATCCAAGCGGAGTAAGTTTACCCGTTCTTCCAACTTGCCAAATTACCTCTTTTATCTCGGTTACAGCCTCTTCCGCCTCAAATTTATACGCCATCGCCCAGCGAGGGAATTTATCCGTATAACCTAAGTTTTCACGCGTTTTAAAATCGTTTACTTTTATTACCGCACCGTCTGTTAATACGTCTAAGGTCTTTCGGCTTTGCTCTATTTCGTTAATTGCCGATTTTACCTCGTCTACAGTTTTGCAAATTCTTAAAAAATCAAACACTTTAAAGCCGTTTTTCTTCAAAAATTCAAAGATTTCGGTTTGTGATTTTAATATATCGCCGTCGATATAGTTTACGTTATAAAAAAGAATTTCAGGCTTTCTTTTTTCGGTAACCTTTGGGTCTAAATTTCTAATAGCCCCAGCAACCGCATTTCTCGCGTTTTTGAGTTTTTCTTCGGCTGTTTGATTGTATTTATCCAATACCGAAAGACGGATAATCGCCTCGCCTTGTACCTCTACCACACCCTTATAGCCGATTTTAAGAGGAAATGATTTGATGGTTAAAACTTGCGCGGTTACGTCCTCGCCGACCGTACCGTTTCCTCTCGTCGTAGCCCTTTCAAAATTACCGTCGCGGTAGGTTAAACAAATGGTCAAACCGTCAAATTTATACTCTACCGTATAGGTAGGCTCGGCAATTTTTCTAATCTTTTGGTCAAAAGAATCTAATTGCTCAAACGTCACGGACTTATCTAAACTGTAAAGTTTATTTATGTGTTCGTGTTTTTTAAAGGCTGAAATAGGCTCTCCGCCAATCCTTCTCGTAGGAGAGTCTAAAAATCTCTCGCCCGTTTGCTCTTCTAATTCTTTAAGTTTATCGTAGAGTTTATCGTACACGATATCTTCAACGGACGGATTGTCAAGAACGTAATATTCGTAGGCGTACTTATTTAAAGTATCTACCAATTTACGCATTTCAATTAAAAGTTCGCTCATTCAATCACCTCGATAGGCGCAAGTCTTAAAACGAGATTTTTTATTCCAACGCCCTTAAACGCAATAACGCCGATAGCGTCGTCACCGCTTGATTTTATTTCAATTATAGTGCCTTCGCCGAATTTTTTATGTAAAACTTTAACCCCAGTACGGAATTTACCCGTGTTTGCGGTCGTCTTTTGCTGTGAAGTTCTCGTCGCGTTAAAACTGCTCGAAAACGTGCTTTTATAAGAATTTGCAAACGAGCCTTTTCCAACGCTTCCGTAACTTTGCGACGGAGCAAAGTCGTCGCTTCCCGAATAACCGAAAGACGAACGCCTATCCGCTTGCGCGTTTCTATTTTGGTAACCGCCGTAAGAATTTCCATAAGAGTTGCCGTACGAATTACCGTAAGAGTTTCCGTATGAATTACCGCAAGAGTTTCCGTATGAATCGCCGAAACTTCCGCCGTAACCGTACTTTTCTTTTCTTATGCCTAAAACGTTGGACATATCGTCCAAAAACTCCGATTGAACGGTCTGTCTGCGCGAGCCGTATAAAAATCTACTTCTCGCCCTCGTTAAAAATAAGCGCTCTTTGGCTCTCGTTATCGCAACGTACATAAGTCTTCTTTCCTCTTCTAATTCGTCGGGATTATCCATAGCCCTTTGGAGAGGGAAAATTTCAGTGTCAAGACCGCAAATAAACACGCACGGATATTCTAAGCCCTTTACTGAGTGTACGGTTGCTAACGTTACGCAGTCGCTTTCGTTTATTTCGTCGGTATCCGAACTTAGCGTTACCGAATTTAAATATTCGCTCAGCGACGCCTCGGGATTAAGCCTTACAAAATCTAAAACCGAACTTTTAAATTCGTTGATATTTTGCTTTTTATCTTCGCCCTCGCCATCATCCGAAAAGCATGATAAAAAGTCGGATTTTTTTATGACCGTTTCCACTAAATCGGTCAAAGATAAACTCTCTTTATCCACGATAAGTGTGGCTATAAGTTCTTTAAACGACTTAATTTTGTTTTTTGCGCCTGAATTTAGGTTTAAATTTTCATAATCGAAAACGCTGTCGAAAACCGAAAAACCGTTACTTTCCGCATAGCGGATAAGTTCCTCAATCGACTTATCGCCTATACCTCGTTTGGGTACGTTTATAACCCTTAATACCGCCTCATTATCAAGAGGATTGCAAAGTATTCTAAGGTACGCCATTATATCCTTAATCTCTTTTCTTTCAAAGAATTTGAAACCGCCGTAAACTTTACAAGGTATTCCGTATTTGGTGAATTCTTGTTCGTAACTTCTTGAAAGGGCGTTTATACGCATCAGTACCGCAAAATCGGAGTATTTATATCCCCTTTCAACGAGATTTTTCACTTGTATTGCAGTATATTGCGCCTCTTCCGCCTCTTCGTTTGCCACGTATACCTCGGGTTTTACCCCCTCGTCGTTTGACGTCCAAAGCTCTTTTTGTCTTCTACCGACGTTTTTTGCAATTACTGTGTTTGCGAGATTTAAAATCCGCTTTGTAGAACGGTAATTTCTTTGGAGTTTATACACCTTTGCGTTTTTATATTCTTTGTCAAAGTCTAAAATGTTTTTAACTTCCGCGCCTCGCCAACCGTAAATACTTTGGTCGTCGTCGCCTACCACGAACAAGTTTTCGTGATAAATTGCAAGCATTTTTACTATGTTGTACTGTACGGCGTTAGTGTCTTGAAACTCGTCTACGTGCACGTAATGAAAACGCCTTGAAAACTTAATTAAAACGTCACGGTATTCGGCAAGCAATCGGTAAGTTTTTATAAGCAAATCGTCAAAATCAAGCGAGTTGCTCTTTCTCAATTCCTCTTCGTACCCCTCGTAAATTCTCACGTAGTCGTTGATATCTCTAACGTATTTATACTCTTTTCTAAACTCCTCAATAGTTAAGTCCGCGTTTTTTATTGCCGAAATATAGTTTTTGGCATTTTTTAAGTATTTATCGTTTTCTAAAGTAAGAGAGGTAATAATTCTCTTTAAAACCTTTTCCTTGTCCGTTTCGGAATAAATAGAGAAATTACGGTTATAACCGAGTTTATCAATATCGCTCCTTAAAATGCGCACGCACATAGAGTGGATTGTACAAACCCACATTTCACTGATATCCCCTACCATTTTTTCAAGTCGCTCTTTCATTTCGTTTGCGGCTTTATTGGTAAAGGTAATGGCTAAAATATTGTACGGCGAAACACCCTTATCATGAATAAGGTGAGCAATTCTACTCGTTAAAACTCGAGTTTTTCCACTACCCGCGCCTGCTATTACGAGGACTGGACCTTCAGTGTCTTTTACGGGTAAAATTTGTTCTTCATTTAAATTTTTCATTACGTCAAGCATAGTATACCTCATTTTCTATTGTATCACTATTCGCTCTTTTTTTCAAGTCAAATTGAAAGGTTAAATAATTTATTATTTAAAATCTTCGCTTTTTATTTATTGGCTATGCCACAACGCCTGTTTATTTTGAAAATTTTAACCAAGCGAAAAGCCTTTGCTTTCGTTTGCAAAGGCTTTAGTTTTGTATTAAGTTACACGCATATAATTAATAAAATTACGCGATAATCAACTTATAGGGCGACTTATTCTTCCGTAACAGTTTCAGTTGTAGCGTTTTCAGTTGTTTGTTCAGCGTTTTCTTCGCCCTCTATAGCGATAGGATTTCCGTCTTCGTCGTATTCAATTTCCTCTTCATCTTCGTGAGGAGCGACTGCTATCGTCGCAATTTGCGCTCCGTTAAGTTTCATCACTCTTACGCCCTGCGTATCACGGCTTATAAGAGAAATTTCGTTTACTTGAGTTCTAATTGCTACGCCTTGGTCAGATATCATCATAATATCTTCGTCTTCGTTTACAGGTTTAATACCTACGAGATATCCCGTCTTTTCATTAAATACGCCTGCTTTAATTCCCTTTCCTGCTCTCGATTGAAGTCTATATTCTTCAATACTGCTACGCTTTCCGTATCCGTTGGAAGATACCGTTATAACCGTATCGGTCGGGTGAATTACTTGCATGTCTATAACGTAGTCGCCGTCATTTAAGTCTATCGACCTTACGCCTTGAGTATCTCTACCCATTGCTCTTACGTCACTTTCGCTAAATCTTATACATTTACCCTCGTGCGAGCCGATTAAAATTTCGTTTTCGCCATCGGTAAGTTGTACTGAAATAAGTTCGTCGTCCGGAAGAAGGCTGATTGCAATCTTACCGCCCTTTCTTATCGAGTTAAACTCCTTAAGCGCAGTTTTCTTGATAAGACCGAACTTGGTCGCCATCATAATGTAGCCTACGTCTACCGTTTCTTCAGCGGTTTCGGTGTCTACTTCAGCAGTTTCAACCGTTACTTCGGTTTCGTTTAACTCATCTGCCGTTTCTTCCGTAGCCTCGTTGTCGGTGATTATTTCTTTTCTTGGAATTACTGCCGTTATTCTCTCGTCTTTATCTACTTGAATGAGGTTTACTATTGCTCTGCCCCTTGCAACTCTTTGAGCCTCGGGAACTTCATAACCTTTAATTCTATAAACCTTACCGAAAGAACTGAAGAAGAGTAAGTCGTCGTGAGTTGAACATACGAACATAGTTTCAACAAAGTCTTCGTCTTTAGTCTTATGCGCGGTAAGACCTCTTCCTCCACGGCGTTGCGCTTTCCATTCTTTTACGGGAATTCTCTTTATATAGCCTTGGTGCGTCATTGAAATTATGATATCTTCTCTCTCGATAAGGTCTGCCTCGCCAATATCTGCATAATCGGTAGAAATTTCAGTCTTTCTTGGGGTTGGATATCTATTTTTAACGTCTTCCAAGTCGTTTCTAACTATTGCTTTTACTCTCTCGGGCTTTTCTAAAATGTCGGTAAGGTCTGCAATTAAAGCCTCAAGTTGACGGAGTTCTTCATTTAACTTTTCAACTTCCATTGAAGTAAGTCTTTGAAGTCTCATATCGAGTATTGCGTGCGCTTGAATATCGTCTAAAAGGAAACTTTCCTTTAATTGGTTTGTTGCGTCTTCTCTGTCTTTACTGCGTTTAATTATCGCTATTACTTCGTCGATATTTGCAAGGGCTATTACAAGACCTCTAACGAGATGTTCTCTTTCTCTTGCTTTTGCTAAATCGAACTTCGTTCTTCTCGTAATTACGTCAATTTGGTGAGCGATATAATGTTCTAAAATCTCTTTTATATTCAATACTTTTGGATCGGTACCTACGAGAGCAAGTAAGATTATACCGCCTGACGTTTGAAGATTGGTTTGCTTATATAAAGTATTTAATACAACCTGTGCGTTTGCATCCTTTTTTACTTCGATAACGACGCGCATTCCGTGTCTATCCGATTCGTCGTTTACGTTTGAAATACCTTCAATACGCTTTGTTCTTACGTAATCCGCTATAGTTTCGATAAGTTTTTGCTTGTTTACTTGGTATGGAAGTTCGGTTACGATAATTCTTTCCCTCGTTCCGTTGTTAAACTCTTCGATTTCACATTTTGCCCTTAATACTATATTTCCTCTACCCGTGCGGTATGCGTTTCTTATACCGCTTCTGCCCATAATTATACCGCCAGTTGGGAAATCGGGTGCTGGGATATATTTTAAAAGTTCGTCTACGGTAAGTTCGGGGTTGTCTAAAAGAGCAATAGTTCCGTCAATTACCTCTCCTAAATTGTGAGGGGGAATATTAGTTGCCATACCGACCGCAATACCGTCGGCGCCGTTTACCAAAAGGTTGGGGTATCTTGCAGGAAGTACGACCGGTTGCATTCTCGTATCGTCAAAGTTAGGATAAAAATCAACCGTTTCCTTGTCAATTTCACGGAGCATTTCAAGAGCCATTTTGCTCATTCTCGCTTCGGTGTACCTGTATGCGGCAGCGGGATCGCCGTCTACCGAGCCGAAGTTTCCGTGTCCGTCTACAAGGGGCATATTTATTGAGAAATCCTGCGCCAAACGGACGAGAGCGTCGTAAACCGAACTGTCGCCGTGCGGGTGATATTTACCGAGCACGTCACCGACTATCGTAGCACACTTTTTGTAGGCTTTATCGGGAGTTAAACCGAGTTCGTTCATTGAGTAAAGTATTCTTCTGTGAACGGGCTTAAGTCCGTCTCTTACGTCGGGAATTGCTCTTGAACGGTTTACGCACATTGCGTAGTCGATAAAACTTTGTTTTAATTCTTTTTCAACCTCGATATTTATTATCTTGGTCATTTCAAGCGTCTTTTTAAACTCATTTGTAAGCGCTTGGTCAAATTCTTTCTTTGCCATTTTCTTCCTCCGCCTTAAGTGTCAAGTTCACGGTTTGCAAACTTCGCGTTTTCTTCAATGAATTTTCTACGAAGTTCAGGTTCTTCACCCATAAGTACCGTAAATTGCGCGTCTGCCGCTACCGCGTCTTCAATAGTTACTTTACGAAGTGTTCTGGTTGCGGGATTCATAGTAGTATCCCAAAGTTGTTGCTTGTCCATTTCTCCAAGACCTTTATAACGCTGTATATCGCATCTTGGGTTCTCTGCGCAAAACGCCTCTTTGTCCGCGTCGTTATAGAAATAATAGTCAACTTTATTTTTAGTTGCTTTATAAAGAGGTGGTTGCGCTATATAAACGTGTCCTTGTTCTACTAAAGGACGCATATATCTAAAGAAGAACGTCAAAAGAAGTATTCTTATGTGCGAGCCGTCTACGTCCGCGTCGGTCATACATATTACTCTGTCGTATCTTATCTTGGAAACGTCGAAATCTTCAAGCATTCCACCGCCGAAAGCAGTTATCATTGCCTTAATTTCGTCGTTTTCAAGTACTCTGTGAATTCTCGTCTTCTCTACGTTTAATATCTTACCTCTTAAAGGAAGAATTGCTTGGAAGCGTCTATCTCTGCCTTGTTTTGCCGTTCCGCCTGCGGAGTCACCCTCAACGAGGTAAATTTCGCAAAGTTCGGGATTTTTCTCCGAACAGTCGGCAAGTTTACCCGGAAGAGCCATAGATTCAAAAGCAGTCTTTCTCGTTGCCTCACGGGCCTTTCTTGCCGCCTCACGGGCACGTTTTGCCATAAGACATTTATTTAAAACTTCTTTAGTAAACGCAGGGTTTTCCTCGATATAAGTTCCAAAGCCCTCGTTCATTGCCTTTTGAACGTAGCCTCTCATATCGCTGTTGCCGAGTTTAGTCTTTGTTTGACCTTCAAATTGAGGTTCGGGAAGTTTTACCGATATAACCGCGGTAAGACCTTCTCTTACGTCTTCACCCGTAAGTTTATCCTCGTCTTTTACTATATTAAGTTTTTTACCTGCGTCGTTTACAAGTTTTGAAAGGGAGAATTTAAATCCGTCGATATGAGTTCCGCCCTCTTTCGTGTTTACGTTGTTTGCAAACGCAATTATATTTTCGTTATAACCGTCGTTATACTGCATTGCAATTTCAACCGACGCAGTCTCGAATTTTTGTTCAAAATACAAAACTTCGCTTATCGGGGTTTTACCTTTATTTAAATACTCTACGTATTCGATAATACCGCCGTTATATAAAAGTTCTTCTCTATTTTCCTGTCCTGCTCTCTTATCCTCAATAACGACTTTAAGTCCTTTATTTAAAAAGGCAAAATCACGGAGAGAACTTCTAATAGTTTCGTAACTGAAAACGGTAGTTTCAAATATTTCATAGTCGGGCTTAAAGGTTATTCTCGTTCCCGTTTGAGTGGAATCTTCAAGTTCCATAAGTCTTGAACGGGGAACGCCTCTGTCGTATTCTTGACGGTAGTGCTTACCGTTTTGATATACGTCAACCGAAGCCTCTTCGGAAAGAGCGTTTACGGCTTTTAAACCTACGCCGTGAAGTCCCGACGAAACCATATATCCGCCGCCGCCGAATTTACCGCCGGCATTTGGTTTGGTCATTACGACTTCTACCGTAGAAACGCCTTCTTTTTCGTGAATACCCGTAGGAATACCACGGCCGTTATCCATTACTGAACACGATCCGTCCTCGTTTATAGTAACCGTTATCGTATCGCAGTAGCCCGCAAGCGCCTCGTCTACCGAGTTGTCTACTATTTCCTTAACGAGGTGGTGAAGTCCCCTCGCGTCGGTTGACGCAATGTACATACCCGGTCTTTTTCTTATGTGTTCAAGACCTTCGAGTACCTGTATCTGGTCTGCGCCGTAATTACCTGAAACTTTGTTATCGATATCCATTGCTCTCTCCTTACTTTATTTAGAGTTTAATATATTATAATAGATATATACTTATTATAAACTATTATTTAAAATAAGTAAAGCGTTTTTTTAAAAAAATTACCGACGAAAATCAAATTCCGTCGGTTTTTTAAAAATATTATTATTTTTAAAGTTTTTCAATTAGAATTTTATTGTATTTAGCGTCCCCCTTGCAAAATTCCGTTTCCTCACAGACCTTAATAGCCCTTGGTTTAGCAACGGCAAAATACTCGTCGTCGCCACGGTATTTTGCGTGGGCAAGCAACGCCTTTAATACCACGGGATAATTTTCGTTTTCGGCGTAAGGCAATACTTTTTCGTATTCCCTAACCATCTCCTCGTTTCCGTCCAAAATAAATTTATAAAGCAATTCACAGTCGGTAGCAAGGTCGTAAACGTCCTCGTTTTTCAAAATATCGGCAAGAGCGTCCGCGGTCTTTCTATCCTCCGATTCAAGCGCACGGCGTAACGCAAAAACGACCAACGGCATTCTTATGCCCGTCGAAACGTTTGGCGACGCGCTAAAATGACTTGCTGAAATTTCACAGTAACTCTTCCCCTCAAACAAGGCTTTTTGTATTGAATAAAAATTAAACACAGCCTCAACTTCGTCCCTACTGCCGTTAAGATTCTTTACCATTGCTCCGTCGTTTTCGGGATGAAACCACGGCACGACGTTTACTATTAGTGCATAGAGCGAATAAGGAGCGTAACAAAACGCAACCGACAAAATAGGACTAACCGCTCCAAAACCGCCAAATACGGCAACTAAGAGCAAGGCGTTTAAAACACACGCGATTACGATATGGGCGTAAATTCCCCCCAGCAGAGTTTTTTTAAAGCCCTCCGCATAATCGAACGGGGTTTTAGGATAAAACCTTATCTCGCCAAGATATTCGCCTTTTAAGGTGAATTTAATTTTCGTTTTTGCCGTCTTATCGTACACAAAATTGGGAAAAGCGCAGTACACGACTTCAAATCCGCAATTTTTTGCGGTTATAAAATGACCGAGTTCGTGAACTATTCCCGTTATTTCAAAACAAAAGATAACCGACGGTATAGTCAGCAAATACCAAATCGGCTGAACCTTGCTAAAATACACGATTACAAAGCCAACCGTCAAAGTAAGAGCAAGCAAAAGATAACTCATTCGCTTTTTTATTTCTAAAGACGAGTCTTTACCGTTCATAACTTTCTCCAAGTATTTTTTTCTTTACGTAGCCGAGCATATTGTCACCCTCGCTTACGGTAATTTTTTCAATTTTAAACTGTTCCATAATACGCTTTAAAAGATAAATTCCGCCTACTATAATCTCAGCCCTTTTTTCGTTGATATGCAGTTTTTCTATTCTCTCGCTAACAGTTAAATTTTTTACAGTATTATAAATTTCAACTATTTTTGAATACTCTATCCGTCTTCCGTCAACGACGTTTTCGTCGTAAACCAAAAGTCTTGCGTCTATCATTCCAACAGTGGTCGCCGTACCGCCTATAGCGTAATAATCGATATCTACGGGGACTTTTCCATATTCTTCTATCCTTTCGTCTACCGCCGTTTTAAGTAAATTTTCGTCTTCCCCGCACCTATCGTGAAGCCTTACTGCGCCAAGCGGTAAAGAATGGGAATATATAATTTTCTTATCTTTAGTAGCAACTATTTCCGCACTTGCTCCGCCGATATCGATAATACCGCCGTTAGGAGTTTTTAGCGCGCCCAAAAGACCGAGTTCACCCTCTTCTTCCCCGCTAACAACGTCAACGGTTAAACCTGTTGCGGTCGTTACCGCCTCGGTAAACTCCTTGCCGTTTTTCGCACTGCGCACAGCCTCGGTTGCAAACGGGTAAATCTCGTCAGCGCCTAACGCAACGAGATTGTAAACGAAGGTTTTTACTGCATTTAAAGTCCTTTCAAACGCGCTTTCGGTGATATTCCCCGTCAAATAAAGACCTTCGCCAAGCCTTGACGTTATAAGTCTTTTATATAAAATTTTTCCGTCCGAATACAAAATTGCGCGGACGGAATTTGACCCGACGTCTATAACGCCGTATTTTTTATCACTTTTCATTTTCTTTATCTTTTTTGTAAACGTAATCAAGTTGACGGGCGCGCTCTTCAATCTTCCACTTTTGTTGCCAAAGTTCAACGCCTGCCTCGCCGTCCTCAATTTCTTGCTCTAACCTTGCTATCTCGTCGATTAGATTTTGTTTTTCGTTCTTTTTTACAGACATTGCCACGAGTTGATAGACGAGCACCACCACGAGCAAAAACATCACTATTACCGACATTGCGGTTGACGCCGTAACGAGATTTTTTTTCTTTTCTTCGGTCACGAATTTTCCTCCGAATAAAACTGATAGTTTTATTATACACCGTTTCGACCTTTTTTGCAAGCGTTTTTCCAAAACAAATGCGATACAGTAAAAATCCTATCAAAACACCTAAAAACAAATAAAACCTAAAGGGCGGAAAACAAAACAAACGAGAGAAAAACATATAGCCGACGAATAGGAATATAAGCATGCTAAAATCTACCGTTTGTCTAACGAAAAACGACCTAACGGGGCACTTTATTAAATCTAATACGGACGAAAAACACCCTGCTAAAATTCCTATAAAAAGGCTTTCGTTAAAATAGTAAAACTGATTAGCCGTTTCAAACATTACTTAAAGAGTTTTTTAACGGCGGAAACGCTTTGAGCAAGGTATTTTATCGCCGTAATAAATCCACTTAAACGAAGTTCTCCGGACTGTTTATTAAATCCGCTAATTTTAAGGTTTTCCCCGAAAACGTGCAGTCTTTTGCCTCCGTTTAAAGCAACCCTTACTTCTCTGTCATTAAATGAAATTACGTCCGTTACGGCAGTAGCGGTAAGACCTTGACCGTATTCTATTTTTAATCCGTGGTTTAAGTTTTGTTCCATAAAAAAATCACTCCGCTTTATTTTATGCGAAGTGATTCGTATATTATTCTTTATTTTGCAATTAGGCTAACTTTTGGTCGCCCTCTTTTATCCAACCGATTTTTCTAAAAATTTCGCTCGTTACAAAACATATTACGGCAGGCAAAACGAAAAGTAATAAAATTACGCCTAAAATCATAACCCAAGTTTCTAAGGACGCGCTCGCCTCTATCGTACCGAATACGCCGACTAAACCGCTCGTTCCCATTCCACCGCCCGACGCAGTACACTTAAGTCCAAAAACACAGGTAGAAATAGGCCCTAAAATTGCGCTCGCAATAATTTCAGGGAGCATAATTATAGGTTTTTTCATTATATTCGGTATTTGCAACATACTCGTTCCAAGTCCTTGAGAAATAAGTCCCGAAACACCGTTTTCTCTAAACGACGCAACCGCAAAACCGATCATATGACAAGAACAACCGACTACCGCAGCACCGCCTGCAAGTAACATAGCCTCGTAGTTTGCACTGCCTACGCCAAGACTTAAAACGGGATTTGCTACGGCTATCCAAATTGCCGCCGACGAAGTCGGCATTGTCAACAATATACCCATCAATACTGAAATTATTATACCCATAAAAAACGGCGCGGTTTTAGTCGCAACGGATATTAAGTTTCCAAGTTGATTTATAAGCCAAATGAACGGAGCGGCAAGGAATATACCGATAAAACACAGTAAAAGCGTACCGATTGGTATTAATATTATATCAAGTTTTGTTTTTCCTGCATAAAATTTAACGATTTCAACCGCAAGCAACGCAACAATATACGCCCCGATAGGATTTCCGGGAGCACCAAGCGAGATAACGGTAGGAACTGCCGTTACGGTTGGAAACATTCCCGCCATAAACGAGCCGTACAGCAGTTTATCGGCAAAAGCGCCCACAAATCCGGCAACGCCTGCTGAAAACATCGTCAGCTTGTCCGTCTTTAAAGCGTGAGCAATACCAACGCCAATCCCTGCTCCCATAAGCGATTTTGCAAAATTACCAATAGAGTTAAGCGTTCCGCCAACGAAATTGTCAACTCCTATCCATTTAGCAAAAAGTTGAAGAATCGTTCCTGCAATCAAAGTACAAAAAAGACCTTGCGCCATACCTGAAAAAGCGTCGATAAACCAGCGCTTAGCAATTACCCGTACTTTTTCCAGAGTTTTCATTTGAATTTATATTCTCCTTAATTAAAATCAATTTATTGTCAACCAAATCGCACGAAGTGAGATAATATTCAACGCCGTTTTTTACGACTTTTATATCAGCCCTGCTCTCTTTTCCATGCAAATGTCCGTAAATAACCTTTTTTACGCCGTAACTTTCAAAAAGGTCGGTAAAAAGCGAGTTTTCTCTGCGCACGTTAAAAGGCGGAAAATGTATAAGACAGTAAATTTCATCCCCTTCTTCACGGATTTTTTGCGCGGATTTTAAAGCAAGAGTCAATCTTTCGACTTCCCTTAAATAAATCTTTCTATCCTGCTCGTGAAAATCGGGAGAGCCTTCAACACACCAAGCCCTTGACCCACAAATAATTACGTTGCCAAATTTAACGCAATCGTTTTGAAGCGCGTAAAAATTTTCGGGAAGGCTTGCTCTTACCTTTGAAATACTCTTCCACCAATAATCGTGATTACCTCTTACGAAAACCTTTTTGCCCTTTAAAGGAATTAGCGTATTTATATCGGGAATAGCGTCTTTTAAATCCATCGCCCAACTGATATCTCCGCCAATCAACACAACGTCGCCGTCATTTACTTTTTCGTTCCAGTCGGTCTTTATCTTCTCAAGATAGTCCACCCACTTTGAGCCGAATATATCCATAGGCTTTGAACAAGCCGTACTCATATGTAAATCACTTATGGCGTAGATATTCATTTCGCAACTCCTTTTTGTCGTTATTTTTATTTTAACACTTTTTTTTGCTACTTTCAACTCTTTTTACTACTTGTAGTAAAAAATATTAATTTTAATTATTTTTACCGTTTTATTTAAAAGAAAGTGCTTTAAAATTAAAAAATAGCCAAAAATCAACCTATAGGGCGACTTTTGGCTATTTTATCAGTTGTTATTTTATGTATTTCTTGGATATATCGGCAAATCGAAAAATCCCGAACAAACCTCTTGGGTGTATTCTTGACAAGGCGGAATAACGGCGTATCCGTAAGACGGAACTAAAATTTCTACCGGCATAACGATTTTCGTTATTATCGTAGCGCAACCCGTCACAGTAAACGACGGCGTTTCGCCGTCCACGTAAACACCTTCGGGAGCAACCACCGAAACTATTGCCGTTACTTCAAACGGAATAATCGACGGCTCGGGGATATACATAATAATATCTTGCGAAAAAGATATCGTGGAATCGGCTCTTCCCTGAACCCCGTTTGCATCAGTATAAAGCACTTCTACGGGAACCGTTACAGTTGCTTGAACTCTTGCAAAACACTGCCTATCGGGAAGTCTATCTACTTGTAAATCGGTAACGACTCCCGTTGACGTAGTACTTCTTGCGCTAATAAAAGTAAGCGGAAGGGCTGGGTTTTCGGGAACGAAATTTGAAAGCGGAATATTTACCCCGTCTACTTGAAACTGTCTTATACAAGCGTCAAACACTTTTTGCGCCTCTATACAAACCTTTTCGCAAAGACCGTTTATGGGGTTTCCGTTTATTCTGCCCGGACTTCTATCCGATGCGTTATTTGTAAAAAAAGACATTTTTAACCTCCTTTGAGCGTTCTCATTTCATTATATGCCGAAAAGAGGTAAAAATGTACGCATACGCTTATAATTACCTTATTTTATAACGTTCACGCGACGAAACGTCTAAAAGGGCGTAATAAAAAACGGAGTTTTATAACTCCGCTTAGAATTTAAGATTGTTTTTAACGATAAGTTTTGAAAATTTAACGAAATCTTCGGTCGAAAGAGTTTCTCCTCTCGACTGAGGATTGCCCGTAATTTCAACTACTATATCTTCAGCCGTTTTCCTATCGGTTTTAAAAGCCATCATAATATTATTAACGAGCGTTTTTCTTCTGCTTTGGAAAGCGCATCTAACGCCCGCTCTATACGCCTTTTGATTAGGAATATCGTATTTACCCTTATCCATTACGATTTTTACGACCGCCGAATCGACGTTTGGCGCAGGATAAAACATTTTTCTATCAATTCTTATAATTTTTTCAGCCGTCCCAACCGCGTCAATCGAGGCGGTTATTGCGCCGTAATCTTCACTTCCCGCTTTAGCGCACAGTCTATCGGCAACTTCCTCTTGAATAGTTACCGTTACACTGTCAACCATATCGCTCTCCTCAATAAATTTCATTAAAATAGGAGTCGTAATATAGTACGGAAGATTTGCAACGACTGAAAATCTACCGCCTATAAGACTTTCGATTTCCTCGGTTGGCATTTTCATTATATCTTTATAAATTATTTCAACGTTGTCAAAATCCTTAAGAGTTTCGGCTAAAACGGGTTTTAAATTAGTATCGATTTCAAAGCCTATTACCATTTTTGCCTTTTGCGCTATCGCGCCCGTAAGCGTTCCACCGCCAACGCCAATTTCCACAACTGTATCGCTTTCTTTAATCCCCGCTTTTTCAACTATCGACGACAAAAGGTTTTTATCGGTTAAAAAGTTTTGCCCAAAGCGTTTATTAAAATGAAAGCCGTTTTTTATCAATACGTCTTTAAGTTGCATCGGAATCCTCTATCATTTTTCTTACTCTAAGCGGAATACCCGTCTCTTTTGCCAATTTTTTGCATTTAGAAACTTTCTTCTCGCCTATACAGTCAACCACTGAAAAAGTCGTTTCAATGCCTTGCTGTTTGCATTTTTTAGCAAAATCAATAAGCCCAAGGAAAGCGTCTTCCCCAAAAACGGGACGGCACACGTTAAAATACTCGTCCGCATCGGGAGCGTTTAAACTTACGTTTACCTTATCAATAACCCCCTTTAACTTAGGCGTAATATCCTCGCCGTTAATCAAATTACCTTGTCCGTTGGTATTAAGTCTTACCGTGTAACCCTTTTCCTTTAAGGCTTTTGCAATAGTCACAACCTCTTTTATACGGAATGTAGGCTCACCAAAACCGCAAAAAACAACTTCTTTGCATTTCTTTTTTCCTATAAGTTCTATTACTTTTTCAGCCGTCGGTTCTTCGCTAAGCCAAAGTTTATGTCCGTAATAAGAAACTTTACCCGTCCTCACACAAAACTTGCAGTCGTTTGAACAGCGATTCGTTAAATTTACATATAAATTTCCGTCTAATTCGTATACGTACGTATCTTTCATACGCCGAATAACCTCCTTGCGTTTTCACGCAAAACTTCTTTTATTTCTCTTTCTTCTAAATTTAAAATTTCAGCCATTTTGTTGGCGATTAACGGAATCTTTGACGGCTCGTTAATTTGCCCTCTAAAAGGGTGAGGAGCAAGATACGGGCTATCCGTTTCAGTTAAAAGCCTATCTCTATCAATTACCTTTATAATTTCGTCCTTTTTAGCGTTTTTAAAGGTTATAACACCGCCAAACGAAAAATAAGCGCCCAAATTTTGATATATTTTTGCCGTTTCAGCGCTTTCGCTATAACAGTGCATTAAAAAGCCATGCTTAATTAAACTCTTTCTATCAGTCAAAAATTTTACAGTTTTAGCGCTTGCATCACGGGAATGAACGACGAATGGAAGACCAAAATGGTCTGCAATTTCCATTTGCTTTTCAAAGGCAAAGATTTGTTCTTCTTCGGTTGACTTATTCCAATAAAAATCAAAACCAATCTCCCCTACCGCAACGCATTTTTTATGCGATAAAAGTGCAATAAGTTGGTCTATAACTTGATTATCGAGGGTTTTTGCCTCGTCGGGATGAACGCCTGCCGAGAAATACACACAGTCGTATATATCCGCTAAATCTTTAGATTTTTGAGATGAGATAATATCGTATCCCGAACTTATTACAAGCCCGACACCAACGCTTTTAAAATTATCTACGATAGGCTTTACGCCGTCTACGTACTTTGAGTCGGTTAAATGTGCGTGAACGTCAACAAACATTATCTAACCGTTGCTCCGTCGGGAAGATTTGCATCTTCTGGGGTTACGAGTTTTACCTTTCCGTCCGCCTCGGCGCAAAGAATCATTCCTTGACTTTCTACTCCGCACAATTTAGCAGGCTTTAAGTTGTATACTAAAACGACCTTTTTACCAACCATTTCTTCGGGGGTATAATATTCCGCAATTCCGCTTGCAACAGTTCTCATTTCATTACCTACTTTCAAAGAAAGTTTAAGTAATTTTTTAGACTTAGCAACCTTTTCGCACGCAGTTACAAGCGCCGTTTTTAACTGAATTTTTGCAAAGTCGTCAATAGTAATTTCGGGAAGCTTCTCCTCTTCTTTTTCCTCTTTCACAATATATTTGTTGGCAATTTCTTCAGCCTTTTTCAAAACTTCAGCATTGTCAAGCCTTGCAAAAATAACCTTTGGTTCTTTAGTTACCACGTTGCCGTCGGGATATAAACCGAATTCGCTTAATTTACCGTAATCTCTAATTTCGGTGTTGAGTTCTAAAAGGACTTCAGCGCTCGTTTCAGGCATAAACGGTTCTAATATGCTTGAAGCAATAACTATAGTTTCGGTAAGGTTGTACATTACCTCTTTTAATCTTGCTTGATTGCTTTCATCTTTTGCAAGTACCCAAGGCGCAGTTTCGTCTATATACTTATTCGCTCTTCTTAAAAGTGTAAACACACAGTCGATTGCATCAGCAATTTTACACTCGTCCATAAGAGCAGAAACCTTGCTATAAGTCGATTTTGCGAGATTTTTAAGGTCGTCGTCTATACTATCCGTTACACCGCTTCTCTCAACTTTTCCGTCAAAATACTTATTAGACATTGAAATAGTACGCTTAACGAGGTTTCCGTAAACGTTTGCAAGTTCACCGTTAATTTTATCGGTCATTAAATTCCACGAAACGAGTCCGTCGTTATCAAATGGCATTCCGTTTAACACGTAATATCTTACTGCGTCAACACCGTATACCGACACGAGGTCGTCGGCGTAAAGTACGTTGCCTTTAGATTTAGACATCTTTCCGCCCTCTTGCAAAAGCCAAGGATGACCGAATACCTGTTTTGGAAGAGGTTCACCCATTGCCATAAGGAAAATCGGCCAATAAATGGTATGGAATCTTATAATATCTTTACCTATAACGTGAACGTCTGCCGGCCAATATTTTTTATATAAATCACCGTGGTTTCCGTCAACATCAAAACCGATACCCGTTATATAGTTGGTGAGAGCGTCAAGCCACACGTATACGACGTGGCGAGAATCAAAATCAACGGGAATTCCCCACTTAAACGACGTTCTTGATACGCATAAATCCTGAAGCCCCGGAAGAAGGAAATTGTTCATCATTTCGTTCTTTCTTGAAACGGGTACGATAAAATCGGGATTTGCGTTTATATGGTCTATAAGTCTTTGAGCATATTTGCTCATCTTGAAAAAGTAGGCTTCTTCGTGGGCTTTTTTAACTTCTCTTCCGCAGTCCGGACATTTGCCGTCTACGAGTTGGCTTTCCGTCCAAAAAGATTCGCAAGGAGTACAGTACCAACCCTCGTACGAACCTTTATAAATATCGCCTTGTTCATAGAACTTTTTGAATATCTTTTGAACTTGCTTTTCGTGCTCTTCGTCGGTCGTTCTTATGAATTTATCGTAAGATACGTTCATAGTTTTCCAAATAGATTTAATTACGTTTGAAACTTCGTCAACGTACTCCTTGGGAGTTTTTCCGCATGCCGACGCTTTCTCTTCGATTTTTTGTCCGTGTTCATCCGTTCCCGTTTGGAAAAATACGTCATAACCCTGTCTTCTTTTAAATCTTGCCATAGAGTCGGCAAGTATAGCCTCGTACGTATTTCCTATGTGAGGTTTTGAAGAAGTATAGGCTATTGCCGTGGTAATATAATACTTTTCTTTCATAAGATATTTCCTTCCGTTTGATTTATTGTATATATTATACAATAAAACCCATAAAAAGTAAAACATAAATTAGCAGTTTTATTCATAAGTTAAAATATGAACGCAATTTTTACGGTAGTTTTTATTTTTTCAGCGGTAATTTTAGCATTTGTCAGCCCCGACCTCGTCCTCTCAGCCATGACCAAAGGCAGTGAAAAGGCGGTTACACTCTCAATAGGGTTAATTTCAATCTATTCGATTTGGTCAGGACTTTTAAAAGTTGCCGAGGATTCCGGCATTATAAACAAACTTAACAAATTGCTTAGTCCAATAATAAATAGACTTTTTAAAAACGCTGACGACGAAACTAAAAAATACGTTGCGCTAAACGTGGGTGCAAATATGTTAGGTATAGGCGGAGTTGCAACTCCGTCCGGAATTAAAGCGACTACTCTTTTATGCGATAAAGGAAATTTTGACGGCGCGTGTCTACTCTTCGTCCTCGCGTCAACGAGCCTACAAATAATACCTACGACGGTCGTTTCATTAAGGCAAAATTTTGGTAGCACTTCTCCGTTTGATATCTTCCTTCCGTCGCTAATAACTACCGTTTTATCGACTTCGGTAGGGGTTTTTGCTTGTTTTCTCTTTAAAAAAAGAGGTAATAAAAAATGAAAATTTTGTCACTTTTTCTACCCGTTTGTTTTATCTTAATTTTCTTATACGCAAGTTTTAAAAAGGTTAAAATCTACGACAGTTTTACAGTCGGGGTAAAAGACGGTTTAAATACGGTTTTTACTATTCTTCCATATCTTATAACAGTTTTTATTTTAACCGAACTTTTTTCGGTTAGCGGTCTTTCCACCTCAATAATCAACCTTTTAAGCCCTATATTTTCGGCGCTTGGAATTCCCGTAGAAATTGCTCCTTTAATTATTTTAAAACCTTTTTCTGGAAGTGGCAGTCTTGCCGTACTTTCAAACGTATTCTCACAATACGGCGCGGACGGATATATTGCAAGATGCGCGTGCGCTGTTTTCGGTTCTTCCGAAACGGTTTTTTACGTGTCCGCAGTGTATTTTGCAAACTGCAAAGAAAAAAGGTTGCTAAAGCCAATTTTGATATCGCTTTTTGCAACCTTTATTTCAACTGTATTTGCTTGTTTTATATGTAAATTTATTTAATCTTCAACGTCTAAACTTTCAAGCACCGTCTTTTTGGCTATAGGCTTACTGTCGCCGTGTTTTACGAATATCATCGTTATAAACGCTATTGCGGCAAACACCGTTGCGTAATAGAAAAGAGGACGCATATTTCCAACTAAATCCATTATAAGACCTGACAAAATCGGTGTTAAAATTTGCGCTGACATACTTGCCGTGTAATAGTAACCGGTGTATTTTCCTACGTTTGATCCGCTTGCAAGTTCAACAACCATCGGGAAAGAGTTTACGTTTATGGTAGCCCAACCTATTCCTGCCAATACGAATAAAACGTCAACGAGAATAACCGACGAATTTGCAGTCATAAACGTTGCGCCGAAAAAGGCAACGGTAAGCATTGTTATGCCTGATAAAATACATTTCTTTCGACCGAATTTTCTTGCAACCATACCTACGGGCACGTAAGATATTATCGCCGCCCCTTGCGCTAAAAGTAAGGTCGTATTATAGTCCATATGTAATACGTTCGTTGCATAAAGCGAATACTTAGACGTAACTGCGTTATACGCAATAAACCAAAGCGCAACTGACGCAAGTAACAATATTAAACTCTTAAATTCGGGTTTTGAGAGTTTTCTCTCTTCACTTTGTCCTTGATTTTCGTTCTTATTTTCTTCAATTCCAAGCCGTACGGACTCTTCGCGCATCTCTTCAGCCCAACTCTTTTCTTTTACCGTTAGGATAAACGCAACCAGTCCAATTACCATAACCAAACAAACTGCGCCTATAAACACGGTATAACTCATATGTTGATTATACGCCTTACCCGTTCCAAACACGATTCCCAAAACCAAGACGAGCATTCCGCCTGCCGTTCCCATAAGATTTATTATTGCATTTGCCTGTGAACGCAAGGGTTTTACGGTTACGTCCGGCATAAGCGCAACTGCTGGAGAACGGAAAATTGCCATTGAAAGCAAGGTTACAAGTAGCAACAACATAAAAAGCACGAGCGGAGTTGGATTAGATAAAGTCTTCTCCCATGCGTATTTGCTAATTGCCGGAGTTACGAGATTAGTATACGCGTTACGCGTGTCAACTTTTTTAATTTCAACCTTTTCCGTTCCGTTATAATAGTAGTATTTTCCATCTTCAACTTCAACGGTTTTATACACTCCGTCAACACACGCATACACGGTCTCGGGAGAGGTATGATCTTTTAAATATTGCGCGTTAATCGACTTATACCAAGACTTTACCTCATTTTGTTCATCCTCGGTAAGGTCTGAATACGCCTTGTTTTTTACTACTTTTGAGGCGTAGTCTTTGACGGTATATTTTTCGGGAGCGGAAGTTTTATTAAACGTACTGTACTCCGCGTTTGCAATTTCGTAATTACCGTCGAAAACTTGTTCGTAAAAACTTTCCCCGCCCTCTGCGCCTATCTTTGCAAGTTGTAAATTGTCCGCAAATGAAAGCCCGAAAAAGGTAACGACTGCAATTACCGTACCAACTACTATGTAAGGCGTTCTTCTACCGAATTTGGTATTAGTCCTATCCGATAACGAGCCGAAAAGCGGAAGTAAAAATACCGCAATTACGTTATCTATTGACATTATTATACCCGAAAGCGACTGAGAAAGACCGAATTTATTGACGAGCATCATAGGAACGATACTGTCGTACGCTTGCCAAAACGCCGATATTAAAAAGAACGCGAATCCTACGAGAATGGTCTTTTTGTAATTTAATTTCATATTTTCCCCTTTTGTGATACGTTTTATTTTTAGTTTTTTCAAAATAATAAGTTACCGTTAACCGTAGATTGTGACAAAACTGATTTTAAATAGGCAGGAATAGAAAATATTCCTGCCTAAAACTACTTATTTTAAGTATAAAAGTCTATGGCAACTGTCACACTCAACAAGGTTACCACTCTTTAAATTGTTATATGCGGTTACGGGAAGTTGAGTTCCGCACCTGCAATACGCCTGTTTGGAAATTTCCTTTGCCTCGTTTATCACGGGGAAAATCTTTTCCTTTCTCTTTTGTTTGTATTTTTCCATAATCTCGGCAGGAATTGCTTTTTCTATTTTTGCAAGGTTTGCCTTGATTGCAGTTATTTCACCCTCCTTTGACGCCTTTAATTCGTCATATTTAGGTCTAAATTCCTTATATTGCGCTTGATTTTTCTTAGTTTCCGCGCGAAGAGTTGAAAACTCCTTTAATACAGCCTCCATCTCTTTTGAAATAAGGTCGATACTGTTTGAAAGAGCAACTATATCGTCGGCAAGCGTTTGAGCCTTTTTCTTTACGTACGTAAGTTGGTCTTCATCCATATCGTTAATATCTTCATACTCTTTTATCTCTTCAAAAAGTTTTTCGTAGAGTTTAACCGCTCCGTTATATTTAGCCGAAAGTTCTTCTGCCTGCTTGTCAAGTTTTGCGATCGTTTCATTTACCGTATCAAGAAATTTCTTTGCAGATACAGCCTTTTTTCTCTCTTCACTTTGAGAAAGACTTACTTCAATTTCACGAAGTTTTGAGTCTACGTTTTGGTATTCGAGTATTTTGTTAATCATATTACACTCCTTTCAATCGGCTTAGACAAATCTATCGTCGCCGAAGAAATATATTTTTTCTTTTAATTTCGAGCCGAAATAGTCGGCAAATTTTTTCATTCCGTAATTTTCGGTAGAATAATGAGTACAACTTAAAACCAAAAGTCCTTTATCTAAAGCCGAAATAAGTACGTGATGAGGTATATCGGCGGATACGACTAACTGCGCGCCGTTTTTTATTGCCTTTTCTATTTCGCCATCGCCAAGCCCAGCCCCGCAAAACGAGGCTATTTTGGTGATTTTAGCATTTTCATCACCGTAAAGCATAACTTTTTCGGTTTCAAAATTACTTTTATACCTTTTAAAAATTTCGCCGGCGGTCGCATTAACTTCGCTTAATCTTCCGTAGCCAACGTCTTCGCCAAGCGGTTCTAAAATCTTTAAAATTTTATCGCCAACACCTTTTGCAAGCCAATAGTCGATTCCCTCTTTTGCGCAATCTAAATTAAGATGCATAGAAATTACCGCTATGTTGTGGTTTGCGCAACGGAGTATCGGCGTATTTTCCCCCAATCTTCTTATAGGGTGATAGATTGCCGGATGGTGAGTTACGATTATTCCGCAACCTTGTTCTATCGCATAATCAACAGACTTATCGGTCAAATCAAGACAAAATAAAATTTTATCCGTATCAATATTTCCGTCAATTATAATTCCGCTATTGTCGTATCCGTTTTCTTTCTTACAAAGTTCGTCGGAAAGAGTAACGGGTGCGTATTCGTTTATAAGTGTAAAAAACTCTCTACAAGTCATTTTAAAATTTCCGTATATTTTTTTATTTGCTTATCCGCTTTTATCTTATCTTCTTCGCCCATCTTTTGGTAGGCAAGTTGCAAAACGGACAGTTTTCTTTTTATTTGTTCTTTAAAAGCCTCGCCTTTTTGCCTCAAATTATCCCTACCAAAAAGTAATTCGTCGTCAGTATAACTGTCAATTCCCTTTTCGCAAACTATGAGGTCGTAATATTTAACGTCTTTAAAAGTATAGTCTTTAATCAACCTATAGCCCGACTTTATTAAAAGTTCACGGACTTTTTCGGTGTTTTTCATAGGTTGTAAAACCAGCCTATCGGGAAGAAAATCAGCGTTTAAAATTATATCGCAAATAATCTCTCCGCCCATACCCGCAATAAGGACTTGGTCCACTTTTGGAACGTTTTTTAGTCCGTTTGTAGCGATAGCCTTAAACTTCCCTTGATAATTTTTAGAGAGTAATTCCTCTGCCTTTTTTAAGCAAACGGGCGAAACGTCCGTAACGTAAACAAAATTGCATTTTCCGTTTTTTAGCATACCCTCGGCGACGTAACCGTGATCACAGCCGACGTCGGCAAAAGTTTGGCAATTATCAAGTTCTAAAAGCAAAGTTTTCAGTCTTAAAGTCGTATTAGTCAATGAAATCTTTTAACCTCTTACTTCTCGACGGATGACGGAGTTTACGAAGCGCCTTTGCCTCAATTTGACGGATACGTTCTCTCGTAACGTTAAATTCCTTACCTACTTCCTCTAAAGTTCTCGGTCTGCCGTCGTCAATGCCGTAGCGAAGTCTTAAAACCTTTTCTTCTCTCGGCGTTAAGGTGTCAAGTACGTTGATAAGTTGTTCTTTAAGCATATTAGTAGCAACGATATCCGTAGGAGCGGCAGCCTGCTCGTCTTCTATGAAGTCGCCAAGGTGACTGTCTTCCTCTTCACCGATAGGAGTTTCCAAAGATACCGGGTCTTGAGCAATTTTTTGAATTTCAATAACTCTCGCCTCGGGAATACCCATTTCCTTTGCAATTTCGTCTGGAGTCGGCTCTCTTCCAAGTTGTTGAAGTAAAAGTCTTGACACTCTTACAACTTTATTAATAGTTTCAACCATGTGAACGGGGATACGTATAGTTCTCGCTTGGTCGGCTATCGCTCTCGTTATTGCTTGACGAATCCACCACGTCGCATAAGTTGAAAACTTAAAGCCCTTTTGGTAGTCGAATTTTTCTACGGCTTTCATCAAACCTAAATTACCCTCTTGAATAAGGTCTAAAAACTGCATTCCACGGCCTACGTAACGCTTTGCAATAGATACGACAAGACGAAGGTTTGCTTCCGAAAGACATCTTCTTGCCTCTTCGCTACCGTCCATCATTTGCTTTGCAAGTTCAATCTCGTCGTCTGCTGACAAAAGAGGAACTTTACCGATATCTTTAAGATACATCTTTACGGGGTCGTCCATACTTATTTCTTTAAGGAGTTGTTCGTAAAGTTCTTTGTCTTTTTCGTAATCGTCTATAATTTTAATATTGTTACTTTCAAGAGCCTTATAAATAAGGTCTACTTGCTCTGCATCCATATCGTATTTTTCAATACGGTCGCAAAGAGCGTCCGACCCTATAGAGCCTTTTTTAGAATACTCGTCAACAAGTGTTTTTATTATAAGTTGTACTTGTTCTTCGGTAATTGCCATAATTTTTCCTCCGTTAATATTTAGCAAGTTTTGCGGTGATTTCCGCAATCATTTTTACTATTTGTTTTCTTTTTTCAAGGTCACTCTCTTGTGAAAATACCGCATTTAATTCTTTTAAATCACTTTCAAGCCCTGCTTTTTTCACAGTATTTAAACAGTCTATATAAAACCTTTCTTCGGTGTTAGACCCAAAAACGTTATCTCCCGACGATAAGACGGCGTTATATTCGACAAGTTCTTTTTCGTCGAAAAGTTTTGCGACGGTTGCAGGGAAAATTTCTTTATTCTCTTCCCTATTTTCGCTTATTATATCGCAAATTCTTATATGTACTTGGTCGGTAAAGTTTATTAAAAACGGATTCGTGCTTTTTGCGTACGACTTATTGAAAAGCATTGCGCAAAGAATAAACCTTTCTGCGTTTTTCAAACCGTCTAAACTTGAATTCCGCTCTATTACCGGTTCTTCTTTTTGCACTTTAATACCGCTGTTTTTGTCCAAATCTCTCTTTAAAGATTCAAAAGTTGTATTGGTGTCGTGTCCAAGTTTTCTAAGTAAATCCTCTCTCTCGCTTTCGCTTTCAACTTCGGCTATAACCTTCAACGCTTCGTTTAAATACTTTCTTTTGCTTTGCGTATCCTTTAAATTATAACTCTTTTTAAGATTATAAATCTTAAAGTCTACGAGTGGCATTGCCTCTATTAAAAGTTCACGGTACTTGTCCGCTCCGTATTTTTTTATTACGTCGTCGGGGTCTAATCCCTCGGGAAGTCTTACGACTTTTACGTTAAGTCCTTCCTTTTGGAACATTTCAAGTCCTCTTATAGTCGCCTTTTGCCCCGCTCCGTCCCCGTCGTAACTTATGATAACGGTATCTGCGTATCTTTTTATCGTCCTTGCCTGCTCTACGGTAAGCGACGTACCCATCGAGGCTACTACGTTTCTAAATCCCGCTTGATAAAGGGCTATGGTATCCATATACCCCTCTACCATAATAACGTCAGTTATTCCGTGAAGATTTTTTTCCTTTTTTAGATTATTAATATTATATAGCGTTCTATTTTTTATAAATAATGACGTTTCTTGAGTGTTATTATATTTACCGAAATTGGGCTTTGCCTCTAAAAGCCGACCGCCGAAAGCAATTACGTTGCCGAGGTTATTTATAATCGGCACGATAAGTCTACCCCATTGGTCGTCATATATATAACTTGTATCTTTGCCGTTTTCATCCGCACGGACTTTCTTTTTACAAACACCGCATTTGAGCATTTCTTCTTCGGTGTAGCCCTTTTGTTTAAGATGATTTACAAGTCCAAACCTATCAAAAGACGCACCCATTCCAAAAGCAGTTACCGTTTTACGGTCAAAACCTCGCCTTGATATATAACTGTTAAACTCTTCAGCCTCGGGTTTTGCAAGATTTCTAACGTAAAACAGCGCGGTTTCCTTCATTAACGCTAAAAGCCTGTCCCTATCCGACCTCTCCTTTGCAATTTCGCTATAATCTCGCGTATCTTCGGGCATTGACATTCCCGCCCACTCGGCAAGAAGTCTTATCGCCCCCAAATAATCAAGATTTTCCATTATCATAACAAAGGTAATAACGTCACCGCCCTTTCCGCATCCAAAGCACTTGAAAAATTGCCCTGCCTCGTTTACTGTAAACGAAGGGGTTTTTTCGGTATGCCCCGGAAGAGGACAGCACGCCCAATGATTGACGTTACCGCGTTTTTTTAGCACGCAATATTTCCCAACAACGTCAACTATATTGTTTTTTTGTTTGAGTTCGTCAAGGAACTTTTCGTCAAATGCCATTATTATCTCATTAAAAAGTTTTTAGGTACAAATATTTCTTCAAAGACGTAGACGGCGTACCTATCCGTCATACTCGATATGTAATCGGAAATAACGGCGTCAACCCCATATTTATCTAACATTGATTTGTTAAATTCGGGAAGTTTTTCCGTATGCGTTTTAAAATAAGAATATAAAGCCGAAAGCATTTCATGTGCCCTTGCCTCTTCTTCTTTTGCCGCTAAATCCATATAAACGCGCTCGAAAAGGAAATCTCTCAATTCCTCCGTCGCTTTTTTAACCTCTTCTTCCATAGAAACTTCATTTTTGTCTTTAGAGTTTTTATAGATGGAGAGTACCATATTATTAATTCTTTCCGCGTTGCTATGCCCAAGCACGTCGGTTACCGTTTTAGGTAAATCGCTTTCTTTGAAAATACCAGCCCTTATAGCGTCGCTTATATCGTGATTCATATACGCTATTCTATCGGCAATAGATACGATTTTACCCTCTAAAGTATGCGGATTACCCGATTTTCTATGCTCTAATATACCGTCCCTAACTTCATAGGTAAGGTTTAACCCTAAGCCGTCTTTTTCCAAAACGTCAACCACTCTTAAAGATTGCACGTTATGTTCAAACCCGTTAGGATTAAGTTTACTTAAAACTCTTTCACCCGTATGACCGAATGGCGTATGTCCAAGGTCGTGACCGAGGGCTATTGCCTCGCATAAGTCCTCGTTTAAGTCAAGACACCTTGCTATTGACCTTGCTACTTGCGCAACGTCTAAAGTGTGAGTTAACCGAGTCATATAATGGTCACCCTCGGGCGAAAAGAAAACCTGCGTTTTATTTTTTAAGCGCTTGAACGCTTTTGAATACATAATTCTATCTCTATCGCGTTGAAATTCGGTACGCATAGGACAAGCGTCTTCGGGCTTTTCTCTACCTTTCGTCTTGTCCGAATAACAAGCGTATTGAGAAAAAAACTGCTTTTCTTTTGCTAAGGTAATTTCTCTCATAAACTCTCCTTAAAAAGTAGGTTAAAGATTTTACTTTAAAATTATATCCCTCAAATTTACAAATTTCCTCTTTTTTTTAGGAAAATTGTTTTAGAAATATTATTTTTAGCCGTAATTTACACGATAACTTCGCCAGCCGAAACGTTTAAAGTTTCTCCGCTTATAAAAGAACCGTCTTCAATCAAAAATCTTACGCATTTTGCCACTTCTTCGGGCGTGCCCGCTCTTTTAAACGGAACGTCCTCAATCGCCAACGCCTTATCTTCTTTTGAAAGGTTGTCGTTCATAGACGTATCAATATACCCTGCTGCAATAGCGTTTACACGAATATTCGCAGAGGCGTATTCTTTTGCTAAAGATTTAGTAAATCCCAATACGGCGGACTTAGTTGCCGAATATACGCTTTCACAAGACGAGCCGACAAGTCCCCACATTGACGATATATTGACGATTGCCCCACCCCTTTCAAACATATACGGAAGAGCGTATTTATTCGCGTTAAAAACACCTTTTAAATTGACTGCCACTACCTCGTCAAATTCTTCGTCGGTAATATCCACAACGGGTTTTATCGTTTGAGCAATCCCCGCTGAACATACGAGAGCGGATAACCCTCCGCTCTTTTTAGCAAAAGATTTTATTCCCTCTTCTACGCTTTTAGAGTTTTTAACGTCAAAACAGACGGCAACTCCTCCTATTTCTTTTGCAAGAGTTTCCGCCTTTTCTTTATTCGTATTGTAGTGCACGCCGACGAAGTATCCGCATTTTGCCATCTCTCGGCAAATAGCCTGACCTATTCCGCCCGACGCGCCCGTAACTAAGATACTTTTCATAATTCAAAAAAAGACGGCGTTTAAATTTTTATAAACGCCATCTCTAACCGTTGCTTATTTCTTAACTCTTTCCATGTATTCGCCGGTTCTGGTGTCAACTCTTATAGTTTCACCCTCGTTAACGAACATAGGAACTTGAATTTCAACACCCGTTTCCAAAACTGCTCTCTTGGTAGCGTTAGTTGCCGTGTTACCTGCAACACCGGGTTCGGATTCGGTTACTAAAAGTTCAACGAAGTTTTCGCAATCTACAGAGAAAGCCTTGCCCTTGTAGAATTTAACTACTACAGGATCGTTTTCTCTAATCCATTTAAGAGCGTCTTCAACTTGGTCGTATTCAAGGGGTTCCATATTGTACTCTTCGTCCATGAAATAATAGAAATCGCCGTCGTTATAAGAATAAGTCATTCTCTTAGTTTCGATAACTGCGTTTTCAAATTTTTCAGTGGGGTTGAAAGTTACTTGTAATACTTTACCTTCAACTACGTTTTTAAGCGTAGTTCTTACAAACGCTGCGCCCTTACCGGGTTTTACGTGAAGGAAGTCTACTACAGTCCAAACTTTTCCATCGTACTCGATAGTTACACCCTTTCTTAAATCGCCTGCTAATACCATAAAATTAACTCCTTAAGTTTATCTATTTTAATAATTTTTTTCTTGTGATTTTTCCGCCGTTTATCACGATAAGGGATTTATCGTCTTTCATAAACGACTTGTATTTTCCGTTTTCGATACGTGCGCTATCTTCTATTCTTATACCGAACTTACCGTCCAAATAAACCCCCGGTTCGTTGGAAAATACCATATTTTCTTTTAAAACTGCCTCGCCTTTCGGGGAAAGCGTAGGAAATTCGTGTATATTTACACCTATTCCGTGTCCTAAAGAATGTGTAAAATATTTGCCGTAACCAAGACTTTCAAGGTGAGTTCTTGCAATCGCGTCAGCCTCTTTTCCCGTCATACCCGACTTAATTTCTTCCGCCGACTTAACGTGCGCGGTTAAAGTCGCTAAATACGCCCTTAAAAACTTCTCGCTTGGCTCTCCAAAAAATAAAGTTCTCGTCATATCCGAGCAATACCCTTTATATACGCACCCAAAATCCATTAAAACACATTGGTTTTTCTGCAGTTTCGTATCGCCCGTTTCGTGATGGGGTACGGCTGCGTTTTTGCCGAAAGCAATAATCGTATCAAAAGACGGTCCCGACGCGCCGTATTTTTTAAACCTATATTCAAGTTCGTTTGCAAGTTGTCTTTCGGTAATTCCCTCTCGTATAAGAGGTATAACTTCCTTCCAAGCCTTTTCAGCAATATTGCACGCCTTTTGAATATATTTTATCTCGTCCTCTGTTTTAACCGCCATTTCATTGACTATTTCGCTCGAAACGTCAGTTAATTTAAGACCTAACTCTTTATATTTTTCAAATTGCGATACCGTAGTAACGGTATAATCTATCGCTACAGTTTTATTGGAAAGATTTTCAACTTCTTTTAAAAGCGGAGTATAATCAACGCCTAAAACAACCTCGATTCCCTTTGGCGTAAGAGCCTTTTTCGCTGCGGAAATATATCTACTGTCTACAACGAAAACTGTCTTTTCTGGGGTAAGCATAACGTAACCCGCCGTACTGTGAAAACCGAGGAAATATAATCTTTGTTTTTCGTCGGTTATAAGCACTAATCCGTATTCTTTAAAATCCATATACTTATATTATCATATAATAGTGTAATAAGTCAATTAAATTAAACAATTTTTACCTTTTTAAGGGCTAATTTACACCCTTTTCGCTATCATTTTCGGCATTTTCCTCTAAGGTCGCCGTTCGCTCGGCTTTTTCCTTAGCCTCTTTTTCGGCTTTTTTCTTTTCTTCCTCGTGAATTTTTTCTTGCTTGCGCTTATAATCTTCGCCGTATAACGAGTAAATTCCTCTTGCCTTTGAAAGACTTTGAGCGTTTATTCTTTCAAGTTCGTGCCTATAATCTTCTATCTTTCTAAGCAGTGACGGCTTTATAAAAATATACCAAACGACGGTAAAAATAAAACTTACCGCAAATATGGACGTCCAAACTACGAAACGCCAAGTTTCGTATTCGCTTTCCGTTCCTCTCGTAAAGATAAAAAGAATTAATGCAAGGGCAAAGGCAATTGCTAACATAGAGGTAGTAATAATCATAGAAATACCTACGCTTTTCGACAAGTCTTGATACTTTCCTATCTGTTTTGCGTAGAAATTTTTTTCGCCCATCGTCGCCTTTTTTCGAGTTTCTTTTGCTGTTACTTTTTTTACGTCTTTAAATTGATCTCTTATCATCAGTTTAACCTCTTATTTAATATTCCGTCTAAAAATTGTCCGGTATAACTTTCTTTTACCTTTGCAACCTCTTCGGGACTGCCCGTTGCAACGACAGTTCCGCCACCGTCTCCGCCTTCAGGACCTAAATCTACGATATAGTCGGCAACTTTTATAATATCAAGATTATGCTCTATTACTATTACCGTATTTCCCGAATCAGTCAATCGGTTAAGAATGGTTATAAGTTTATCTACGTCGTAACTGTGAAGTCCCGTCGTAGGCTCGTCTAAAATATACAACGTTCTACCCGTAGAGCGCTTGGAAAGTTCAGTTGCAAGTTTAACTCTTTGCGCCTCTCCGCCCGACAAAGTCGTTGCGGGCTGACCGAGTTTTATATACCCAAGACCGACGTCTTGAAGAGTTTTTATTTTGTTGTAAACCCTTGGAATGTTTTGGAAATACTCCACACCCTCGTCTACCGTCATATCTAAAACGTCGGCGATATTTTTACCCTTGTATTTAACTTCGAGAGTTTCGTAATTATACCTCTTTCCCTTACATACCTCGCACGATACGAAAACGTCTGGTAAAAAGTGCATTTCGATTTTTATTATTCCGTCGCCTTGACATCTTTCACATCTTCCGCCTGCTACGTTAAAGGAAAATCTACCTGCTTTATATCCCCTTTCTTTTGCGTCGTTTGAGGTTGCAAAAATCTCTCTTATCGTAGTAAAAGCCCCCGTATAAGTCGCTGGATTGCTCCTCGGCGTTCTTCCTATCGGCGATTGGTCTATTGCTATTACGTTATCAAAATGCTCTAATCCTTCTACTTTTTCGCACTTACCGTAACGGATTTTAGAGCCGTTTTTAGTATTTGCAACTATTGGCAACAAGACCTCGTTTACAAGCGAACTTTTACCGCTACCCGATACTCCCGTTACCGCAGTAAACAAGCCTACCGGAAATTTTGCGTCAACGTTTTTTAAGTTGTTTTGCCTTGCGCCTATAACCGAAAGCCATCTGCCGTCGGGTTGTTTTCTAACCGAAGGAATTTCAATTTTCCGTCTACCCGAAAGGTAATCGCCCGTAATAGAATTTGGAGTATTGCAAATATCTTCTACGCTACCGCTTGCGACGATTTCACCGCCGTGAACACCTGCCTTTGGACCAATATCCACGATAAAATCGGCGTTTCTCATAGTGTCCTCGTCGTGTTCAACAACTATAAGCGTATTTCCTAAATCTCTCAGTTTCGTTAGCGTATGAATAAGTTTTTCGTTATCCCTTTGGTGAAGTCCAATACTCGGCTCGTCCAAAATATACAAAACGCCCGTAAGACCGCTACCAATTTGGGTTGCAAGTCTTATTCTTTGCGCTTCTCCACCCGAAAGAGTTCCCGCCGTCCTCGAAAGAGTTAAATACCCAAGTCCTACGTCCTCTAAAAATTTCAGTCTTGCATTTATCTCTTTTAAAATGGCTTTTGAGATTATCGCTTGAGTGACCGTAAGGGATAATCCCGCGATAAAATCTTTCATTTTGATTATTGAAAGGTCGCAAAGTTCCATTATATTCAGTCCGCCAACGGTAACTGCCAAAGCCTCTTTTTTAAGTCTTTTGCCCTTGCATACGGGACAGTCTGCGCTTATCATATACTTTTCGATTTCACTTTTTGTGTAATCGCTTGTAGTTTCTTTATATCTTCTTTCAAGATTGTTTACTACGCCCTCGTATCTTGCGTAAAACTGCCCTCTTGAAGTATTGGTCGAATAAGACATAAGTATTTTTTCGCCTTTCGTACCGTATAAAAGTAAATCCACCACTTCTCTCGGCAAATTTTTTACGGGTACGTCCATACTAAAACCGTAGTGTTTTGATAAGGCGTTAAAATACATTTGTACCATTTTACCGCTGTCTAAATTCCAACCCGTTACAGCCAAAGCCCCTTCCCTCAACGATTTATTCGGATCGCCAATAACGAGATTTTCATCAATTCTCGTAGTAAAACCTAAACCTTTACACTCGGGGCACGCGCCGAAAGGATTGTTAAACGAAAATAGTCTCGGCTCTATTTCTTCTACTGAAATTCCGCAATCGGGACAACTGTAATTGGTTGAATAGAGCGTGTCTTTTCCGTCTACTTGTATAACGACTAACCCGTCGGCAAGTTTTAAAGCCGTTTCTAAACTGTCGGTAAGTCTTTTCCTTATTCCGTCTTTTACGATAAGTCTGTCTACTACTACGGAAATATTGTGTTTTAAGTTTTTATCGAGTTTTATATCTTCGGTAAGGTCAAATACCGAGCCGTCTATTTCAACCCTTGCAAAACCGCTCTTTCTATACCCTTCGAGTTGTTTGGTATACTCTCCTTTTCTACCTCTAACGACGGGAGCGTTTACCAAAAACTTCGTACCGCCGTCCATTTCAAGCACTTTTTCCGCAATTTGGTCAACGGTAATTCTCTCTATCTCCCGTCCGCATTTTGGACAGTGAGGAATACCTATTCTTGCATATAAAAGTCTTAAATAATCGTAAATTTCGGTTACCGTACCAACAGTTGAACGAGGATTATTGGACGTGGTTTTTTGGTCTATTGAAATTGCAGGAGATAACCCTTCTATACTCTCAACGTCGGGTTTTTCCATTTGCCCTAAAAACATTCTCGCGTAACTTGACAAACTTTCCATATACTTTCTTTGCCCTTCGGCAAAAATAGTATCGAAAGCAAGCGTGGATTTTCCGCTACCCGATAGACCTGTGAAAACTACGAGTTTATCTCTCGGTATGTCAATACTCACGTTTTTAAGGTTATTCTCTTTTGCTCCTTTTACCTTAATGTAATTTATCATTTTACAGTTTAACCTCGTTATCTTGCACGCATCTTCTTTTTCAGTTGCGCTATGGTATCTCTTATCTCGATACACTTTTCAAAATCAAGATTTTGAGAGGCAATTTTCATAAGCGCCTTTAATTTCTCGATTTCTTCGGGGATATCCGTCATCTTTATATCCCTCGTATTATCTTCTTTCTTGGTAATTTCCAACGTGTTTACTATCTTTTTAATAATAGTCTTTGGAACTATTCCGTGCTTTTCGTTGTATTCCGTCTGTATTTTACGCCTTCTTGCAGTTTCGTCCATAGCCCGTTTCATACTGCCCGTTATATTATCGGCGTACATAATTACCCTGCCCTCTGCGTTTCTCGCCGTTCTTCCTATCGTTTGAATAAGTGCGGTATCGCTACGCAAAAAACCTTCCTTATCCGCGTCGATTATAGCGACGAGTTTAACCTCGGGAAGGTCAAGACCTTCTCTTAAAAGGTTTATACCGACGAGTACGTCTATATCTCCTCTGCGGAGTTCCTGTATTATATCAATTCTCTCTAAGGTGTCTATATCGCTATGCATATAACGGACTTTTACCGACTGCTCTTTTAAGTAATCGGTAAGGCTTTCCGCCATCTTTTTCGTAAGCGTAGTAACGAGCACTCTTCCGCCCGTCTTTACGACTTCGTTTATCTCCGTTTGCAAATCGTCTATTTGTCCTCTCGTCGGGCGAACTTCAACTTTAGGGTCTAAAAGTCCCGTCGGCCGTATTATTTGCTCGGCGGTATTGTCCGCTAAATTCATTTCGTATTCAGCCGGCGTTGCCGAAATAAACACGGTTTGACCTATTCTTTGATTAAATTCAGCAAAAGTTAAAGGTCTGTTATCGTACGCCGATTTTAATCTAAATCCGTAATCCACCAAGTTGTTTTTTCTCGACCTGTCGCCGTTATACATTGCCCTTATTTGAGGAACGGTCATGTGACTTTCGTCAATAAAAACTATAAAATCTTTGGGGAAATAATCTAAAAGGGTAAACGGCGGTTCGTTGGGGTTTCTTCCGTCAAAATAACGGCTGTAATTTTCCACTCCGCTACAATAACCTATTTCACGCATCATTTCAAGGTCGTAAGACGTTCTTTGCAAAAGTCTTTGCGCCTCTAAAAGTTTATCTTGCGATTTATGGGCGTCAACCTCAATACGCATATCGTTTTCAATGCGTTTTAAAGACTCTTCCATCTTTTCGTCTCCGACTGCGTAATGGCTTGCAGGGAAAATGGCTACGTGACTTAGTCGGTTTATAGGTTTACCCGTTACAAATTCGCACTCGCTTATTCTATCTACTTCATCACCGAAAAACTCTACTCTTATATAAATTTCGTCGTTAGACGCAGGAAAAATTTCAACCACGTCGCCACGAACTCTAAACGACGCTCTTTGAAAGTCAACGTCCCGTCTTTCGTACTGTCTTGATACGAGTTTTCGCATAAGTTCGTCACGGTCTAAAGTCATTCCTTCACGGATAGAAATTGCCAAAGCGTAATATTCTTCGGGCGCGCCGAGTCCGTATATACAAGAAACGGACGCAACGACTATTACGTCCTTTCTCTCGGCAAGCGAACAAGTCGCGCTATGGCGAAGTTTATCAATTTCGTCGTTTATGGAAAGGTCTTTTTCGATATACGTGTCGGTTGACGGAATATACGATTCGGGTTGATAATAATCGTAATAAGAAACAAAATATTCAACCCTATTTTCGGGGAAAAATTCCCTTAACTCGTTACAAAGTTGCGCGGCAAGAGTTTTGTTGTGCGCAATTACGAGAGTCGGGCGTTGCACGTTTGCGATAACGTTTGCCATAGTAAAGGTTTTACCGCTACCCGTAACGCCGACGAGAACTTGAGATTTTAACCCGTCTTCTATCCCTTCCGTTAAACTTTTTATTGCCTCCGGCTGATCTCCCGTAGGTGTATAGTCGGCGCGTAATATAAATTTCTTTTGTTCCATAATTAAAATAACCCGTACAGTATTTTCGTAACCAAAAACGCACAAACCGAGCCAAGCACCGCAAAAAGTATTTTTATCAATAAACTGTTTGCAAGTTGTTTGCGTTCTCTCTCGTAATTTTTTGCTTTTATTTTTGGCGATAGATACAGCAGTTTTTCCTCTCCCCTGCTACATCTTATAAGGTCAAAATAACCTTCGTCTTCAAGAGTTTTCAACGCTAAATCAAATTGAACTTCGTTAAACTTTTTACCCTTTACTTTTGCATACAGTTTTGCCTCCTCAATAAGGCATCCGCTATCCTCTCCGCAAAAGGAAGTTATCGCTTTAATTAGCGCAATTTCTTTTCCCGTCAGCATAGCAAAATCCCCAAAACAAAGACTGCAAACGAACCTATTAGAGAGCCTAAAAAACATATAAAAAAGACTGTCAACTTGTCTTTTTTTGTCAACGGTTTTTGAGGGGGAGACTGTAAAATTTGAGGTTTTTGCTCGTGTTTTATAACTGAATACCCTAAAGGTAAAGGTTTTATTAAGACTTCTTCGCCTTTAAAATATTTTATTTCGACGTAACCTTTTTCATCAAGAGTTTTTAATACCGATTCCATTTCTTCAAGAGAAAAAGATATCGGCTGTAACCCCTCGCATAAAACCGAAAGAGAAAACAACTTATACTCCCTTCCGCAAAAAGTTTTTAAAAGTTCTAAAACTGAAAATTCTTTATCGTTTAACATAATACCTAATGGTATTATGCCCTTTTTTTATTTTTCTAATAGCGTTTAGGCAAAATTTAACTGAGTTATATAACCCGAAACTACGGCGTAAATAAAAGTTGCGATAAACAGTAGTGAAAGCGTAACGCCGACGATTGAAATAACTATTGCCCACCTAAGCGTTTTATTTGGCTTTTGAGTGTATCTTATAGCCGAAAGTATTAGGGACGGAAGAGAAAAACCTATGCCTAAGCCGACGAACAACGAACAAAGCAGTCCAAACAAAGAAAGAATAAGCGGTGTTCTTGAAAAACTGCGCGCTTTTTTGTATTCTTCATATTCTCTATACTCGTTATTTTGAGAAATTAACCGTTCGTTATTTTGAATAACGTTTTCTCTATTCTCAAAAGGATTATATTGCAAGTTTTCATTTTGAGTTTTGTTTTCGTCAAAAAAATCGTTCATAATACACCTTTAGCCGTTTATAGTATTTTACCACAAATGTCTTTTATTTACAAGTAAATAAAAAAGAAATAACTGTGAAAAATCCTTTTTTTAATGGCGATAATAAAATTTGGGCGATAATCGACTTATAGCCCAGCATTTACGTTAATTCTGTCAATAAAATTATAAGAACCCTTCACTTTTACAGTTGACTAAATTCATATTAAGTGTTACAATAATATAAAATGCTAAGGAGTTTTATTTTTTATGGAAAAGTATGCATGGAGCGCAAAAATTGTAGATGGCAAAGAAAATGAATACGTTAAGCGCCACGATGAAATTTGGCAAGAACTTAAAGACCTTTTAACCGAAGCGGGCATTAGAAATTATACCATTTGGAAAAACGGCACTACTCTCTTTGGATATTACGAATGTGAAAAAGGTGTCGAGTACGCAACTAAAATGCAAGCCGAAAGCCCTATAGTTGATAAATGGAACGAATATATGAAAGACGTTTTAATTATGGAATTAGACCCCGAAACGGGCGCTCAGCCAAAACTTGTTAAGGTCTTTGAATTAAACTAAAACCCCTCTATAAGTTGATTATCAATACAAAAACCGAGAGTATCGCACACTCTCGGTTTTTTATTATCTTATTTTTGAAAGTTTAGAGGATTTTACAATAACGACAAGTTTTTCGTCGTCCGTTAAAGGCTCGGTCGGATCTACGTCTACGTCTATCGTTTCACCTCTTTTTATCGCTACTACGTTAAACGAATACTTTTTTCTTAAATTTAACTCGATAAGCGTTTTCCCCAACCATTCGTTTTTAACGTTTAATTCAACTATTGAAACGTCTTCGCTCAATTCAACCAAATCAATAAAACCCGAACTTAGGATGTTTTTGGCTAAGCGAACGCCAGACTCCCTTTCGGGAAAGACTATTTTATCCGCCCCTATTTTAGTCAAAATTTTATTTTGCATTTCGTCGCCACTTTTAACGATTACCGTTTTTACACCAACCTCTTTGCATAGCATCACGGAAAGCACACTTGCCTCTAAATTGTTTGCCATAGCAATTATTACGACGTCAATATTGGAGACTCCTAACCGACGTATCACGTCCGCATTGGTTACGTCTGCACATTTGCAAAGTGGAATTTCCAATGCTGCTTTATTTACTTTTTGTTCGTCTATATCGACTGCGAGGACATCTGCCCCGCTTTTAACCAATTCTCGAGCAATAGCCAAACCGTACTGACCAAGACCAAACACTGCGTACGTTTTATTTATACTCATATATACTCCTTTATCCTACGCTTATTTCTTCAGTAGGATTTTTAATACCTTTTATAGTTTTTTTCTTAACTTTAAACGCAACGGCAAGAGATATAGGTCCAACTCTACCTAAATACATTGTTATAATTAAAATGATTTTTCCCCAACCTTCTATGCTCGAAGTTAAATTTCTTGTAAGACCAACTGTTGCAGTAGCGCTTACCACCTCATACAGTACGTCAACGAACGGTGCAACCGTTACTAATAACAAAAGTACCGTTGAACAAACCACTATCAATAACGACATCATACTTACTGCAACGGCTTTTTTCGTTATCTCTCTAGATAAATCACGGTTAAATAAAGTAACCTCATCCCTACCGGAAACCGTTGATAAAGTCGTTGCAATAAGAACGACTAACGTTACGGTTTTAACTCCGCCAGCGGTACCGACAGGCGAACCGCCGACAAACATTAAAATGATACATATAATTACGGTTGAGTCTTTTAAATATTCTTGCGGTAAAGTTGCAAAACCGGCAGTCCTTGTCGTTACCGATTGGAAAAAAGACGCCTGTATTTTATCAAACAGCGATAAACCTTTAAGAGTTAAAGGATTTGAATATTCAAACAAAAATATCAGCAATGCCCCTCCAAAAATAAGCAAAAGGGTCGTTACTATCACTATTTTACTATGTAAAGTAAGTTTTCTCAGGCACTTAAACTTTTCTTTCTTGAACAATTTCAAGACCCTTATTATGTCCCACCAAACGATATACCCTAACCCGCCAAAAACTATAAGTATACAGGTTACAGCATTTACAATTGGATTTGTAACGTAATTTATAAGACTGTTTTCTGCTATAATATCAATTCCCGCGTTACAAAAAGCCGAAACAGAATTAAAGAGAGATATCCATATTCCTTTTGCTCCAAACTCAGGAACGAATACCGTCATATACGCTAATGCCCCTATGCCCTCTACGGTTAAAGTCCCCAATATAACTTTTTTAACGAATTTTGACATACCTGACAAGGAGTTTAAATTAAAAGAATCTTGAAGTAAGGCACTGTCTTTTAATCCGAGTTTTTTATTTATTGCTATAGCAACGCCTGCCAATACCGTTATTACCCCAAGTCCGCCAATTTGAATTAACACAAGTATAACAACTTGCCCGAAAACGCTCCACGTCGTAACGGTTGGTAGCGTAACAAGTCCGGTAACACACGTCGCCGTTGTCGCCGTAAACAAAGCATCCAAATAATTAACCGATTTTCCGTTTTTTGCGCTTATGGGGAGAACCAACAAAACGCTCCCTATTAAAATCGCAAACAAAAAACTTATCATAATTATTTGGGTTGAAGACGGCTTAATTTTGGGTTTACTTATCATATCTTCTCCAAAACTAATTATTTAAAAAGAGAGCGTTTACACGCTCACTTAAATTTATTCAACTGGTAAAAAATCTTCAAAACGGTACTCGGTTACAGTCTTGTAAACTTCATCTTTTTTAAGTACGGGAGATTTAAAGGCTTTCTCGTTTACAGCATTGGGAAAACTTTGGGTTTCAAGACATACTCCGTATCTCTTCTTATACTCGTAACCGTCTTTTCCCATTTCGCCTTTTAAAAAGTTACCGCTGTAAAACTGCACGCCCTCACGGTCGGTAAAACATCTCATTAAAATATTTTTTCTTCCGCTTGAAAGTACGGCGCATTCTCTAAATCCGTCGCCCTTTATAACGTAATTATGGTCGTAACCGCCCGCCAACTCTAACTGCTCGAATTCTTCTTCAATATCTTTTCCTACGAATTTAGCCCAGTTGAAATCCATTGGCGTATCTTTAACGGGCAACACTTCTCCGGTAGGAATAAGATTTTTGTCTATCGGCGTATAATAATCGGCGTTTATTTTTAGGAACATATTTTCCGCAGTTTCGTCACCGTTTAAGTTAAAGTAAGTGTGATTTGTTAAATTTACTACGGTATCGGCGTCCGATACTGCAGTATACTCTATTCCAAGCCCTTTTTCGGTCAAATAATATCTTACGCCAACTAAAAGATTGCCCGAAAAGCCCTCTTCTTTTGCAGGAGAAAGTCTTTTAAATTTAATTTCGGTTTCGGTATAATTTTCCACTTCCCAAACGTAAGCGTTAAATCCGTTCTTTCCGCCGTGAAGAGTATTTTTTCCATCGTTAGCATAAAGCGAATATTTCTTTTTATTTAAAGTAAACGACGCGCCTTTAATACGGTTTGCCACTCTACCTATAACAGCGCCGAGATAGTCGTCCCCGCTTTCATACTGCTTAATATCTTTATAACCCAAAACAACGTCTACGCCCTTATACTTTAAAGATTGCACGGTTGCGCCGTAATCTAAAAGTGTTACCTCAACGTTACTGTTTTTAAGCAAATAAGCATGAACTTGCGCTCCGCTTGACAAAGTTCCAAAAATTGACTTTTCCATTTTAACCTCGTAAAAATCTTTTTCTTCTATATAATAACATTTTTTTTGATTTAGTTCAAGGTATTTCTTTAATTTTCTTGTCTAATTTATAAAATTATGTTAAAATAACGGTATAAACGAAAGGAGGGGTAGTATGAACGAAGAAGAAAAAAACTTAATTGAAGAAGAACAAATTTACGTGCCGGAAAAACGTGACTACGAACAAGAAATTCTTGAGTTTTTTAGCAGTAATCTGTCGTTAAAAAATTTACGTGAAAAGTTAAGCGATTATCACGAAAACGATATTGCGTCTATTCTCCCCCGCCTTACCAAAGAACAGCGTTCGCACCTTTATAAAGCGCTTGGCGTTGATAGAGTTTCCGACGTATTCGCATATCTTGACGAGGTTGAAGAATACATTGAAGAATTAGATAGCGAAAAAGCGGCTGACATTATCGAAAGCATGGACGCCGACGACGCAGTTGACGTTCTTGACGAACTTGAAGAAGAGAAAAAAGAAGAGATTATAAACCTCATGGAAAAGGAGTCTGTTGCAGACATTCAACTTATCGACTCCTACGGGGAAGACGAAATCGGTAGCAAGATGACTACTAACTACATCTCTTTTAAAAAGACTTTCACCGTAAAACAAGCCATGCGCGCCGTCATTAAAGAGGCTGAAGAGAACGATAACATAACTACTCTTTACGCCCTTAACGAAGACGATACTTTTTACGGCGCAATCCAACTTAAAGATTTAATTCGGGCAAGGGATACGACTCCGCTTGACGATATTATAACCACTTCTTATCCTTACGTATACGCAAAAGAGAGCGTTTCCGCATGTTTGGAACAGTTAAAAGACTACTCCGAAGACTCTATACCCGTTTTAAACAAAGATAATTTGCTTATCGGCGTTATAACTTCTAACGATATCGTAGAAGTTGTGGATGAAGAACTCGGTGAAGACTATGCAAAACTTGCAGGTCTTACCGAAGAGGAAGACGTAAACGAACCCGTTTTTAAAAGTATTAAAAAGCGTATTCCTTGGCTTTTAATTCTTTTAGCGCTCGGTCTTGTCGTTTCAAGCGTTATTACTAAATTCCAAGAAAATATACCTATGGGACTTTTGATTTTATACTCTTTCCAAAGTCTTATTTTGGGTATGAGCGGTAATACGGGCACGCAGTCACTCGGCGTTACCATAAGAGTTTTAGGCGACGAGGATTTTAAAGGAAAAGATAAGATTAAATTTATTTTAAAAGAACTTAGGGTAGGTCTTTTAAACGGGCTTATAATAGGTATTATTTCTTTCGTATTTATCGGCTTATACGTCACCTACCTAACCGATTATCCAAAAGATTACGGTATTCCTTTATACGGATTTGAGATTTCGGCTTGCATAGGATTTTCGCTTGTGGCAACTACCGTAATGGCAAGTCTTATCGGCACTTTAATTCCTATGGGATTTAAAAAAATCGGCATTGACCCAGCAGTTGCGTCAGGTCCGCTTATTACGACGGTTAACGACCTTATTTCGGTATTTACTTATTACGGATTATCCCTTTTATTATTCGTGCAAATAGGTTTATTCTCCTATCCTTTATAGGCTAAAACTTATCTAATTAAAGTGTTGCACTTAAAGTATAATTCACCCCTAATATTAAAACCCAATGCTTAAATACTAAGCATTGGGTTTTTTCTTTCTTCCGTTTGTCTTTTTATTTTTTTCATCGCTGGAATATACGCAATAGCAAACATTATTATGCTTATCACGTAACTTATAGGGTATACGGCGTATAAAACGTATAAACTTCTATACCATACGAGTACCGTCCACACGTATACGACTCTCAATAAACACGTACCTATTAAAGTTAAACACATTGCAAGCGACGACAGCCCCAGTCCTCTTAACGAATTGCTTAAAACGTCCATTATTCCGCACAAGAAATAGGTTGTGGCAATCATATACACTCTAATTAGAGCGTATTCGATAACGGCTTCGCTATCTGCTATAAACGAACAAACCAAAGGCGAAATTGCCATTATTATTGCCGAAACGATAATTCCCACGGCAACGACAAGCCCGATTGCGCATCCAAGAGTTTTTTTGATGCGCTCGTAATTGTTTGCTCCGAGATTTTGACTTACAAATGCAAGTGAAGATAAACTTACGGCGTTCATAGCGTTAAATATAAATCCGTCAAGTTGCATTGCTATCGAATTTCCCGCTACGACTAAATCTCCAAAACTGTTTATGCTTGACTGTATTAACACGTTTGAAAGTGAAAACAGACAGCCTTGAACACCTGCCGGCAAGCCTATTTTTATCATCATTACAAGTTCTTTGGGGTAAATTTTTATTCTTCTTAATTCAAGTTTTGCAAAACCTTTTCCCTTTAAAAGCGCTATAACCGACAAAATTGCCGAAATTGTTTGTGCGGTAATCGTAGCAATCGCAACCCCTTCAACGTCCTTACTTAAAACTGCCACGAAAAACACGTTTAAGCCTACGTTTACGACACCGCTTACAACAAGGTATATGAGCGGTCTTACGGTATCCCCTACCGCTCTTAAGATAGACGCGCAAAAGTTGTAAAGGAGCATTATAGGCATTCCTAAAAAGTAGATTTGCAAATATTTAGTCGCTAAGTCTATAACCCCGTCGGGACAAGCCATCCACGTTAAAAACGTCTTTGCAAAAACTACACCTACAATCGCTAAAACTATACCGATTGCAACCGAAATCAGCATAGACATACCGACTATTCTTCTTGCGCGCTTTTCGTTGTTTTCGCCTACGCATCTCGCAATTAAAACGTTTGCGCCAACCGAAAGTCCAACGAAAAGCCCGATTATTAAATTTATTAAAGCGGCGGTAGACCCAACTGCCGCAACGGGGGCATCTCCTCTAAAAGCACCTAAAACTGCAACGTCTGCGGCATTAAATAGCAGTTGTAATATATTTGTCGCCATCAGCGGAAGGGAATAAAGAATCAACTTTTTAAGTATAGACCCTTCGCACATATTCATTTCTCGGTTTTCCAGCATTTTAATCTTCCTGTAAAAACTAACTGTTAATAACTATTTTAAACTGTCAATCAAAAAATCAAGCGCTGTTTCAAATTTTACGCCATACCAATGCGATTTATCGCCTTGTGTGTTTTCTATACACTTTAAGGTATAATTCGCGGAAATCTTCGCGCTTTCAAAAAGAGTTTTTCCTTGCATATAAGCACCTACGAATGCAGACGAGAAAACGTCTCCCGTGCCGTGACATCCTTTCTCGATTTTTTTATGCTTATAATATTCTTTTTTACCGTTTTCGTATACCACTACGCCAGTCGTATCTTCGGTATATCCAATACCCGTTAAAACGATAGTTTTACAACCAATTTCAGTAAGCGCGCGCAAAAGATTATCAACGTACTCCTCGTCGTAATTTTCCTTATATTCAACGCCGGTCATAAAGCACGCCTCGGTAACGTTTGGTAATACTATATCAGCCGTTTTACAAAGTTTTGCCATCTCTTTAGCGTAAGTTAAGTCGAAAATAGAATAAAGTTTTCCGTTGTCGCCCATAGCGGGGTCAACGATTAATTTGCTATCCTTTTTTAACAACCTTTTCGATATATCTTTCACGTATTCTATCTGCGTTAAACTGCCTAAATACCCAGTGTAAAAAGCGTCAAAATTAATCTCTTCCTTTTCCCAATGGTCTATAATTTTAGGAATATCGTCAGTCAAATCTCTAAACGTAAAACCGCTAAATCCCCCCGTATGAGTTGATAAAACGGCAGAAGGGAGTATTGTCGTTTCAATTTTGCACGCCGAAATTATAGGTAATGCCACCGTTAAAGAACATTGTCCAAAACATGAAATGTCTTGCATTGTTAAAACTCGTTTATAATCCATATTAATCACCTCGCTAAATGTATTTTACTACTTTGATTTATAGGTGTCAATCTCTTTTAACCGACTTTAAAAAATATTTATATTTTTTAAAAAACAACTTAAGATACTATGAAAAAAAGGCGGATTGCTCCGCCTAATTTTTTAAGGTATAATCAAACAAATTATAATTAATAAAACGCCAAGCGCTATTCTATACCATCCAAAAGGTTTAAAGTCGTGTTTTCTAACAAAACTCATAAGAGCCTTTATCGCAACCATAGAAACGGCAAACGCAACTACCATACCTAAAAGCAACGCCCAAATTTCAGTTGAAGTAAACGTTCCCCCGTCTAAAAAGAATTTAAGAATTTTAAACCCGCTTGCGCCAACCATAGTTGGTATTGCTAAAAAGAAAGTAAATTCGGCTGCGGTAACTCTTGAAACTCCAAGAATAAGCGCGCCTATTATGGTAATTCCTGAACGGGACGTTCCGGGGATTGACGCCAAAACTTGAAAACAACCGATAAAAAACGCCGTTTTATACGATAACTCGGCTACGCTATTAACCTTTGGCGATTTGTTTTTATTGAACTGTTCGATTACTATAAAAACTACTCCGTACACAATAAGCATTACCGAAATAACGATAGTTTCCTGAGTGGTATTAAGCCCTTCGAAAAGTTCGTCGGCAACTATTGCTAAAACCGCAGGAATACAAGCAATTATTACCTTTAACCACATTGAAATAACGTCGGGTTTTATTGCAATTTTTCTTTTTTCAATAACGTTTTCTCCGCCCTTCTCTCTATTAAACTGTAACGGGAAAATTTTATTGAAAAATACGACTACTACGGCAATTATAGCGCCGAGTTGTATCATATAATCAAATACGTCGGGAAAACCTTTAGAAAATGCCGACGACCAAAAACTTCCGCCAAACTTTTCCCACAGATTTGCGAAAATCATCATGTGTCCCGTACTCGATACGGGTAGCCACTCCGTTATGCCTTCAATTATTCCGATTAGGATAATTTTTAACACGTCTAAAAATTCCATAATTTTGACCACCAAAAATATTACGTTTGTATTTTATGCCAAAAATCGACTTATAGACCAACTTTTGTTGATATTTAATATACTAAACCCACCGCTTTTGCGGTGGGTTTTAAATTTTTAGCCTTCAATTTTTTCAAGAAGTTTAAGGTCGATTCCCTTTTCGCCAATCTTGATAATTTCAACCTTTACGGTATCGCCGATAGCGAGAACTTCTTCAACGGAATTAATTCTCTTTTCGCTCATTTTTGAAATATGAATCATACCGTCTTTTCCGGGTGCAAGTTCACAGAACGCGCCAACCTTTGGAAGAATTCTTACAACGGTAGAAATGAACATGTCGCCTACTTCAGGGTCTCTTGCAATAGACATAATCATTGCTTTTGCCTTTTCAGCCATAGAAAGGTCTTCTCCGTAAGTTGCTATGCAAACCTTTCCGTCGTCGTTAATGTCAATCTTAACGCCAGTTTCGTCGATAATTTTATTGATAGTCTTTCCACCGCTACCGATAACGTCTTTAATCTTATCAGTTGAGATAACGAAAGATATAATCTTAGGAGCGTACTTGCTAAGTTGAGCGCTTGGTTCAGGAATACACTCAAGCATTTTACCGAGAATATAATGTCTACCCTCGTTTGCTTGTTTAATTGCGGTTCTTAAGATATTTTCGTCAATACCTTTAATCTTAATATCCATTTGAATTGCGGTAATACCCTTTACGGTACCTGCAACCTTAAAGTCCATATCGCCAAGGAAGTCTTCTAAGCCTTGAATATCCGAAAGAACTGAAACTTTACCGCTTTCAACGTCTTTGATAAGACCCATTGCAATACCTGCAACAGGACGCTTAATGGGAACGCCTGCATCCATAAGAGCCATAGTCGATCCGCAAACGGATGCTTGAGAGGTTGAACCGTTTGAAGAGAGAACTTCCGAAACGAGTCTTATTGCGTACGGGAACTCTTCTTCACTAGGAATAACTGGCTCTAAAGATCTTTCAGCCAAAGCACCGTGACCGATTTCTCTTCTACCGGGACTCTTCAATCCTCTTGCCTCGCCAGACGCGTAACCGGGCATGTTGTAGTGGTGCATATATCTCTTATATTCT